>JAUIJH010000019.1 GCA_030431335.1 Alphaproteobacteria bacterium
ATCGAAGTCAGCGTCGATCTCGACGGCGGCCCGCGCGATATCGCCACCGGCGTCGGCTTCTTCGACCATATGCTCGACCAGCTGGCCCGCCACTCCGGCATCGCCATGAATGTGCGGGCCGAGGGCGACCTGCATATCGACGACCACCATACGGTCGAGGATGTGGGCATCGCGCTGGGCCAGGCGCTGCTGGAGGCGCTGGGCGACAAGGCCGGCATCGCCCGCTACGCCGACTGCCTGCTGCCGATGGACGAGACGCTGACCCGCGTCGCGCTCGACATTTCCGGCCGCCCGTTCCTCGTGTTCCGCACCAGTTTCGCGACGGACAAGATCGGCACCTTCGATACGCAGCTCGTGCGCGAGTTCTTTACCGCGCTCGCCATGAACGGCCGGCTCACGCTGCATATCGAGACCCTCTACGGCGACAACGACCACCACATCGCCGAGAGCTGTTTCAAGGGCGTGGCCCGTGCCCTGGGCGCGGCGGTGGCGGTGATCGCGCCGGGTGGCGCGGTGCCTTCCACCAAGGGAGCGTTGTAAATGGCTGTCTGGACCGTCTGGGAGCACGACAAGTTCGAGCCGGACACACGCAAGGCCGAGCGGGCGATCTTCGTGCGCGACGGCTTTTCCTGGTGGGCCTCGCTGTTCGGGCCGCTCTGGCTGCTCCGCCATGGCATGATCGTGGTGCTGATCGGTTACCTCGTCATCATGGGCGCGGCCAACTTCGCCGCCGCCGAGCAGCTTGGCGAAGTGGCGACGTTCTACGTCTCGGCCGTGCTCACGCTGTGGTTCGGCTTCGAGGCGCGGGCGTTGCGGCGGTGGGCGCTGGCCCGGCGCGGCTGGCGGATGATGGACGTGGTGGAGGCGCGCCGGCGGGTGGACGCCGAACGGCGCTACTACGCCGAACGCCTGGCATCGGAGGCGGCCGGGGCACCGGGGCCGCGCGTGGCGCCGGTCACGCCGCAGCCGTGGGGCGCGGTGCACTCGCAGCCGGTGCTGGGCCTCTTCCCGGAGCATCCGCGTTGAGCGTTGTCATCATCGACTACGGCTCCGGCAATCTGCATTCGGCCGAGAAGGCGTTCCTGCGCGCCGCGGCGGAGGCGGACCTGCGTGCGCCGGTGGTGGTGTCGGCCGACCCCGAAGCGGTCGCGCGCGCCGAGCGGGTGGTGCTGCCGGGCGTCGGCGCCTTCGCCGACTGCATGGCGGGGCTCGCCGCGACGCCGGGCATGATCGAGGCGGTAGAGGAGGCGGCGATCCGGCGGGCGGTGCCGCTCCTGGGCGTATGCGTCGGCATGCAGCTCTTCGCGACGCGCGGGCTGGAGCACGTCGTTGCCGACGGGCTCGGCTGGATCGACGGCGAGGTGCGGCGCTTGGAGCCGGGCGACCCGGCGCTGAAGATCCCGCACATGGGTTGGAACGTGCTCGACAAGGCGCGCGAGCATCCGCTGCTGGAGGGCATCCCCACCGGACCGGACGGCTGGCACGCCTACTTCGTGCACTCCTACGCGATCGTGCCCTCCGATCCCGGCGCGGTGATCGCCCGCGCCGAACATGGCGTGCCGTTTGCTGCCATCGTCGGGCGCGACAACATCGTCGGCACCCAGTTCCACCCCGAAAAGAGTCAAAAGCTGGGGCTCAAACTCATTCAAAACTTCCTCTCCTGGGCACCATGATCCTTTTTCCGGCCATCGATCTCAAAAACGGCGAGTGCGTGCGCCTCGAGCAGGGCGAGATGGATCGCGCCACCGTGTTCGACAAAAGCCCGGCCGAGCGGGCCGCGCGCTTCGCGGCGCTGGGGTTCGCCTGGCTGCACGTCGTCGACCTCGACGGCGCGTTCGCCGGGGAGAGCCGCAACGCGGCCGCGGTCGCCTCGATCTTGGCCGCCACGGACAAGCCGGTGCAGCTCGGAGGCGGCATCCGCTCCATGGCCGCCATCGAGACGTGGCTGGAACGCGGCGTGACGCGGGTGATCCTCGGCACCGCGGCGGCGCGCGACCCGGCGCTGGTGCGTGAGGCGGCGCGTGCCTTTCCCGGCCGCGTGGTGGTGGGGATCGACGCGCGCGACGGGCGCGCCGCCGTGGCCGGCTGGGCCGACGCGACGGAGATTTCCGCCGCCGACCTCGCCGCCCGCTTCGAGGACGCGGGCGTCGCCGCCATCGTCCACACCGACATCGGCCGCGACGGGATGCTGACCGGCCTCAACCTGGACGAGACGCTGGCCATCGCGCGCGCCGTGTCGACGCCGCTGATCGCCTCGGGTGGCTTTTCCGGCATGGACGACATCACCCGCCTCGCGGAGCCCGAAGCGGCGATCCTGGAGGGCGCCATCATCGGCCGCGCGCTTTATGACGGGCGGCTCGATCCGGCGGCGGCCATCGCCGCGGTGGCGGCCTGATGCTGAAAAAGCGCCTCATTCCCTGCCTCGACGTCAAGAACGGCCGCGTCGTGAAGGGCGTCCAGTTCGAAAACCTCGTCGACGCGGGCGACCCGGTGGAAGCCGCCGCCGCCTACGATGCGGCTGGGGCGGACGAACTCACCTTCCTCGACATCACGGCGAGCCACGAGGAGCGCTCGATCCTGTTCGACGTGGTCCGCCGCACCGCGGAGCGCTGCTTCATGCCGCTCACCGTGGGTGGCGGGGTGCGCACTTTGGCCGACATCCGCGCCCTGCTGCTCGCCGGCGCCGACAAGGTGTCGATCAACACGGCTGCGGTGCGCGATCCGGCCTTCGTCGGCCAGGCGGCGGAGAAATTCGGCGCGCAATGCATCGTGGTCGCCATCGACGCGAAGGCCGTGGCGGACGGGCGCTGGGAGATCTTCACTCACGGCGGGCGCCAGTCGACAGGCATCGACGCGGTGGAATTCGCGCGCCAGGTGGTGGCGCTCGGCGCCGGCGAGATCCTGCTCACCTCGATGGATGCGGACGGCACCAAGGCCGGCTTCGACACGCGCCTGACCCGCGCCGTCGCCGATGCGGTGAGCGTGCCCGTCATTGCATCGGGCGGCGCCGGCACGCTCGACCACCTCGTCGACGCGGTGAAGGAGGGCGGCGCCGAAGCGGTGCTCGCCGCCTCGATCTTCCATTTCGGCACCTTCACCATCGGCGAGGCCAAGGCGCACATGGCCGCGGCCGGCATCCCGATGCGCCTCGACGGCAACCCGCACGGACAGTTCGATGGCTGAGTTCTCGCTCGCGGCACTGGAAGCGATCGTCAAGGATCGGCTCGCGGACGAGACCGCCAAATCATACACGCGCACGCTGGCCGCCAAGGGGGTGGACAAGTGCGCCGAGAAATTCGGCGAGGAAGCGGTCGAGACCGTTATTGCCGCGGTGCAGCGCGACAGCGCGGCGCTCACCGCAGAGGCGGCCGACGTGGTCTACCATCTCACGGTGCTGCTGGCTGTTTCCGGGCTGTCCTGGGCCGACGTTCTGAGCGAACTTTCGCAAAGAACGGCCCAGTCCGGCCTGGAAGAGAAGGCCAAACGCTTGCCGGGCTGAGCGCGCGCGATAAAGATGATGATGTAATGGACGCGCAAGCAGTAGATATCGAACCGGCTGACCTCGCGGATGGCGAGCTGGGCCCCTATCACGTCTTCTCGGAGACGGATTGGGCCGACCTGCGCGCCGGCTATCCGATGCCGCTCTCCCGCGAGGAGATCGAAAAGCTGCAGGGCTTCAACGACCGGGTCGAGTTCGATCAGGTGGAATCCATCTACCTTCCCGTGTCGCGCCTGCTCACCTACTACGTGTCGGCGACGCGGGGGCTGCACACGGCGACGAGCCGCTTTCTCGGCCGCAGCGACAGCGCGGTGCCCTTCATCATCGCCGTCGCCGGCTCGGTCGCCGTCGGCAAGACGACGACGGCCAAGCTGCTGCAGGAGCTGATCCGCCGCTGGCCGAGCCGGCCCAAGGTGGACCTGGTGCCCACGGACGGCTTCCTCTGGCCCAACGCCAAATTGCTCGACGAAGGGCTGATGGAGCGCAAGGGCTTTCCCGAATCCTACGACGTGCTGTCGCTGCTCAAGTTCCTGCGCGACATCAAGGCCGGTCATCGCAACGTGTCCGCGCCGGTCTATTCGCACCTGACCTACGACCGTGTGCCGGGCAAGACCATCACCATCGACCAGCCCGACATCCTGATCGTCGAGGGGCTCAACGTGTTGCAGACGACGCGGTTGTCCTACGACCGGCCGCGCGTGCATTTCGTGTCCGACTTCTTCGACTTCACGATCTATCTCGACGCCGAGGAGGCGGACCTGGAGCGGTGGTATCTCACGCGTTTCCGCCGCCTGCAGGAGAGCCGCTTCACCGATCCGCGCTCCTACTTCCACCAGTACGCGGGGCTCGGCGAGGAGGAGGCCAACACGTTTGCGCGGGGCCTGTGGCAGCGCATCAACCTCAAGAACCTGCGCGAGAATGTCGGGCCCACCAAGATGCGGGCCGACCTCATCCTGCACAAAGGGCCCGAGCACCGCATCAACCAGGTCGCGCTGCGCAAGGTCTGATTGCCGGCCGGCCGCGCTCCTGCCGGATAATTTATTTGCCTCCCGCCTGGCGACAGCGCAAAAAGTGCCAACAGCGTGAGCAACGTACTCACCGTGCCACGAGAGCTTGGAGGGAGGGGACGCGCTCCCAGCGCGATTCTCCTCCGAGGGAGTGACCGATGCGTAAGATCCTGGCCGTCCTTCTCGCCACCGCGATGAGCGTGACGCCCGTCCTGGCGGTGCCGGCGACCACCACCGCCAACGTCAACATGCGATCGGGGCCGGGCACCAATTTCGACGTGCTCGCGACCGTGCCGTCCGGCACCAGCGTCGACCTCGGCCAATGCGACTCGTCCGGCGCGTGGTGCGAGGTCACCGCCAACGGCAAGAACGGCTTCATGAGCGGCCAGTACTTGCAGGAACAGGAAGACAAGGACGCGTGGCCGCGCTCCTTCGAGACCTCCGGCGGCGGCCGGATCGTCCTCTACCAGCCGCAGGTCACCGCTTGGGACGATTTCAAGACCATCCAGGCGCAGATCGCGGCCGAATACGTCGATTCGGACAAGGCGAGCCCGGTGTTCGGCGTCATCGGCGTCAGCGGCACGACGCAGGCCGATAGCCAGTCCGACGAGGTGGTGATCACCGACGTCACGGTGACGGACCTCAACTTCTCCGCGCTCGATCGCGAGAAGATGGACGCGCTCAACGTCGCGGTCGGCAATCGGCTGCCGAGCGGGCCGATCACCATTTCCGAGCAGCGGCTGACCGCGAGCCTCGCCGAGCAGAAGCGCGTGGCGGACGTGACCGGCCTCAAGTCCGATCCGCCGCCCATCTTCCATGCCGAGACGGCGGCGATCCTGGTGCAGACCAACGGCAAGGCGACCATGGCGCCGGTGCAGAACGTCGATGGCGTGAATTTCGTCGTCAACACCAACTGGGACATCCTGCAGGTCGGCGACACCTACTACCTGCGCGACGAGGAATCCTGGCTGTCCGCCACCGACCTCGCCGGGCCGTGGGCGGCGGTCGACACCCTGCCGCCGGCGCTCGCCAACCTGCCGGACGACGACAACTGGAAGGATGCGCGCGCCGCGATGCCGCCCAAGCCGTTCGCGGACGGTGCGCCGACGGTGTTTTATTCGGACACGCCGGCCGAGCTGATCCTGTTCGACGGGCCGCCCAAGCCGGAAGCCGTGCCCGGCACGGCGCTCGAATGGATGTCGAACACGCAGAGCGACGTGTTCTTCGATACCGCCAGCAAGACCTACTACGTGCTGCTGTCGGGCCGGTGGTTCAGCGCGGCCTCCCTGGACGGACCGTGGACCTTCGCGACGCCCAACCTGCCGGACGACTTCAAGAAGATCCCGGCCGACACGCCCTACTACTCGGTGCGCTATTCGGTGCCCGGCACCTCGGAGAGTGACGAGGCGCGGCTGAAGGCGAGCATCCCGCACACCGCCCGCGTCGAAATCGGCTCGGTGACGCCGGACGTCGCCTACGGCGGCGATCCGCAGTTCGCCAAGATCGAGGGCACCGAGATGTCCTATGCGACCAACACCAACGCTGACGTGATCGAGGTGGAGGGGCGCTATTTCGTGCTGCAGAACGGCGTCTGGTTCGTCGGCGACACGCCGACGGGGCCGTTCCAGGTGGCGAGCGAGGTGCCCGACGCGATCTATACGATCCCGCCGTCCTCGCCCGTCTACAACGTGACGTACGTGCGCGTGTACGACACCGAGCCCGGCGCGGCCTGGTTCGGCTACACCATGGGCTACCTCACCGGCTACCTGGCCTGGGGCACCTATGTGTACGGCTCGGGCTGGTATTATCCGCCTTACTGGTACGCCGGTAACTACCGCTGGCCGGGCTACTACCCGCGCGCGGTGACCTACGGCATGGGCGCCTACTACAACCCCGTGCGCGGTGTCTATGGGCGCTACGGCTATGCCTACGGGCCCTATCGCGGCATTGCCGGCGGGGCGGCCTACAATCCGCGCACCGGCACCTATATTCGCGGCGGGGCGGTCAGCGGGCCGGCCGGCACGCGTGGCTTCATCGGCGCCTACAATCCGCGGACGGACACCGGCGCGATCGCGCGCGGCGGGCACAATGTCTACGGGTCGTGGGGCACGGCCGGCGTCAAGCGCGGCTCGGACTGGGCGCGCGTCCGCGGCGGGTCCAACGCGGCCGGCGGCAGCGGGGTGCGCTGGAACACCAGCGGCGACAACAGCGGCTTCGTGCGCCAGGGGCGCAACGGCAATGTCTATGCCGGCCGCGACGGCAACGTCTATCGCAACACCGGCGACGGCTGGGAGAAGCACGATCAGGGCGGGGACTGGTCGCCGGTCAACCGGCCGAGCCACGATCGGACGGGCGACCTCGGGGGTGGAGACGGCAATCTGGGAGCCCGGCCGGTGCAAAACGCCCGCCCGGCCGAACCGGCGCGCCGCGTGACCGGACCGGGACCGGAGCAGCCGCGCCTCGGCGGCAACGCAGACGCCTTCGCGCCCGGCCATCTCGACGCCGATTTCCGCGGGCGCAATCAAGGCAATGTCGAGCGCCTGCGCGACCGCGGTGCCATCGGCACGTTCGACAGCGGCTTCAGCTCCGGCGGCGGGCGTGGCGAGCGGTTCAGCGGCGGCGGCGGGTTCGGCGGTCGCAGCGGCGGCTTCGGCGGCGGCGGCCGGCGCGGCGGCGGTGGTTTCCGCCGCTGATCGGCCGCCCTATTCCAGGGTGACGGAGACGTCCGCTTCGCTGCCGCCGATGGTGTAGCGGGCGGTGACGGTGCCGGGCGCCGCGAGCTGGAGCGGCCCGAGGCTGCCCAGGCTCAGCACGTCGCCGGCCTTGAGCGCCATGCCGCGCGCCTTGGCCGCCTTGGCGATCCACAGCACCGCGTCGAGCGGGTGGCCGAGCAGCGCCGTGGCGTCGGCCTTGGCCACGTCGACGCCGCTCACGCTCAACACGCCCGTGATGGCCGCCAGGTCGTCCTCGGACATGCCGTCGGTGGAGATGGGCGTGCCGACCACGCCCATGCGCGTGCCAGCGTTCATCGCCTGCAGCAGCGGCCCGGTGACGGCCGCGCCCTTGGGCACCATGAGGTCGCCGAGCTCGATGAAGGGGATCACCGCGTCGATGCCGGCGAGCGCCTCGGCGCGGGTGGTGGCATCGCTCAGCGCCGGATCGGCGACGCGGACCAACAGGTCGAGCTCGAAGATGAGGCGGGCGCCGTCCGCCACCCGCACGCTCGCCCCGTTCTCGTGCATCATGTCGGCGAACAGGACGCCCAGGACAGGCTCCTTCAGGCCGAGCTGCTTCTGCGCGCCCGGCGAGGTGGCGGCGGCCTTGTAGCCGACCACGTCGCCGTACTTGGCGCCGAAGATGCGCAGCAGGCGATCCTGGTGGCAGGCGCCATCGGCAAGCGTGGTGATGGTCTCGCTGGCGCGCTGGGCCTCGCCATAGGGCTGGGCGTTGGCGAAGGCGGTGGCGAACGGCGTCGCGAAATCGAACTCACCGCACGAGATCTGCGCCGCTGCCGGACCGCTCGCAAGGGCGGCCACGAGGGCGAACATCGGGAAGAGACGCATACGTCGAACCACGCTCCAGCAAACCCAAGAGCGCAACGGCACCACGAATTCTGCCCGCTTGCAACGCCTTACCGGCGGCGCGCCTGTCGAGCGGCCGGCCGCCGCCGCCTTTTGCGATCAGGCGGCTTCGGCCAGCGCGCGCGCCTTGGGGGCGTAGTTGAGAATCGGTCCGAGCCAGCGTTCGGCCTCGGCGACGGACCAGCCCTTGCGGGCCGCATAGTCCTCCACCTGGTCGCGCTCGATCCTGCCCACCCCGAAATAGTAGCTGTCCGGGTGCGCGAAATAGAGGCCCGATACCGAGGAGGCCGGCCACATGGCGTAGCTCTCGGTGAGGCGGACGCCGGTGCGCGCCTCGGCGTCCAGCAGCGAGAACAGCGTCGCCTTTTCGGTATGGTCGGGCTGGGCCGGGTAGCCGGGGGCCGGACGGATGCCCTGGTAGGCCTCCCCGATCAGCTCCTGCGGCGTCAGCCGTTCGTCGGGGCGGTAGGCCCAAAACTCGCGGCGCACCCGCTCGTGCGCGTACTCGGCGAAGGCCTCGGCCAGCCGGTCGGCAAGGCTCTGCGACAGGATCTTGCTGTAGTCGTCGTGCTTGGCGTCGAAGCGGGCGGCGACCTCCTCTTCGCCGAGGCCGGCGGTCACGCAGAACCCGCCGATATAGTCGCGCGGGCCGCCGATGGGGGCCACGAAGTCGGCCAGCGCCACGTTGGCGCGCTCGCCGGAGCGGGCCATCTGCTGGCGCAGGGTGTGGAAGCGCGTGAACGCCTCGCCGTCCTCGCCATAGAGCACGATGTCGTCACCGTCGGACTGGGCTTGCCAGAAGCCGATGACGCCCTTGGCCGTCAGCCACTCCTCACGCACCATCTGGTCGAGCATCTTCTGCGCGTCGGCGAAGAGGGGGCGGGCCGCCTCGCCGTAGCGCTCGTCCTCGAGCACGCGCGGGTAGCTGCCCTTGATCTCCCAGGTGGAGAAGAACGGCGTCCAGTCGATGTAGGGGATCAGCGTTGCGATCGGCACGGACAGGTCCTTCACGCCCGTGAAGGTGGGAGCGGGCGGGGTGTAGCCCTCCCAGTCGATGGCGGCGCGATTGGCGCGGGCCGCGGCGAGGGGCAGGCGCTTCTTGTCTTCCTGCCCGCGCAGGTAGCTCGCGGCGACCTTCTGGTACTCGGCCGCGACCTCCGCGTTGAGCCCCGCCCGATCGTTGAGCAGGCGCGCGCAAACGCCCACGGCGCGCGAGGCGTCGGTAACGTAGATGGTCTGCCCGGCATTGTAGTTGGGGTCGATCTTGACCGCGGTATGGATCTTGGAGGTGGTGGCGCCGCCGATCAGGAGCGGCAGCTCGAAGCCGGTGCGCTCCATCTCGGCCGCCACGTGGCACATCTCGTCCAGCGAGGGCGTGATGAGACCGGACAGGCCGATGATGTCCACCTTCTCGGCCTTGGCGGTCTCCAGGATCTTCGCTGCGGGGACCATCACGCCGAGGTCGATCACCTCGAAATTGTTGCACTGCAGGACGACGCCGACAATGTTCTTGCCGATGTCGTGCACGTCGCCCTTGACGGTGGCGAGCAGGATCTTGCCGGCCGCCTGGCGGTCGCTCTCCTTCTCCGCTTCCATGTAGGGCAGCAGATACGCCACGGCCTGCTTCATGACGCGGGCGGACTTCACCACCTGCGGCAGGAACATCTTGCCGGCGCCGAACAGGTCGCCGACGACGTTCATGCCGTCCATCAGCGGCCCTTCGATGACGTGCAGCGGCTTCTCGGCGGCTTGCCGGGCCTCCTCCACGTCGCCCTCGATGTAGTCGGTGATGCCGTGGACCAGCGCATGGCGCAGGCGCGTGGTGACCGGTTCCTCGCGCCACGAGAGGTCGACCTCGCGCTTGGCGCCGGGGCCGCCCTTCCAGCGCTCGGCCTCCTCCAGCAGGCGCTCGGTGGCATCGGAGCGGCGGTTGAGGACGACGTCCTCGCACAGCTCGCGCAGCTCGGTGGGCAGGTCGTCGTAGACGGCGAGCTGGCCGGCGTTGACGATGCCCATGTCCATGCCGGCCTTGATGGCATGGTAGAGGAACACCGAGTGCATCGCCTCGCGCACGCGCTCGTTGCCGCGGAACGAGAAGGACAGGTTCGAGACGCCGCCCGAGACGTGCGCGCCGGGCAGGTTCTCGCGGATCCAGCGCGTCGCCTCGATGAAGTCGACGCCGTAATTGTCGTGCTCCTCGATGCCCGTCGCCACGGCGAAGATGTTGGGGTCGAAGATGATGTCTTCGGGCGCGAAGCCGGCCTTCTCGGTCAGGATCTTGTAGGAGCGGGCGCAGATCTCGGTCTTGCGCTTGAAGGTGTCGGCCTGGCCCTTTTCGTCGAACGCCATCACGATCACGGCGGCGCCGTAGCGGTGAACGAGCGCGGCGTGCTCGAGGAAGGCTTCCTCGCCCTCCTTCATGGAAATCGAGTTGACGACGGCCTTGCCCTGGATGTTGCGCAGCCCTTCCTCGATCACCTCCCACTTGGAGGAATCGACCATGATCGGCACGCGCGCGATGTCCGGCTCGGCGGCGATCAGGCGCAGGAACGTCTTCATCGCCTCTTTGGAATCGAGCAGGCCCTCATCCATGTTGACGTCGATGATCTGCGCGCCGTTCTCCACCTGGTCGCGCGCGACGCTGAGCGCGGTGGTGTAGTCGCCTTCCTTGATCAGCTTGCGGAAGCGGGCCGAGCCGGTGACGTTGGTGCGCTCGCCGACGTTCACGAAGGGAATGTCCTCGGTGAGCGTGAAGGGCTCCAGGCCCGACAGGCGCATGTAGGGTTTTGGCGCGGCGGGGGTGCGCGGCTGATGGCGGTCCACAGCCTCGCGGATGGCGGCGATGTGCTCGGGCGTGGTGCCGCAGCAGCCGCCGACGATGTTGAGGAGGCCGTCCTTGGCGAAATCGTCGAGCTGCGCGGCCATGAAGGCGGGGCTCTCGTCGTATTCGCCCATCTCGTTGGGCAGGCCCGCGTTGGGATAGACGCACACGAAGGTGTCGGCGACACGCGACAGCTCGTCCACATGGTCGCGCATCTGGGCCGCGCCGAGCGCGCAGTTGAGACCGATGGAGAAGGGCTTGGCGTGGCGCACCGAGTTCCAGAACGCCGTGGGCGTCTGGCCCGACAGGGTGCGGCCCGACAGGTCGGTGATGGTGCCGGAAATCATCAGCGGCACCCGGCGGATTCCGGCCGCGAACAGGCCCTCGATGGCGAAGATCGCCGCCTTGGCGTTCAACGTGTCGAAGATGGTCTCGATCAGGAGAAGGTCGACGCCGCCGTCGATCAGGCCCTTGGCGGCTTCGGCGTAGGAGGCGGCCATGTCCTCGAAGGAGAGGGCGCGGTAGCCGGGGTCGGACACCTTGGGCGAGATGGACAACGTGCGGTTGGTCGGGCCCATGGCGCCGGCGACGAAGCGCGGCCGATCCGGCGTCTCGGCCGAGACGGTGTCCGCCGCGGCGCGGGCGAGGCGGGCGCCGGCCACGTTGAGGTCGTAAACGCGCTCCTCCAGCCCGTAGTCGGACTGGGCGATGGAGGTGGAGGAGAACGTGTTGGTGGCGACGATGTCGGCACCGGCGCGCAGATACTCGGTGTGGATGCGCTCGATGGTCTGCGGCTGGGTCAGCACCAGCACGTCGTTGTTGCCGACCTGCGGCTTGTCGCTATGCAGCGCGCAATTGTGCCCCGCGCCGCCATGGCCGAGGAAGGCGTCCTCGTCGAAGCGCTCGGCCTGGATCATCGTGCCCATGGCGCCATCCAGAACGAGGATGCGGCGGCGGGCTTCTTGGACGAGATAATCGGTCATCGGGTCTTTCCAGACGGGGCTCAGGCAGCGGCGGCGACGTGAGTCTCGGCCCGCAACCCTAACATGTGGCACAGCGCGAAGACGAGTTCGTCACGGTTCATCGTGTAGAAGTGGAAGCGGTCGACGCCGCGCTTCATCAGGTCGAAAACCTGCTCGGCGGCGACCGCGGCGGCCACGAGCCGGCGCGTGTCGGGATCGTCGTCGAGACCCTCGAAGCGCTGCTCCAGCGTCGCGGGGATCGAAGCGCCGCACATGCCGGCGAAGCGCCTCACCTGCGCGAAGGAGTGGATCGGCACGATGCCCGGCACGATGGGCACGTCGATCCCGCGCTTGGCGACGCGCTCGCGATAGGCATCGAACAGGGCGTTGTCGAAGAAGAACTGGGTGATGGCGCGGTCTGCTCCGGCGTCGACCTTGCGGGCGAGGTTGTCGATGTCCTCGTCCCAGTTGGCCGAATCGGGGTGGCGCTCCGGATAGGCGGATACGGAAACCTCGAACGGCGCGATCTTCTTGATCCCGGCGACGAGCTCGGCGCTGGTCTGGTAGCCCTCGGGGTGGGCGCGATAGGACGTGCCGGGGCCTTCCGGCATGTCGCCGCGCAGGGCCACGATGTGGCGCACGCCGACATCCCAGTAGCCGCCGATCACCTCGTTGACCTCATCGCGCGTGGCGCCGACGCAGGTGAGATGCGCGGCCGGGCTCAAGGTCGTCTCCTCCACCATGCGCTTGACGGTGCGGTGGGTGCGCTCGCGCGTGGTGCCGCCGGCCCCGTAGGTGACCGAGACGAAGCGCGGCGACAGCGGGGCGAGCCGCTGCACGGTCGCCCACAACGTCGCCTCCATGGCGTCGCTCTTGGGCGGGAAGAACTCGAACGAGACCAGGGGAGTCGTCATGCAAAGGCTCCTTCGTCGGCGCGGAGTTCGTCGGAGATCGTGCGTTTGTCTTCGGCGAGCCACAGGGTGACCGTGAGTTCGGAATCGCGGCCGGTGAGGTCGATCACCCGGTTGGTTTCGAGGTCGGCCATGCGCAGCCAGTCGGCCATCTCGACGCGGCCGATGCCGAGCCGCCGGTGCTGCGCCTCGGTCCGCAGCGCCTCCAGCGCGTGCGGGGCGAAATCGACCACTAGCAGCCGGCCGCCGGGCGCGAGGGTCCGCGCCACCTCGGCGACGGCGCGGCCGGGGTCGTCCAGGTAGTGCAGCACCTGGTGGATGATCACGAGATCGAACGCGTTGCGCGGCTGGGACAGGGCGTAGATGTCGTCCTGCGCGAGGCGGGCGTTGCGGATCCCGGCGCGGTCGAGATTGGCGCGGGCGACGGCCAGCATCGCGGCGGAGGCGTCGATGCCGATCGCCTTGGTGCAGCGGCCGGCCAAGAGCTCGAGCATCCGCCCGGTGCCGGTGCCGACGTCCAAGAGCGCGCCGATGGGCGCCTTGCCGAGCAGCTTCTCGATCGTTGCCTCCACTTCCGCGTCGGGCGCGTGCAAGGAGCGGATGCGATCCCAGACGGCGGCGTTGGCGGAGAAGAAGCTGGCCGCGGCCTCGGCGTTGGCGCGGCGGGTGGCGGCGCGGCGCTCGAGGTCGCGCTCGAGCGTGCCGTCGGCGGGGTCGAGCAGGGCGAGGATGGCGGCTGCGGGGCGCTTGCCGCTGGGCTCCTCGGCAAGGCGGTAGAAGGCCCACGCGCCCTCGGTGGAGCGCGTGACGAGGCCGGCGTCGGCCAGCAGCTTGAGATGGCGCGAGATGCGCGGCTGCGACTGGCCGAGGATGGTGGTGAGATCCTTCACGGTCAGCTCCGCGTCACGCAGAAGCGACAGGATGCGCAGGCGCGTCGTTTCGCCCGCTGCACGCAGCGCGGCGACCAGTTGGTCGTGTCCGAGTGTGGGCGGCTGCCGCAACGCCATTCGCTAGATCCCGATATAAAGATTTCTTTATGGCTTTATTGTGCGCCTCCGGCCTCGTGTCAACCGGCGGCGTCACATATCGGCGTCGCGCTGGACGCGGCGGAGGGGCGGCAAGGCGGCAGCGGCGGCGGGTTCAGTCGCCGGCGAGGGCCTTGATCTCGGCCAGGAGGGCGGTGGGCACGGTGTAGACGGCGCCCGAGTGGCGGCGCGCATGGCGGCTTGCGCCGGGCAGGCGGGCGCCGGGCACCGCCGCGAGGCGGTCGAGGAACGCCTCGGCGCGGGCGAGCGCGTCCGGTCCGCCGAGCTTGGCCGGCGACATCGCCAGCACGAAGACGCCGCCGACGGGTACGCCGCTTGCGACCGCGTCCGCACTCGCCTCGTCGGAGAACATGTCGCCGACCACGCCGGCGGCGAGCAGCTCCACCATCAGGGCGAGGGCCGCGCCCTTGTGGCCGCCGAAGGCGGTCTGCGCGCCGGCGAGGATGGCGGCGGGGTCGCGCGTCGCCTGGCCGGCCGCGTCGATGCCGACGCCGGGCGGCACGCTCGCCCCGTCGCGGGCGGCGATCTGGATCGCGCCGCGGGCCATGGTGGAGACGGCGAAATCGAACACCACCGGGCCGCCCGCGCGCGGGAAGGCGAAGGCGATGGGGTTGGTGCCGAAAAAGGCTTGTCGGCCGCCGTGCGGGGCGACATAGGGGAAGTTGGCCGTGCAGGCGAGGGCGGCGAGGCCGCGCTCGGCGAGGTACTCCACCTCGTGCCACAAGGCGGCGTAGTGGGCGGCGTTGCGCAAGGCGAGCACGGCGGCACCCTCCGCCTCGGCGCGCTGCGCGAGGACGGGCAGCGCCAACCGGTAGGCGGTGGAGGCTGCGCCGCGGTCGCCATCGACGATCACCGCCGCACCGGGGGCGGGCAACAGGCGCGGGCGGGCGCGGCCGTTGAGCACTCCCGATTTGATCGCGGCGACGTAGCCCGGCACGCGGAACACGCCGTGGGTGGCGGTGCCGTCGCGCTCGGCCGCCATCACGGTGTCGGCGATGGCGCGGGCGTTGTCCGCGTCGGCGCCGGCCCGCGCCAGGGCGCGCTCCACCAGGCCGTCGAGGCTCGCGAGCGTGACGGGCTCGCTCGGGACGGCCGGGGGCGCGTCGAAGGCGGCGAGGCGCAGAGCCGCGATCTTGTGCACCTCGTCGAGTGCGGCGCGGAACTCGGCCTTTCGGTCCCGGCTGACGCGCTCCTTGAAGGTGGCGAGGATCTGGTGCCGGTCGAGCCCCTTCACCGCGATGATGAAGGGGAAGCCGAAGCGCGACTTGTAGTGGTCGTTGAGCGACTGGAAGGCGGCGAATTCTTCGGGGGTGCAGCGGTCGAGCCCGGCGCCGGCCTGTTCCTCGGTGGATTCGGCCGTGAGCGCCGTGCCGAGGCGGCCGGCAAGGTCCGGATGCTCGCGCAGGAGGTGCAGGTGGGCTTCGGGGCCGGCCCGCTCCACGATGCGGCGGAAGATCGGGGCGAGGTCGTCGCTGTCGTCGATGCCGCCGTCATAGGCGCGGTGCGCCACCCAGGGGCTGTGCTCGTAGACATTGCCGTAGCGGGAGACGAATTCGTCGCGCGTCAAGGACAGCCTCCTCCGGGCGGGACGGCGCGTCCGGGCACCGTCGGCGCGCCAGCGTAGGCCGGGACGGGGGTTGCCGCAACGCGGCGCACGTCACCCGGCATCGGCCTCGCCGAGCGCCAGAAGCTGCGCCGCCACCGAGGCGGCGATGACGGCCGGCGCCTTGCCGCGGATCTGCGGCAGGCCGATCGGACACGTGAGCCGGGACGTGTCGAGCCCGCGCTCGTGCAGCCGGCGGACGAAGGTGGCGCGCTTGGTGGCCGAGCCGATCAGGCCGAGGAAGCGGAAGGGCCGCGCGAGGACGGCCGCGACGATTTCCAGATCCACCGCGTGGCTGTGGGTCATCACGAGGTGGATGGCGTCGTCCGGCGCGGCGGAAGCGGCGGTTTCGGGCAGCGCCAGGCGGTGGCAGGGAATGGCGGCCGCCACCGGCCATGCGGCTTCCGCGCGCGCATCGATCAGGGTGAGCGCGAACGGCAGCGGGCCAAGCGCCGCGACGAGGGCGAGCCCCACGTGCCCCGCGCCGTAGACGATGACGGGCGCGGGCGCCGCGTCGCGCAACAGCGGGCCGCCGTCCCATAGCGCGAGGGGGGCGGCGGCGATGTCCGCCGGCGCGCGGGCGAGCGCCACGGTCATGTGGCCGCCGCAGCACTGGTCGAGGGCGGGGCCGAGCGGCAGGGCGAGCCGGGTTGGGCCCGTCCCGTCGGCGAGGAGGGCACGGGCGGCGGCAATGGCCCGCCGCTCCGCCTCGCCGCCGCCGATGGTGCCGGCCGTCGCGGTGGGCGAGACGATCATCCACGCGCCCACCTCGCGCGGGGTGGAACCCTCGGCCCGCTCCAGAAGGGCGACGGCGACGGGTTCCGCCGCCGCCATCTTGCGCAAGGTGGCGAGCCGCGCCTCGGCCATCAGTGCCCCGAGAGGGTTTTCAGGATCCGCTCGGGCGTCGCCGGGGTGTCGAGATGGTGGAAGTCCTCCCGCACCGAAGCGATGGCGTCGCCGATCGCCTGATGGGCCGAGATCGCCAGCATCAGCGGCGGTTCGCCCACCGCCTTGGAGCGGCGGATGGCCGGCTCGCGGTTCTCGCCCTTGGGCCAGATCTTGATGCGCATGTCGGGCGCGCGATCGGAAGCGCAGGGGATCTTGTAAGTGGAGGGCGCGTGCGTCTTGAGCCGGCCCTCGCCGTCGAACACCAGCTCCTCGCTGATCAGCCAGCCCGCGCCCTGCACATAGCCGCCTTCGATCTGGCCGAGATCGACGGCCGGGTTCAGCGAACGCCCGCAATCGTTGAGAATGTCGACGCGCAGGATGCGGCTTTCGCCCGTCAGCGTGTCGATGGCCACCTCGGTGACGGCCGCTCCATAGGCGAAATAGTAGAACGGGCGGCCCTTCACGTTGGGCCGGTCCCACGAAATCTTGGGCGTCGCGTAAAAGCCCGAGGACGACATGGAGATGCGCGCGTACCAGGCGTCGTGGCACACCTCGGCGAGGTCGTGCGACGCGTCGCCCACGTGCACCATGCCGTCCGCGAACGTCACCGCGTCCTCGGGGACGCCGCCGCGCTCGGCCAGGAAGGCGACGAGGCGGGCGCGGATCTTCTGGCAGGCGTCCAGCACGGCCATGGCGTTCATGTCGGCGCCGGAGGAGGCGGCGGTGGGGGCCGCGTTGGGCACCTTGTCGGTGCGCGTCGCGGTCACCTTCACGCGCGAGGTCGGCACGCCGAACACGTCGGCCGCCACTTGCGCGCACTTGATATAGACGCCCTGGCCCATCTCGATGCCGCCGTGATTGATCATCACGGAGCCGTCCTTGTAGACGTGCACCAGGGCACCGGCCTGGTTGAGCCAGGTGAGGGTGAAGGAGATGCCGAACTTCACCGGTGTCAGCGACAGGCCCTTCTTGATGATGGGCGAGCGCGCGTTCCAGTCCGTCACCGCTATGCGCCGGGCGGCATAGTCGGCGCTGGCGGCGAGCTCCTCCACGATCTCCTCGATCACCAAGTCGTCCACCACCATGCCGTAGTGGGTGGTGCGCTCCGCCTCCGGCGCGTCGGCGCGGTAGAGGTTGACGCGGCGCACGTCGAGCGCGTCGCGCCCCGTGGCGTGGGCGACATGCTCGATGACGCGCTCCATGCCCACCATGCCCTGCGGCCCGCCGAAGCCGCGGAAGGCGGTGTTGGACGGCGTGTTGGTGCGCCAGCGGTTGGAGACCACCTCCATCGCCGGCACATAATAGGAGCTGTCGGCGTGGAACATCGCCCGGTCGCAGATGCCGCGCGACAGGTCCAGCGACCAGCCGCAGCGCGCATGCTGGACGAAGCGCACGCCGTGGAGGCGGCCGGTCTCGTCGAAGCCCGCCTCGTACTCGATGAGGTAGTCGTGGCGCTTGCCGGTGATGATGAAATCGTCGTCGCGGTCGTAGCGGATCTTGGCGGGGCGGCCGGTGAGGCGGGCTGCGAGCGCGGCCACCGCGGCGGGCAAGTTGCCCTGGCTCTCCTTGCCGCCGAAGCCGCCGCCGAGCCGCCGCACCTCGATGGTGACGGCATTGCTCGGCACCCCAAGGACGCGCGCCACCACCTCCTGGCACTCGGCCGGGTACTGGTTGGATGAGATGACGTGCATCTCGTCGTCCTCGCCGGGGGTGGCGACGGCGACCTGGCTTTCCAGCGCGAAATGCTCCTGGCCGCCGATCTCGATGCGGCCCGACACGCGCTTTGGCGCCGCGGCGATGGCGGCAACCGGGTCGCCGCGCAGCATCCGGTAGGGCTCCTCCACGTGGGTGCCGGCCTTGATCGCATCCTCGATGGTGACGATGGGCGTCTCCGGCGCGGCCTCCAGGATGGCGAAGCTCGACGCGAGGCGGGCGGCCCGGCGGCTGGTGGCGACCACGGCGAACAGCGGCTGGCCCTCGTACAGCACCTCGCCCTCGCCGCCGACCAGGGCGAGCATCGGCTCGTCCTGGCGCACGGGGCCGACATCGTTGATGCCGGGCACGTCGTCGCCGGTCAGCACCGCGACGACCCCGGCCGCCTCGCGCACGGCCGTCAGGTCGGCCCGCACCCGGCCGCGCGCGAACCCGGCGTAGCCGATGTGCACGTGCACCATGGCGGCGGGCTCGGCGATGTCGTCGGCGTAGACGGCCGTGCCGGCGACGTGCTTGTGGCCCGAATCGTGCGGGATCGGCTTGTGGGCGGACTGGCCGGCGGCCGCGCCGGCGGGGACCGCCTTGCGGGCGGCCTGTTCGGTGAGGGGCACGAGATCATCCATGGGGGCACCTCATGCGGCGAGGCCGGCGAGCGCGGTGCCGGCCAGACGGGTCGGCGTCGCGGGGTCGGTGCGCTCGACGAAGTCGCGCGTCAGCAGGTTCGCCGCCACCTTGAGCCGGTATTCGGCCGAGGCCCGCAGGTCGGAGATCGGCTGGAAATCCTCCGCGAGCGCGTCAGCGGCGGCGGCGATGGCGTCCCTGTCGTAGCGGCGGCCGATGAGGGCGGCCTCGGCGGCCTTGGCGCGCTTGGGCGTCGCGGCCATGCCGCCGGCGGCGATGCGGGCAGAGCGCACGGTGTCGCCGTCGAACTCCAGCGCGATGGCCAGCATCACCGCGCTGATGTCCGAATCGAGGCGCTTGGTGATCTTGTGGCAGGTGAGGCGGGCGAGCCCGTCGAGCGGGATCAGGACGCCGCGCACATACTCGCCCGGCTCCAGGTCCTGCTTGCCGTAGGCGATGAAGAAATCCTCCAGCGGCATCTTGCGCCGTCCGCCGGCCTTGGCGATGGACAGCGTCGCCCCGGCCGCGATCAGCGCCGGCGGCAGGTCGCCGATGGGCGAGCCGTTGGCGATGTTGCCCCCGACCGTGCCGGCGCTGCGCACCTGCAAGCCCCCGAAGCGGCGCATCATCTCCGCCAGCGAGGGCGAGATGCCGGAGATGGTGTGCGCGAACGTCTCCTGCGGGACGGCGGCGCCCACCATCAGCATGTCGTCCTCGACGGCGACGGCCTGCAACTCGCGCACCTGACCTATGAAAATGGTGGTCTGCGGATCGTACAGCTTCTTGGTGATCCACAGGCCGACGTCGGTGGCGCCGGCGATGATGCGCGCGTTGGGATGGGCGGCGAGGTTGTGCGCGAAGGACGCCTCGTCGTGCGGCACGATGACGTGGTGGCGGCCGACGCTCATTTCCAGCGGGCCGATGGCGCCGATCTGTAGGGCCAGCGCGGTCTCGGCCGCGGCGTCGCGCGCGGCGTCGGCCGCCTGCGCCGAGGCCTGCGCGGCGGCGAGGATCGGGCCGTAGCCGGTGCATCGGCACAGGTTGCCGGCGAGCCGGTCCTCCAGCGCCTGCCGGTCGGTGGGGGCGCCGGGCGGCCGCGCCCACAGGCTCATGACGAAGCCGGGCGTGCAGAAGCCGCACTGGGAGGCGTGCTGCTCGGCCATCTCGCGCTGGATCGGGTGCGGCGTGTCGCCGTCCGCGACGCCCTCGACGGTGCGCACGGCGGCGCCGTGCACCATCGGCAGCGGCATGATGCAGGCGTTGAGCGCGCACGTTTCGAGCCGGCCGTCCGCGGTGGCGCGCTGCACGGCGACGGTGCAGGCGCCGCAATCGCCTTCGGCGCAACCCTCCTTGGTGCCCACCAGCCCCTCGGCCCGCAGCCACTCGAGCAACGTGAGCGTCGGCGGTGCAGCGACGGTGCGCGCCTTGCCGTTGACCACAAAACGGATCGCGCTTTCGTGCATCAGCTGCCCCTGTACGTCGAATACCCGTAGGGCGAGATCAACAGCGGCACATGATAGTGCGCCGCCTCGTCCGAAATCCCGAAGGCGATCACCACCACGTCGAGGAAAGCCGGGTCGGTGAGGCTCACCCCGATGCGGCGGAAATAGTCGCCAACGGCGAATTCCAGCACATAGCGGCCCGTCTTGAAAGCCTCGCCCGCGAGGATCGGCGCTTCGAGCCGCCCGTCGGCGTTGGTGGTGCCGGAGGCGATCTCGCTGCCGTCGGCCGTGCACAGCGTGACCTGGACGCCGGCGGCGGGTGCGCCGTGCGCGGTGTCCAGGATGTGAGTGGTGAGCGCGCCGGTCATGGCCGGCGCTCGCTGCGATGGGCCCACCCGGTGGTGCGCTTTTCGATCTCGGCCATGATTGCGTACATCACGATGCCCTCCACTGCGAGCGCCACCAGCCCGGCGAAAACCAGCGGCACGTTGAACTGCGACTGCGCCGACAGCATCATATGACCGAGCCCGGCGTTGGCGGCCACCGTTTCGGAGATGACCGAGCCGACGAAGGCGAGAGTGATCGCCACCTTCAGCGACCCGAAGAAATAGGGCATCGCGCGCGGAATGCCGATCTTGGTCATCACCTGCCACTTGCCGCCGCCCAGCGCGCGCAGCACGTCTTCGAGCTCCGGCTCGATGGTGGCGAGCCCGGTGGCGACGTTCACCACCACCGGAAAGAAGGCGATCAGGAAGGCGGTGAGGATCGCCGGCACCGTGCCGATGCCGAACCAGATCACCAGGATGGGCACGACCGCCACCTTGGGGATTGAGTTGAAGCCCACCATCAGCGGGTAGAGGCCGGCATAGATCGAGCGCGACCAGCCCACCAGGAGCCCCAGCGCCAGCCCGCCGACGACGGCGAGGGCAAAGCCGGCCGTCGTCGTCCACAAGGTGACGAGGGAGTTCTTCCAGATCGCCGGCCAGTATTCCACGATGGCGACGACGATGCGCGTCGGCGCCGGCAGCACATAGACCGGCATGTCGCCGAGCCGCACCGCCGCCTCCCACAACACGATGAGGCCGGCCGCATAGACGTACGGCGCGACCTTTTCGAACGTGCTGGCCGGGCGCGCCATCGGCGGCTAATTCGGCATCCGCGCCTCGAGGGGTGGCAGGTATTCGTCGTTGAACACGCGCTCGGCCGTTGGCGGATTGGGCATGTCGAACGAGGTCTGCAACTGCACGATGGAAGCGGCGAGGCGGTCCATGTCGGCATCGCCGAGGCCGTCCGTCTCGGTCGCCTCGGTGACGATGTTGTCGTCCAGCGCCATCTTGAGGCGGGCGAGTTCCACCGCCTCGTCGGCGATGTCGTTGCGCTGCATCACCGACTTGATCGCCTCCTGCGGCGCGGCGGCGGTGTCTTGGATCCCCCTGGTCAGCGCCGCGAGAAAGCCGCGAACGGCATCCGGGTGCGCCTCGGCCCAGGCGGTGTTGACGATGATGGCGTTGCCGAAAAGGTCGAGCCCGTTGTCGGCCATGAAGATGGTCACGACGTCCTCGTCCGGCACGCCCTGGGCCTTCAGGTTGAGCACGGAGGAGAAGGAGAAGCCGAAGATGGCGTCCACCTGGCCCAGCGCCAGCATCGGCTCGCGCATGGGAAAGCCCACCGATTCCAGCGTGATGCCGGACGTGTCGATGCCCGTTGCGTCGACGAATGCGGGCCACTGGGCGAATGCGGCGTCCGGCGGCGGGGCGCCGATGGTCTTGCCTTCCAGCGACTTGGGATCCTCGGTGATGCCCTTCGAGCGCCGGCCGATCACCGCGAAGGGCGGCTTTTCGTAGACGATGTAGATCGCCTCGACGGCGGCATCGGGCTGCTCGGCGAGGAACTTCACCACCGCGTTGAGATCGCCGAAGCCCATGTCGTAGGCGCCGGTGGCGACGCGGGGGATCGATTCGCGCGCGCCGGCGCCGGTGTCGATGGTGACGTCGAGGCCCTCGTCCTTGAAATAGCCCTTGTCGATGGCGACGAAGAAGGGCGCCGACGGGCCTTCGAACTTCCAGTCGAGCGAGAAACGGACGTCGGTGAGGTCTTGCGCGGCGAGAGGGCTCGCGAAGGTGAGCGCGGCCAGCGCGACGAGGGGCCATTTCAGCATTGTTGTCTCCCTGCCTTTTATGCGGGGTGATGCAACGCCTATGCCGTCTGCCTCGATCTCGCCGCCCGTTCGCAGCCGCGGGCAAAGAGCGTGCGATGCTTCATGCAAACGTCACCAACGCGCCGTAGCCAAGCGCCATGGAGACCGATTCCCCCGCACCACGGCGGGCCGGCGCGCGCGAAAGCGCCGCCACGCGGGCCGAGTTCTTCACCATGGCGCGGGAGAGTTTGTGACGATGGATGGCTTGGCTTTGGAGGGTACCCACGCGGACCCGCACGGCGGTGTGGTCGACAAGCGCGCCTTCGCGCCCAGCGGGGCGGCCGCGCGATGAAGCTCACCGAAGCGCCCACCGTCCACCCCACGGCCGTTCTGGTGGACACCACGGTCGGCCGCTGGACCGACATCGGCGCCCACTGCACGTTCCTCAACGTCGCGTTCGGCGATTACAGCTACATGGTCGCGTACGGGCAGGCCGCCAATTGCACCGTGGGCAAGTTCTGCTCGATCGCGAGCCACGTGCGGCTCAACCCGTCCAACCATCCGATGGAGCGGGTCACCTCGCACCACTTCACCTATCGCTCGGGCGACTATTTCGAGGACGCGGTGCACGATGAGAGCGTGTTCGAGTGGCGCCGCTCGCAGTGGGTCACCATCGGCCACGACGTGTGGATCGGCCACAACGCGACGGTGATGCCGGGCGTGTCGATCGGCACCGGCGCGGTGATCGGCTCGGGCGCGGTGGTGACGCGCGATGTCGCGCCCTACACCATCGTCGGCGGCGTGCCGGCGCGCGTGATCCGGCGGCGCTTTCCCGAAGATCTCGCCGCGCGCATCGAGGCGCTCGCCTATTGGGACTGGCCGCACGCGGCACTGCGCGAGGCGCTGGCGGACTTCCAGCGCCTCGGCGCGGCGGCGTTCGTGGACAAGTACGAGGACCGGCCGCCGCTCGGCTGAGCCATGGGCGAGGCTTGTTGCAAGCCTGTCATGAAGATATGTGAATGGGCGAAGACAGGCCCGTCCCGTACCATGGCGCGGCCACCGCATCACCCGCTGATCCAAAGGAAGGCAACGCCGCTCGCCGTGCGCTACGCCATCTATCTCACTTCGCCGAGGCATGCGCCGCTGACCGAGGCCGCCCGGCGCTGGCTCGGCCGCTGCGCCTTCACCGGCGCCGAGACGGCGCCCGAAGCGCCAGCCGCAGCCAATCCCGCCGTGCCGGCCCGCTATGGCTTCCACGCCACCATGCGCGCCCCCTTCCGCCTCGCCGATGGGCACACCGAGGCCGAGCTGTGCGCCGCCTTCGGGCGCTTCGCGGCGGCGGAAGGCACGATCCCGGCAACGCTCGAGGTGGCCTCGCTGGGCAATTTCGTCGCGCTGGTGGCGCCGGACCAGCGGCGCATCGCCGGTGCGCACGAAGGGGCCCTGGAGGCGTTCGAATCCTTTCGCGCGCCGCTTGACGCCGCCGAGATCGCCCGCCGCAAGCCGGACCGGCTCGACGCGCGCGGACAGGCGCTGCTCGACGCCTACGGCTACCCGCACGTCCTGGAGCGCTTCCGCTTCCATATGACGCTGTCGGGCCCCGTCGAGCCCGCCGCGCAGGACGCGGTCCGCGAGGCCGCGGCGGCCTATTTCGCGCCCTTCACGGGCTCGCCGCAGTCGCTTCATTTCGCGCTCTTCGCCGAGCCGGAGGCGGGCGGGCCGTTCACGATCATCGCCGAGTCCTCGGCTGCGGCCGAGGCGGCGCGGTGAGCGTCCTCGCCAACGCGCGCCTCGTCCTCGACGAGGAGGTGGTCGACGGCCACATCGCCTTCGCGGACGGGCGGATCGCCGCCATCGGCACCGGAGCGGCGGCCGGCGAGGACATGGAGGGGGACTATCTCATCCCCGGCCTGGTGGAACTGCACACCGACCATCTCGAGGTGCACGTGGCACCGCGCCCCAAGGTGCGCTGGAACATCACCGCCGCCATCCAGGCGCACGACGCGCAGGTCGCGACCTCCGGCATCACCACCGTGTTCGATGCGCTGCGGGTGGGGCTCGAAGGCGACGGCAGCCTGACCTCGGCCGATTCGCGCGAGCTGGGCGACGCGATCCTCCTCGCCCAGGCCGAGGGGCGGCTCAGAGCCGACCACCTCTTCCACCTGCGCTGCGAGGTGTCGGACGAAACGGCCATCGGCGGCTTCGAGCTGTTCGACGGGCTCGACCGGGTGCACCTCGTCTCGCTGATGGACCACACGCCGGGCCAGCGCCAGTTTCGCTCGCTCGACGCCTACCGCGTCTACTTCCAGGGCAAGACCGGCATGAGCGACGAGGCCTTCGCGCTGTTCCAGCAGGAGCGGCGCGACCGGGCGGCGATCTGGTCCGACCGCAACCGGCGCGAGCTGGCCGAACGCTCGCGCGCCCTCGGCTTCGTGATCGCGAGCCACGACGACGCCACTTTGGCCCATGTCGACGAGGCGGTGCGCGACGGCGTGAGCCTGGCCGAGTTTCCCACCACGGTGGAGGCGGCGGAAGCCTCGCGCGCGCACGGCATCAAGGTGATGATGGGCGGGCCAAACATGGTGCGCGGCGGCTCGCACTCCGGCAACGTGTCGGCGGGCGAGCTGGCCGACCGCGGCGCGCTCGACATCCTGTCCTCCGACTATGTGCCGTTCTCCATGCTGCAATCGGCCTTCGTCCTCGGCGAACGCGATGGCTGGACCTTGCCGCGCGCCATCGCCACGGTCAGCGCCAACCCCGCCGCGGCGGTGAAGCTCGCCGATCGCGGGCGGCTCGCAGAGGGGCTGCGCGGCGACGTGGTGCGCGTGAGCCACGCGCCGGGCGCCATCCCGGTGGTGCGCGCCGTCTGGCGCGAGGGGCGCCGCGTCGCCTGATCGCTCGGACAGAGCGGGTTTTCGCGCGTTTGCCCGACCCGTTCCCGGCGCAAGGTCCGGGGTGAAACACACCTAGTCCGGATCGGCATCCTCGGGGCTGCCATCGCTCGGCTTGCCGGCGCTTTGCTGCGGTTCCTGCGCGTCCTCGGGCGGCAGGTCGCGGGCCTTCGCGGCGGTCTTGCGACGCTTGAGATTGGCCCGCAGCGCCGCCGCCAATCGTTGCTGCCGGTCCGCGTTCGCTCCCGTCATCCGCGCCTCCTTCGTCGTCCCGTCACTTTTATCGCTCAGATCCGTACATATGTCTGGATTGCAGACGCGTCGCATCCATTGCTGCAACAAGGGAATGAAGCATGAAACGAATTTTGGCCGTCGCCGCCTTGCTGGCGGCAAGCGTAACCACATCGCAGGCGACCGATATCGTCATCTTTACCGGCGGCGCTCCAACCGGCGAAGGGTCCACCTACCACAACGGCATGGGCAAAGCCGTCGAGGAGCAGCTGCGCGATCTGGCGCGGCCTTATGGCTACGAAGTCCGGCGCGTGCCCTCGGGCGGTGCGGTGGCCAACGCCAACGCGTGCGCCGATGAGACGCAGAACATCTGCTTCGGCATCGGCCAGGGCGGCCTCACCTACGGTCCGGTCGAGGCCGGCGAGGTCTCCATCGTGCGCAACGACCTGCCGGGCGAATGCGCGATGGCCTTCACCAACGAGCCGCGCCTGCCCAACTGGCGCTCGGTGGTGGACAACGCCCGGCGCGTGACCTTCGTCGTGCCCCAGGGGTCGGGCTCGGAGGCCTTCATCAAGAAGGTGTTCGAGGCGGAGCCGGCGCTGGTCGGAACGAGCCCCAATTTCCAGTACGTGAAGGGGCAGGACGCCATCCTCGACGCGGTGAAGAGCACGCGCGGCGCCGTCGGCGTCTTCTACGCCTACCCCAACCCCACCGACGGCATGATCAACGCCGCCTATGACGCCGACCTGTCGATCATGGGCATCCTGTCGCCGGCCGTCGCCAAGGAATCGAGCGACTACTACCTCAACCGCAAGGCGCCCTACGCGCTCACCTGGCTCGGCCTCGGCGAGACCAAGACGGTGCGCGCCATGTGCTCCAAGGCGCTGCTGTTCGCTGGCTCCCCGTCGCGGCTTGAGGACACCTGGGCGCAGGCCGACTACGAGGAGTTCATCGCCAAGCTGAAGGCGCTGCCGCCGGAGGCGTTCGTGCCGAAGGACGGTCCCCTCTCGAGCCTGATGCGGGAAGTCGAGGGCCTGTCGGAGGAGTACGGCGTGTCCGAGATGGTGGGCGACCTGGAGCGCCAGGTCTCCGAGCGGCTACAGTAGGCAAGCATCACGCAACGGCGCGGCAAATTCTTGCTGCGCCGGCTCTTGCCAGGACCGCCGCATCGGCCGATGTTGGCCGCCATGGCAACCTTCCCCGCCGCCCGACCGGGCGATGCCGTTATCGGCATCGCCTGGAAGGTCGTTTCCGCGATGATTTTCACGGCGATGCTGACCATCGTCAAACTGATCGGAGATCGCATCCCGGTCGGCGAGATGCTGTTCGCGCGGAATTTTTTCGGGCTGATCCCGGTGCTGGCGCTGATCGTCTATTCCGGCAAGCTGCGCGACGCGTTGAAGACGGACGACCTGTTCGCGCACCTGCGCCGCGCGACGTCCGGCATGCTGGCGATGGGGCTTTGGTTCGCCGCGCTGCAGCGCCTGTCCTTCCCCGAGGCGACGTCCATCGTCTACGCCGCGCCGTTGATGATGGTGGTCCTCGCCGCCGTCGTCCTCGGCGAGAAGGTGCGCGTCTACCGCTGGTCGGCGGTCGGAATCGGTTTCGTCGGCGTGTTCATCATCCTGCTGCCGCAGGTGACGGGCGGCTTCGACGTCATGGGCGACGCGGCGGCGCTCGGCGCGGCCTGCGCGCTGGTGGCCGCCGTCTTCATGGCGGTGACGTCGATCTTCGTGCGCCAGCTCGCCCAGAAGGAATCGACCACCACCATCGTTCTCTACTTCCTCATCGCCGGTAGCGCCGTCACGTTGCTGACGCTGCCGACCTGGGTGATGCCCACGCTGGAAGAGACCGTCGGGCTGGTGATGATCGGGGTTCTCGGCGGCATCGGGCAGCTTTGCCTCACCCAGGCCTACCACTATGCGGAAGCCTCGCTGATCGCCCCATTCGAGTACACCTCGATGATCTGGGTCATCACGGTGGGCTATTTCATCTTTGCCGAGGTCCCGGCGCCGACGATGCTGATCGGCAGCGCCATCGTCATCGCGTCGGGCATTTTCGTGATCCTGCGCGAGCGGCAGCTCGGCTTGCAGCGCGCCGAGCGCAAGGTCGGCAGCCCGCTGCGCCCGTAACGGGAGGACCCGCCTGGGGGTGACCGCCTTTTGGCCGAACCCGTTTCGCAATCCTTCGCGCAATTGCCGTCGATCTTCATCGACGCGGCGCGATATCGATATCGGCCCCACCACATGGCGCGACCGCGGCGGCGCGCCCGCTACATGCGGAAGACGCCGAAGCGGGTTTCGGGGATCGGCGCGTTGAGCGTCGCCGCGAGGGCGAGGGACAGAATGCGCCGCGTGTCGGCGGGGCGGATGATGCCGTCGTCCCACAGCCGGGCGGTGGCGTAGTAGGGGTTGCCCTCGCGCTCGTAGGTGTCGCGGATCGGGGCCTTGAAGGCGTCCTCCTCCGCCGCGCTCCAGGTGCCGCCATCGGCCTCGATGTTGTCGCGCTTGACGGTGGCGAGCACCGAGGCCGCCTGCTCGCCGCCCATCACCGAGATGCGCGCCGTCGGCCAGGTGAACAGGAAGCGCGGCCCATAGGCGCGCCCGCACATGCCGTAGTTGCCCGCGCCGTAGGAGCCGCCGACGATCAGCGTGATCTTGGGCACCTTGGCGCACGCCACCGCCGTGACCAGCTTGGCGCCGGCGCGGGCGATGCCGCCCGCCTCGTAGGCCTTGCCCACCATGAAGCCGGTGATGTTCTGCAGGAACAGGAGCGGGATTTTGCGCTGGCAGCACAGCTCGACGAAATGCGCGCCCTTGTTGGCGCTCTCGGCGAACAGGATGCCGTTGTTGGCGAGGATGCCGACCGGCATGCCCGACAGGCGGGCGAAGCCGGTCACCAGCGTCGGACCGTAGAGGGCCTTGAACTCGTCGAAGCGCGAGCCGTCGACGAGGCGGGCGATGATTTCGCGGATGTCGAATTGCTGGCGCAGGTCCGTCGGCATCGCGCCCTCGATGCCGCCCAGCAGCGGCTCCTCGGGCGCGGTGAGCTCGATTTCGGGCCGGATCTGCGCGCCGAGATTGGCGACGGCGCGGCGGGCCATCGCCAACGCCTGGTGGTCGTCGAGCGCGTAGTGGTCGGCGACGCCGGACAGGCGCGCGTGCACGTCGGCGCCGCCCAGCTCCTCGGCCGACACCACCTCGCCCGTCGCCGCCTTCACCAGCGGCGGACCGGCGAGGAAGATGGTGCCCTGCTTGCGCACGATGATGGTCTCGTCGGCCATCGCCGGCACATAGGCGCCGCCGGCGGTGCACGAGCCCATCACCACCGCGATCTGCGCGATGCCCTCCGCCGACATCGTCGCCTGGTTGTAGAAAATGCGGCCGAAATGGTCGCGGTCGGGAAACACCTCGGTCTGGTTGGGCAGGTTGGCGCCGCCCGAATCGACGAGGTAGATGCACGGCAGCCGGTTTTCCCGTGCGATCTCCTGCGCGCGCACGTGCTTCTTCACCGTCATCGGGTAATAGGTGCCGCCCTTGATGGTGGCGTCGTTGCACACCACCATGACCGTGCGCCCCATGACGCGCCCGATGCCGGTGATGAGGCCGGCACCGTGGATCGCGTCCTCGTAGACACCGCCCGCGGCGAGGGGGGACAGCTCCAGGAACGGCGAGCCCCGATCGAGCAGCGCGTTGACGCGCTGGCGCGGGAGCAATTTGCCGCGCTTGAGGTGGCGCTCGCGGGCGCGCGGCGGACCGCCCTCGGCCGCGTCGGCGAGGCGTCCGTCGAGATCGGCGACCAGCGCCGCCATCGCGGCCGCATTGGCGCTTGCGGTCTCGGGGGCGAGGGTGGACTGCAAAACTGTCACGGATGCTCCAAGGTGGTTCGGTAACGATGCGGCGGAAGGAATAGCAAATGCACGGGGAGACCATCGAGGGATATCACGTCGAGGCGTTCGCGGAGATCTTCCGCGCCTCGGACATCGGTCCCCACGAGACCGTCGCCATATTGGCCGAGACCGGTTCGCGCGGCATCAACGTCGCCATCGCCGAGCTGGCGCTGGCGCAGCTCGGGGTGCGCCCGTTCCGCCTCGTGGCGCCGACGCCCAAGATGGGGGCGATGATCGTGCGCTCCACCGGCGCCTCGCGGGTGCTGGCCGGGGCCGCGATGGCGCCGCTGGTGGCGGCGATGAAGGCCGCCGACGTGGTGGTGGACCTCACGCTGGAGGGGCTGATGCACGCGCCGCAGTTGGGCGAGATCCTCGCCGCCGGCACGCGCATCCAGGTGATCTCGGACGAGCACCCGGACATGCTCGCCCGCATGCCGCCGGACCCTGCGCTGAAGGAGGCGGTGCGCGCCGCCGCCCGCCGCGCCCGCGAGGCGAAGACGATGACCGTCACGTCCCCCGCCGGCTCCGACCTCACCGTGGACATGGCGGGCGCGCAGACTGTCGGCATCTGGGGCTGGACCGACAAGCCCGGCACGCTCGCCCACTGGCCGGGCGGCATCGTGGTGTCGTTTCCGCGCGCGGGCACGGTGGCCGGCCGCCTGGTGCTGTCGCCCGGTGACATGAACCTCACCTACAAGCGCTACGTGGAGAGCCCCGTGGCGCTGACGCTGGAGGGGGACCGCGTCGTCAAGGTGGAAGGGGAGGGCGTCGACGCGCGGCTGATGCGGGACACACTGGCCGCCTGGGGCGACGCGGACGCTGCCGCGGTCAGCCACGTCGGCTGGGGCCTCAACCCGGCCGCGCGCTGGGACGCGCTGACGATGATGGACAAGGCCGACACCAACGGCACGGAGCTGCGCGCGGTCGCCGGCAACTTCCTGTTTTCCACCGGCGCCAACGAGTTTGCCGGCCGGTTTACCGAAGGCCACTTCGATCTGCCGATGATGGGATGCACCATCAGCCTGGACGGAACGCCCGTGGTGGAGTACGGCCGGCTCCTATGACAGCCATGGACAAGAGCGCCCTACGCCCGATCGCGGCGGCACGGCGGGCGGAAGCGGCGGCGCAGAGGCCCGACGCTGGCGCGGCGTTGGCGCGCATCGCACCACCGCTCGCGGCCCGGTGCGTCGCCGCCTACAGGCCGATCCGCAGCGAAATCGACCCGATGCCGCTGGCCCGCACCATCGTCGCGCGCGGCGCCGCTTTGGCGCTGCCGGTGGTGGAGCCGGGCGGCATCGTCTTCCGCGCCTGGGCCGAAGGCGAGCCTTTGGCGAGGCACGGCCGCTTCGCCATCGAGGAGCCGGCCGGCGCGATGGTCGAGCCCGATCTCGTCCTGGTGCCACTTCTGGCCTTCACGCGCGCGGGCGGCCGGCTCGGCTACGGCGCGGGGCACTACGACCGCTATCTCGCCGCCCACCCCGGCGTGCGGACCGTCGGCGTCGCCTTCGCGGCGCAGGAATTGCAGGAATTGCCGCTCGAACCCCACGATCAACGCCTCGACGCCATCGTGACGGAAGAGGCGTTCATCGCGGTGAAGGAGGGCGTGTGCGTCTCATCTTCCTAGGCGACGTCGTGGGCCGGGCGGGCCGGCAGGCTCTCACCACGCAACTGCCGCGCCTGATCGACCGCTTCGATGTCGATTTCGCGGTGGTCAACGGCGAGAACGCGGCGGGCGGCTTCGGCATCACCGAGGAAATCGCCCAGGAATTCCTCGACGCCGGGGCCGATTGCATCACCACCGGCAACCATGTGTGGGACCAGCGCGAGGCGCTGGTGTTCATCGAGCGCCAGCCGCGCATGTTGCGGCCGATCAACTATCCCCGCCACACGCCGGGTTCGGGCGCGGCCATGTACACCGCGCGCAACGGGGCGCGTGTGCTGGTCGCCAACGTGATGGGCCGCATCTTCATGGACGCGCTGGACGATCCGGTGCGCGCGCTGGAGGCCGCGCTCGACGTGCACCGGCTGGGCAGCGAGGTGGACGCGGCGGTGGTCGACGTCCACGCCGAGGCCACCAGCGAGAAGCAGGTGTTCGGCCACCTCCTGGACGGCCGCGTGTCGCTGGTGGTGGGCACGCACACCCATGTGCCGACCGCCGATCACCGCGTGCTGCCGGGCGGCACGGCCTTCATCACCGACGTGGGCATGTGCGGCGCCTATGACGGCGTGATCGGCATGGACAAGGGCGAGCCCGTCCGCCGCATGGTGGAGCGGACGCCCGGCCAGCGCCTCGGCCCGGCCACGGGTCCCGGCACCGTCTGCGGCGTCGCCGTGGAGACCGACGACCGCACGGGGCTGGCCGAATGGATCGCCCCGATCCGCGTCGGCGGCGACCTTGAGGACACCTTGCCGCTGCGCTGGGAAAAAACCGCCGCAACCGCCTCCTCCTGAGCCGAATCGGACCGCGCCGCGCCGCCAATCCCCGCCGCCGCGTGGGCATAGCCGTGCGCTTTACCGGGGATTGGCGGGGGCACGGCGCGCACAACCCGTCAAAGCCCCGCCGCCACCCGCCGTTCTACACGGGGATAGGCCGGGCATGGGCTGGGTCGCGGGCCGGGCATAAACCGGACCGGGCATAAGTAATCAACGCGATCCGACGGGTAAATAAACTCACCTTCGACAAATAAATCGGAGGAGGGTTCGATGTACTTCATTCTTCGCGGTGACCAGCTCGCGCAATATAGCGGTCTCTCGGACCAAATGTTCAAGTTGCGTGCGAAGGTGTTTCGCGACGAGTTGCAGTGGGTCGACGTGGAAGGCGAGCGCGAGTGCGACGTCTATGATGGGATGAACCCGATCTATGTGCTGCACACCGATCCGCTGGGCCTGCATCTTTACGCTTGCGGCCGGCTGATGCCGACGGCCGGGCCGACGCTGCTGGCCGATGTGTTCGGCGACACCATCCCCGATGCCGATTTCGCGTCGCCCTTCGTCTGGGAGATCACGCGGCTTTGCATCGACGACGAGCTGATCCGCGCCCATGGCCGCGATGCGGAGCGCCTCACGATCCTGCGCTCGCTGCATGTGGCGGCGCTGGAGTTCGGGCTGGAGGCCGGCGTCGAGACCTACCTCGCCAACTTCGATGATCTGCGCCTTCGCATGTGGCGGCGCATGCATGTCCATTTCGATGTGATCGGCACGTCGGATGCGTTCTCCACCCGCGTTCATCTCGGCGTGACGGAGTGCAGCGAAGAGGTGCTGCAGGCGGCCCGCGCCCGTATCGGGCTTGCCGGCCCGCTGCTGTCGGGGCCGCCGCAGTTGGCCCGCAGCGCCATGCTGGCGGCGGCGTAGTGGGCTGCGCCGACGCCTTCGCGCTGGCTATGTGCCTGCGCTACTCGTTCGCCCTCGCCGGGGCCTACGCTCCGTCGTCGTTCAAAAGGTTGAGCCGGACGGCCTTGACGGCCGCTTGCGTCTTGGTCCCGCATTCGAGCTTGAGGCGCGCCGACTTCAGGTAGGTGCGCACCGTGTGCTCCGACAGCCCGGTGATGATGGCGATGTCGGGCACCTCCTTGCCCTCCGCCACCCAGCGCAGCACCTCCTTCTCGCGCGGGCTGAGCCGCGGCGGCGGCCCTTCGTCGCCAAACAGCTCCTTGACCCCGCGCCGGTGCAGCGCCGTCCCGACTTCGATGAGATCCTTCAGGAACACTTTCTTGTACTCGCTCCACGCCGCGCCCGTCAGATCGCTCGAGACGGACAGGATGCCGCGTTGGCTGTTCCGGTTGGTGAGGGGGATCAGCAGGCCGTTGCTGCCGACGTGGAAGCGCGCCGCATCGGCGAAGAATTGCGCGACCTTTGGGTCCGAACGGTCGATGTCGGCCCAGTCGAACGGCGCGGAACGGCGGAATCCCTCACGCATGATGGGGTCGATGCGCCAGTAGCGCTTCAAGAGATAGCGCGCCACCCACATGGCCGGATAAGTGGAGCGGACGAAGGGATCCTTGGCGGGATCGCTGCCGTAGCGGGCGGCGAGATAGCTGAGATGCTTCATCTGGAAGGCGGTGCGGACCGCGTCCACCGTTCGCTCCATGCCTCGGATCGCGGCAACGGCCTCGATGGCGGACGCCGCCAGGACGGTGCCGTTCGGCGGCTTCACCGGGCCGCTCTCGCAGGCGGGTTTCATGCCGCCCCTCCCGTGCACGTCGATGCGTTCAGTCCTGTCACTCACAGCCCTCCACCCTCCCCAATTTGGGGATAGTGCCACCAGACCGTTCTGCGATCTATAGTAGAAATTAACGCAGCAAAAAATCTTGGGGTTGTACGAGATGAGCGCTCCCGATCAGGACTTCAATACCCTCGCCATCGCCATGCAGGACTTTTTCAACGCCGTGGATTGGCGCACCGACGTCACGGTGCAGCGTGCCGCCGACGAGACGGAGGCGCTGTTCGGCGCCGAGGCGCCGCTGGAGGCGATGATCAAGGCGTGCGACCACATGCGCGAGAACGAGCACGACGAGTGCACCTTCTGGATGAACGTGTGCCGGGCGCTGATGGCGCCGGAGCTGGTGGCGGGCGGCTACGTCACGCTGCACTGAGCCCGCCGCGCGGAGGCCGGCTGCCGCTGCCGGCCGGCGGCGGCACCAGCGGCGGGTGACGTTCGCGGTGTCGCCCCACCTTTTCATCCGCCCCGCTAATCGGTACATCGGCGGGATGCGTAGGGGGTGAATGATGGCCGGCCACTCAAAATTCAAGAACATCATGCACCGCAAGGGCGCTCAGGACGCCAAGCGGTCGAAACTGTTTTCCAAGCTGTCGCGCGAAATCACCGTCGCGGCCAAGATGGGCACGCCCGACCCCGAGATGAACCCGCGCCTGCGCCTGGCGATCGCCGCGGCCAAGGCCCAGTCGGTGCCCAAGGACAACATCGAGCGGGCGATCAAGAAGGCCGCCGGCGACGAGGACGCCAACTACGACGAAGTGCGCTACGAGGGCTACGGGCCCGGCGGCGTCGCGGTGCTCGTGGAAGCGCTGACCGACAACCGCAACCGCACCGCCGGCGTGATCCGCGCCGCCTTCTCCAAGCATGGCGGCGCGCTGGGCGAAACCGGCTCCGTCGCCTTCATGTTCGACCGGGTGGGCGAGATCGAGTACGCGGGCACCGCCGCCGACGCCGACCAGGTGATGGAAGCGGCCATCGAGGCGGGCGCCGACGATGTCGTCTCGGACGAAGAGACGCACGTCATCACTTGCGCCTTCGAGAACGTGGCGGAGGTCTCCTCGGCGCTGGGCGAGAGCCTTGGCGAACCGCAGTCCGTGCGCATCGTCTGGCGGCCGCAGACCGGTACGGCCGTGGACGAGGACAAGGCCGCCACCCTGATGAAGCTGATCGATGCGCTGGAAGACGACGACGACGTCCAAAACGTCTTTGCAAATTACGAAATCAGTGATGAGGTGATGGAAAAGCTGGCCGCCGCTTAGGCAGGGAGGGGCCGGTGCGACAGGGGTTTCAAGTCATGCCAGTGTGGTCTTTGGCGGCCGCCATCATCGTGGTTCTCGCGTTTGCCTTGTTGCGCAGGCGCCGAACGGTACGAACCGCGCGCCCGGTCGCCCCGCCGCCGAGCCGTCCCGCCCCCAAGCCGATGCTGGAGGCGCCTCCCGTGCGCTCGCGCATGTCGGCCCTGAGCGACGTGGACGACCCGCTCACGGCGACGGCGACGCTGGTGCTCGTGGTGACGGGGCCGGCCGGCTGGCCCCGCATCCGCGCCAAGGTCCACGACGAGCTCGCCGGTGTCACCAACCGCGAGCGGGCGGGCGACGCCATCATGTTTGCAGAGTGGGCGGTGCGGCAGGGGCTCGACGAGCACCACGCCATCGAGGTGCTGACCCACACGCTGTGCCGCCATCTGGGGCAGACGGAGTTGAGGCTGGTGGTGGCGCTGCTGGACGCGGCCGCCGCCGCCGGTGGCCCGGAGGCCGAACCCTATGCCGATTTCGCCAAATCCGGGCTCGCCGCCACCGCCTCGTGAGGCAATGCCCTGTGGGTTCGCCGCAATCCTAGTGACGGACGGTTCATACCTTCGCCATAGTGTCCGCCGCAGGAGGCGAGATGGCGATCACCATACTGGGCATCGATCCCGGATTGCGATCCACGGGCTGGGGCGCCATCGCGGCCGATGGCTCGCGCCTGTCCTTCGTCGCGGCCGGCACCATCTCATCGGCGGCAAGCGATCCGCTCGCCGAGCGCCTCGCCGCGCTCTATCGCGGCCTTAGCGCCGTGCTCGAGGCCATCGCACCGCAGGAGACGGCCGTGGAGCAGACCTTCGTCTCGCGCGATGGCGCGGCGACGCTGAAGCTCGGCCAGGCCCGCGGCATCGCGCTCCTGGCGCCGTCGATGTGCGGCTTGCCGGTGGCCGAGTACGCGCCCAACCTCGTGAAGAAGACCGTGGTTGGCGCCGGCCATGCCGACAAGCACCAGATCCGCCACATGGTGAAGATGCTGCTGCCCCGCGCCGACGCCACCACCGAACACGCCTTCGACGCGCTGGCCATCGCCATCTGCCACGCGAGCCACCGCCGCTCGCTGGAGCGCGCGGCATGATCGGCCGTCTCAAGGGCACCGTGGTCGAGCTGGGCGAGGCGGCGATCGTCGATGTCGGCGGCGTCGGCTACGAGGTTCACATGCCGGTGCGCGAACTGGCGACGCTGGCGGTGGGCGACGCCGTCACCCTCGTCATCGAGACGGTGGTGCGGGAGGATCTGATCCGCCTCTACGGCTTCCGCGACGCGGCCAGCCGCGACTGGTTCCGCCTGCTGCAAGGGGTGCAGGGCGTCGGCGCCAAGGTTGCGCTCGGGGTGCTGTCGGTGCTGCCGCCCGATGCGCTGGGCGCGGCCATCGTCGCGGGCGACCGCGTCGCCATCGCCCGCGCGCCGGGCGTGGGCAAGCGCGTCGCGGAGCGCATCGCGACGGAGCTGCGCTCCAAATCGCCCGCCGCGCCGCTCGCCATCCTGCCGGCCACCGCCACGCCGCTCCCGCCGGCGGACGCCCACCTCGCCGATGCCATCTCCGCCCTCGTCAACCTCGGCTACGACGAGGCGAGCGCCCGCACCGCCGTCGTCGCCGCCCGCGGCGAACGGCCCGACGCGGCCGCCGCCGAGCTGATCCGCGCCGGCCTCAAGGCGCTCGCGGCATGAACCCGCGCGCGCTGTCGCCCGAGGAGCAGGCCGACGACCACGACGTCGCGCTGCGCCCCACCCGGCTGAGCGAATTCATCGGCCAGCCCGCCGCCCGCGCCAACCTCGACGTGTTCGTGAAGGCGGCGCGCCAGCGCGGCGAGTCGCTCGACCATGTGCTGCTGGTCGGCCCGCCCGGGCTCGGCAAGACGACCTTGGCGCAGATCGTCGCCCGGGAGCTCGGCGTCAACTTTCGCTCCACCTCCGGGCCGGTGATCGCCAAGGCCGGCGATCTCGCGGCGCTGCTCACCAATATGGAAGAGCGCGACGTCCTCTTCATCGACGAGATCCACCGGCTGTCGCCGCATGTGGAGGAAATCCTCTACCCGGCGATGGAGGATTTCCAGCTCGACCTCATCATCGGCGAGGGACCGGCCGCCCGCTCGGTCAAGATCGACCTCGCCCGCTTCACCCTGGTGGGGGCCACCACGCGGCTCGGCCTGCTCACCACGCCGCTGCGCGACCGGTTCGGCATCCCGCTGCGGCTGGAGTTCTATTCCACCGAGGATCTCACCCGCATCGTGACGCGCGGCGCGAGCCTGATGGGCATCGCCACCACGCCGGACGGGGCGGAGGAGGTGGCCAAGCGCGCCCGCGGCACGCCGCGCATCGCTGGCCGCCTGCTGCGGCGGGTGCGCGATTTCGCCATCGTCGGCGGCGCCGACGCGATCACGCGCGAGATCGCCGACGGCGCGCTGCTGCGCCTCGACGTGGACGCGGCCGGCCTCGATACGCTCGATCGCCGCTACCTGACGCTGATCGCGGACAATTATGACGGCGGTCCGGTGGGCATCGAGACGCTGGCGGCGGCCCTCTCGGAACCCCGCGACGCGCTGGAAGATATCGTCGAGCCCTATCTCCTGCAGCAGGGCTATCTGCAGCGCACGCCGCGCGGCCGGTTGCTCACCAAGCGCGCCTTCGCCCACCTTGGCCGCGCCATCCCCACCGACGACAGGCTGCCCCCGGATCTGTTCGAAGCCCCATAGGCGACGCGCACGCGGCCTGTGGACCGCGCCACAATCGATCGTCGCGGGGTGGCAGGCTTCAGCGCGAAAGGCTGTCGGACAGGAGCTTGAGGCCTTCGCCTTCCTTGCGGGTGCGCGCGAGGCACTCGGCGGTGGCGGCAACGGCCTTGTCGATGTCCTCGACGGTGTGGTTCGAGGTGAGGAAGTAGCGCAAGCGCGCGGCCTTCTCCGGCACCGCCGGATAGATGATGGGCTGCACGTTGATGCCCGCCTCGGCCAGCCGGTGGGAGACCACGGCGGCCAGGATGCTGTCGCCGACGATGATCGGGATCACCGCGAGACCTTCGCTGGTGCCCACGTCGAGACCAGCCTCGCGGGCCTTCTTCAGGAAATAGTGGCCGTTCTTGGCCAGTTGGGTGACGCGCTCGGGCTCGGCTTCCAGGAGCTGGAGCGACTTGAGCGCCGCCGCCGTCTGCGCCGCCGGCATGCCGACGGAAAATACGAAGCCCGGCGCCGTCGCCTTGAGATATTCCACCAGCGAGGACGAGCCGGCGATGAAGCCTCCGCACGAGGACAGCGTCTTCGACAGGGTGCCCATCCAGATCTCGACCGCGTTGGGGTCGACACCGTCGCGCTCGGCGAGGCCACGGCCGGTGGCGCCGACGACGCCCAACGCATGGGCCTCGTCCACCAGAAGCCAGGCATCGTAGCGGTTCTTGAGGCGAATGAGGCGGGCGAGCGGCGGCGAATCGCCATCCATCGAGTAGAGCCCCTCCACCGCGATCAGGACGCGGCCGAAGCTGTGGCGGCTCTTGGCCAGCAGTTCTTCCAGATGGTCGAGATCGTTGTGGCGGAAGGTGAGCCGCGTCGCGCCTGACAGGCGTACGCCCTCCACGATCGAATTGTGGATGAACGCGTCCGTCAGCACGAGGTCGGACTTCGACAGAAGATGGCCGATGGTGGTGACGTTGGTGGCGTGGCCCGACACCATCACCACCGAATCCTCCACGCCCAGGAAGCGGGCCAGCGCCGTCTCCAGCTCGCGGTGCAGCGGGCGCTCGCCCGACACGACGCGGCTTGCCGAAACGGAGGTGCCGAACTGTTCGATCGCCTCGTGCGCGGCGGCATTGACCCGGGGGTCGCCGTTGAGCCCGCAATAATCGTAGGACGAGAAGTTGATGTACTCGCGCCCGTCGATGATCGTGTGGGCGGCGGCGCGCACGTCATGCGAGCGGAAGAACGGGCTGTCGATCTTGAGGAGGTCGGCGGCCGCGCGCTGGATCTTGAGCTCGCGCACCTCGTCGAGCGTGCCGAAATCGAAGGCGGTGGAGGCGGTCCGGCGCTCGGCCTCCTTGGGGATCATCCGGTCGAACTTGCGTTCCAGGCCCGCCTTGCGGGACGCGCGCCCGGCGGCAAGAAGCTGGTCCTTCGCAGCAGCCTTGAGCGTGTTGATGCCGCGCTTGGTCATGAAATGATCGTCCTCATGCCGGCCGTCTTTTCCCGGACAGCCGCCTCGACCGCGCCGATGTCGCTAGTTCCCGCCTCGAGGTCCTTGCTGAGGTGACGACTGGCCATTGCCTCGTGGTCCTCGCCCAACAGGGCCTCGTCACCGCGTACGCGCAGCACGACCCGCTTGGCAAGGTCCACCAAAGTCGCACCGGCCGCCAGCGACATCAGCGGGATGTCGATGCCGAGCCGCTGCTCCGCGGCCATCCGCAGCTCCACGCCCATCAAGGAATCCATGCCCAGCGCCGTGAGCGGCTTGTGCACATCGATCTCCGAGGCCGGCAGCTTGAGAATGCGCGAGATCTCGCCCGTGAGCAGCTTGGCCACCTCCGCCAGCGCTTCCTGGTCGGTGAGGCCGGCCAGCCGCTCGGCAAGGTTGATGGCGCCGCCCTCTTCGGCCGCGTCGCCCGCGTCCTCGGCAAGGTCCTCGAACGCGGGGCTCGCGGCGAACACGAGGTCTTTTCGCGCGGCGGCCCAGTCCACCTTGCCGACGAGGCGCACGGCGGGCCCCTCGGTCATGGCGCCGTCCTCGATCAGCGCCTTGAGGCCGGCGAGGGCCTCGGCGGAGGACACGGCGTGCCGGCCGAGCTTGCGCTTGAGGAGCTCCGAGGTCTCCGTGTCGCGCGCGAAGACGCCGACGTCGGCGATGGCGCCCCAGGCGACGGCCAGCGCCGGCTTGCCCTCGGCGCGGCGGCGACGGGCCACGGCTTCCAGGAAGGCGTTGGCGGCGACGTAGTTGGCCTGGCCAGGGTTGCCGAGCTGCACCGTGATCGACGAGTAGACGACGAAGAGGTCGAGCGGCACGCCCGCCGTCGCCGCTTCCAGTGCCAGCACGCCGGCCACCTTGGGCGTGATCGCGGTGGCATGGCGCTCGGCGTTGAGTGAGGTGATCAGCGCGTCGTCCAGCACCATCGCCATGTGGAAGACGCCGCCGAGCGGGCGCGTCTCGGTGATCGCCTTCACGGCGGCGGCGACGGCGTCCTTGTCGGTGACGTCGAGCGTCACGAGGTCGATGGCGATGCCGGCCTTGCGGTGCGCCTCGATCTTGGCCGCGATAGTCTCGTCCTTGACGCCGGAGCGGCTGGCCAGGACGAGATGGCGCGCGCCTTCGCCGATCAGCCATTCGGCGGTGGCGAAGCCGAAGCCGGACGTGCCGCCGACCAGGAGATAGGCCTTGTCGGCGTCGACCACCGCGCGCGGCGCGGCACGGGGAGCGGGCGTCGGCGGTGCCGCCACCACGATCTTGCCGATGTGCCCGGCGGACTGCATCAGCCGGTAGGCGTCACGCACGCCCTCGGCCGGGAACTGGCGGAAGGGCAGCGCCGTCAGGTCGCCGGAGACGAACAGGTCGATGATCGTTCCCAGGATGCGCTTGGCGGCTTTGGGCTTGTACTTCATCAGCTGGTCGGCATCGATGCCGAAGTAGCTGAGATTGCGGCGGAAGGGGCGCAGGCCGAGCTTGGTGTCGGCGTAGAAGTCGCGCTTGCCGAGCTCCAGGAAGCGGCCGAACGGCTTCAGCGCGCCGATGGAGCGCTCCATCGCCTCGCCGGCCAGAGAGTTGAGCACCACGTCGACGCCCTCGCCCCCGGTCGCCTCGATCGCCTCGTCGGCGAAGGTGAGGGCGCGGCTGTCGAACACGCGATCGGCGCCGAGGCGCTCCAGCAGCGCCCGCTTCTCCACCGTGCCCGCCGTGGCGAACACCCTGGCGCCGCGCCACTTGGCGATCTGGAGCGCCGCGAGGCCGACGCCGCCAGCGCCGCCGTGGATGAGAACGGTCTCGTCCTCTTCGAGCTGGCCGAGCTCGACGAGGGCGTAGAAGGCGGTGAGGAAGGCAACCGGCACCGTCGCCGCCGCGTCGCTGGACAGCTCGGCCGGGCGTTTGGCGACGGCTGCCGCGGCCACGGTCACGTGCGAGGCGAAGCAGGCCGGGGCGAAGGCGATCACCGCGTCGCCGACGGCGAGATCGGTCACCTCGTCGCCCACGGCCTCGATGATGCCGGCGCATTCCATGCCCAGCGTCGGGCCGGCGAAGCCGTCCTGCAGCGCTTCGTGCGGCAGCAGGCCCAAGGTCCACATCACGTCGCGGAAGTTGAGCCCGGTGGCCTCGACCTTGATGCGCACGGCATCCGGCCCCAGCACGGGGTGGGGAGCGGGCTGCCACACCAGATGGTCGATGGAACCGCGGTGCGGGATGGCGAGGGTGGTCATGTCGCCGCCGCCGCGCGGGGTCGGCAGCATGGGGCGATAGCGCATGGCGGCGCGGTGATCGCTGGACAGCACGATCTCGCGCTCGGCGTTGGGCTGGGCCAGCTCGGCGTAGAGACGGACCGCCGCCTCGCTGGGCTCGAAGCTCTGGGCGATGTCGACCAGGCGCAGCGAAAGGTGCGGGAACTCGTTGACCGCGACGCGGCCGAAGGCGGACATCGCCGCCGCGACCGGCCGGACCTCGCTGGCGGTGCCGGCAACCTGTGCGCCGAAGGTGACGAGGGTCACGTCGCGCTCCAGGGTGCCGAGGCCGGCCAGGAAGGTGCCCAGCTCCGCCAGGCGGGCCGGCAAGGCCGACGCGTCCGCCTCGTCCAAGGCGACGAGGATGGCGCCCTCGGTCGGCGCGGTGGCAAGGTCGAGCACGGGCGGCTGCTCGTCCTGCATGGCCGAGAGGGCGACGCACACGCGCCTCGCCGCTTCGCCCGCCGCGTGGAGCGAGGGAAGCGGCGGCGCCTCCTGACGCTCGCCGGCGACGGGGCGCACGGCGGTCCACACGATGGCGTCGGTCTCGCCGGTGGCGAGGGGGGCGACGGTGCCCGCTTCGAGGTGCGCATCGGCCAGGGCGGCGCGCCACTCGTCCACGTTCATCAGGCGGCCGACCGGCGATTCGGGGTCGGCCGAGCCGGCCCACCAGTCCGCCTCCAGGCCGCACAAGGCATCCGCGAAGAGGCCCGGCCCGTAGGCGGCGCCGAACACCGCGCCGGACGGCTTCATCAGGTCCGCGAGGCCGGCGAGGCGCGGCGCGGCAAGGGTCGGCGACAGGAACAGCGCATCGAACGGGTGGCCGCTGGTGGCGAGCGCATCGAACGGTGTCACCTCGATGCCCGCGGCCGGTTCGAACACGAGCGCGAGGCGCTCCACAGCCGCCGGGTCGCGGTCGCTGATCACGAGACGGACCCGCTCGGGGTCGGTCAGATCGCGCAGGCGGCGCAGGAAGCCGATATTGCCGGCGCCGACGACGCACAGCCGCAGCGCGCTCTGGTCGGTGTCGGCGATCACGTCGGCGATGGCCGCCAGCAGCGCGTCGTACAGCGGCATGGAGAAGGGCGAGGCGGTGAGCAACTGGCTGACCAGCGCGTCCGCCACCGGGAACTTGGCGAACAGCCCGTTTGCGAGGGCCTGCGCGAACCAGGTGGGCAGCGCGGCGAGCAGGGCAGCCTCCGCGAGGCGGTCCGGGTGCTCCGCCGTCATCAGGTCGACCACGTCGGCCACCGCGATGGCCTCCCCCACGACCTGCCAGCGGCCGTCCGCTTCCTGCGCGCGGCCGGAGGCTTCCAGCGCCAGCAGAAGGCGGGTGGCGAGCGGCACGGCGCCGCGCGCGAGGACACCGCGCTCGCACAGCTCGGCCAGCGTGGCCGGCTCCGCGAGGTGCGGCCGCAGCACTTCGGCGGCGGCGGCCTGCACGCCGGCTTCCATCAAGAGCGCCGTCTCGGACGGCTCGGCCGCATCCGCGGCGGTCAGCCCCGCCGGCAGCGTCGGCGCGACGTTGGACGGCTCGTAGGCGCGGGTGATGCGCTTGAGGTAAGGCGCGGCGAAAAGGGTGGGGCCGCCCATGTTGCGGCTGAGCGGCACGGCCTGGAAGCGCACGCCCGTCACCTTGGCGACGAGGTTGCCCGCGCCGTCGCGCAGCAGGAAATCGGCCTCCGCGATGCCCTCGGTGGGCGTGCGCACCACGATGTCGGCCTCCGCCGGCGGGGCGGCGCCCTCTGCGAGGATCAGGCGGCCGATGCGGATCGGCAGCACCGCCGTCTCCTCGTCGACCATGGTGCCGGCGAGGAAGGCGAACAGGGCATGGAAGCACGAATCGAACAACGTCGGATCGAGCGCGAAGCCGTGGCGCGCGGTGGCCGGATCGGCCGGCGCGAGGCGCACGTGGGCGCGGGTTTCGTCGATCAGCGTCACGACGCTGGCGCGCCGGAAGACGGGGCCATAGGGCAGGCCGAAGCGGCGCGTCATCTCGTAGAGCTGCGCGGCGGGCACTTTCTTGGCGTCCGCCGGTAGCACGAAGGGGGCGGGCAGCTCGGGCCGGGCCGGCGCCTTGCCCAGCGTCGCCTTGACGTGCGGCATGAAGCCGTCGTCCGACAGGCGCGGCCGGCTTTCGATCACGAAGGTGGCCGGGGCGATCTCGCGCGTGCGCACTTCGCGTTCGGTGGCTTCCTCCAGCACCAGCGGCGCGTAGATGTCGAGATCGCGCAGCTCGATGTTGGCGTTCGGATAGAGGATCCGGCCGGCCGCGAGCAGCATCTCGGCAAAGCCGGCGGCCGGAAACACCACCGAGTCCTCGACCTTGTGATCGCCGAGGAAGGGCAGGCGCTTGGCGTCGTGCGTGATGCGCCAGATCGCTTCGTCCGTGCGCACCCGGTCACCGAGCAGGATGTGCTCGCGCCGCGCCAGCAGGCGCAGCCGCTCGGACGTGAACACGGTGCGGTAATATTCGTGCTGCCAGGGATATTGCGGCAGGATCGACGGCGAGGCGGTCTTGGGGCCGAACAGCAGCGCTTCGTCCACCGCGGCGCCGTGGGCGAGGGCCGCGCGCACCACGTTGCCGACCGGCTCGTCCGCCGCATCGTTCTGCTTGAACGAGGGCAGCACGATGGCCTTCACCTCGGCGCCGCGCGCGGCGTCGTTGAGGTAGCCCGTCAGCACCGGGCGCGGGCCGATCTCGACGAACAGCCGATGGTTGCCCAGCAGCGTCTTCACCGCGTCGGCGAAAAGCACCGACTGGCGCACGTTGTCCCACCAGTATTGGCCGGTGAGCTCGCTGCCCTCGACGGCGCCACCGGTGACGGTCGACACCATCGGCACCGTGGCGGCGCGCGGCTCGATGTCCTTCAACGAGGCGAGCAGCGGCTCCTTGATGGGCTCAACCAGCGCGCAGTGGAACGGATAGTCGAGGTCGAGCCGCTTCACCGCCCAGCGGCGCTTGCGCGCGGCGGTGGCGAACTCGGACAGCGTCGCGGCCGGGCCGGAGATGGTGACCGAGCGGGACGAGTTGATGGCCGCCAGCTCGAGCCCGGCGAAGGGCGCGATCGCCGCGCGCGCCTCGTCCGGCGGCAGCAGCAGTGCGGCCATGCCGCCGAGGTGACGCGTCACCTCCTGGTGGGTGGAGCGGGCGTGGATCACGCGCACGGCGTCGGCCAGCGTCAGCGCGCCGCTCGCCCAGGCCGCGGCAACCTCGCCGACGGAGTGGCCGACCACGGCGGCCGGCGTCAGCCCCTGCTTGTTGAGCGCTTCGGTCAGCGCCACCTGGATCGCGAACAGCAGCGGCTGGGCGATCTCGGTCCGCTCGATCTCGGTATCGAGATCTTCGGAGAACATCATCGTCACCAGCGACCAGCCGGCAACGCTCATGAACAGCCGGTCGGTCCGGTCGAAGGAGAGGCGGAAATCGGTCTCGCTCTGGTAGGCGGCCCGGCCCATGCCGGCCCACTGTGCACCGTTGCCGGAGTAGACGAAGACGGGCTTCTGCGCCGCGGCGATGGCCTCGCCGGTGACGACCTTGGCGTGCGCCTCGCCCTCGGCGACGGCCCGCAGTGCGGTGGCGATCTCCGCCATCGTGCCGGGTGCCACCACGGCGCGATGGGCCAGGCGCTGGCGGCAGTGCGCCGCGGCGTTGGCGAATTGGGCGGGATCGTTGGCGGCTTCCAGCGCCTCGGCGCTGCGGCTCGCGAGCGCCTTGAGGGCCGCGGCGCTGGCCGCGCTGATCACGAGCGGGGCAGGGCGGTGCGACAGGGCGGCCGGCACCGTGCGCGGCTCGCCGTCCGTCAGCACCACGTGCGCGTTGGCGCCGCCGAAGCCGAACGAGTTGATGCCCACCGCGCGCGGCTCGCCCTTGCGCGCCAGCGGGATCGCCTCGTGCGCCACCTCGAGGTTCAGCTCCTTGAAGCGGATGTCGGGGTTGGGCGTTTCGAAATGCAGCGAGGCCGGCAGGCAGTCGCGCTCCAGGGCGAGCTGCGACTTGAGCACGCCGACGAGGCCCGACGCGGGCTCCAGGTGGCCGAAATTGGTTTTCGACGAGCCGATCAGCAGCGGGGCGTCGCGACGCATGGCGAGCTCGCGGCCGATGGCCTCCGCCTCGATCGGATCGCCGACGCGGGTGCCGGTGCCGTGCGCCTCGACGAAGGCGAGGCGGTTCGGGTCGACCTCGAAGGCGTTGTAGACGTCGCGCAGCAGCGCGGCCTGGGCCTGCATGGAGGGCAGCGACAGGCCGGCGGTGCGCCCGTCCGCGTTGGTGCCGGAGGCGACGAAGCGGGCGCGGACGGTCTCGCCGTTGCGCCGCGCGACGTCCTCCGCGCGCAGCACCAGGACGACGGCGCCTTCGGAGCGCACGTAGCCGTCGGCGTTGGCGTCGAAGGCACGGCAGAGGCCGTTTTCCGACAGCATCGAGGCGCGCGAGAAGCCGATGAACGGGACGGGGTGAAGCAGCAGCGAGACGCCGCCGACCACGGCCGTCTCGACGCGGCCGAAACGAATGTCCTCGATCGCGTGGTGGAGCGCGATCAGCGAGGAGGAGCACGCCGTGTCGACGACGTAGCTCGGGCCCTTGAGGTCGAACGCGTAGGAAATGCGGTTGGCGATGATCGACAGCGTGTTGCCGGTCATCGATTGCGGCTCGATCTGCGAGGTGTCGAGCTGCGCGTTGGTGCCGTAGTCGAGCGAGGAGGCGCCGACATAGACGCCCACCTTCTCGCCGGCGAGCGAGGAAGGCGGCAGGCCGGCATTCTCCAGCGCCTCGACGACCACCTCGAGCAGCACGCGCTGCTGCGGGTCCATCGCGGCTGCCTCGCGCGGCGAGATCCCGAAATAGCCCGGATCGAAGTGGAAGGGCTCGGCGAGCTGGCCGGCGGCGAAGGTGACCGCGCGCCCCGGCGTGTTGCGGTTCGGATGCTGGTGCTGCTGCGTACCGAAACGGTCCTCGTCGACTTCCGTGATCACGCAGCGGCCGGACGTCAGGACGTTCCAAAACTCTTCAAGACCGTTGGCGGAAGGCAGCCTGCAGGCGGAACCCACAAGCGCAACCTTCGAGACGGACACGGTCATACGCAAGATCCTCTAGTCCGACCGACAGGACAAACGGGTGGCGCACGACGGGGAGCCGCCCCCGTTTTTGCCGGACGCATTGCTCCCACTTTCACACCGCGCGGGGGCAAAGCCAAAAACGCATAGGCGATTGCTTTGCGCCCTGCAAGAACGGGCCCGGATGGCCGGGTTGCACTATTGCCGTTCAATAGCAAAGCGGTGCCCCATCGAGATCCGCGTGCGTGGGCATCGCAGCTCCCGTGCGGGCGCATGTATAGGCCGAGGCAGTTTGCGCGAACGTCATGAGATCGGCAAGCGCGCCGCTGTCATAGCCGCCCAGACGCTCACGCGATAGGGCACCGTCCCGCTGGAGCCGGAAAAGCAGCGCAGCCATAAAGGAATCCCCCGCACCGACCGTGTCGACCAGCCGGCTGCACTGGCTGGCGACGTGGGCCGAACCATGCCGCGTATAGGCCGTCGCGCCATTTTGTGCCGCCGTGAGCACCGCCATCGAAGCTCCGGCCTGGACGAGCTGCTGCATGTAGGCTTCGGCCTCCCCTTCGCCAATCACTTCAATGTCTGTGACACTCGCCTTAACCACACCTGAAAGGGCGGCAAGGCGCCTGAGTCGTGCCCGGTATTCCGCCGCGTCGGTGATGCTCGGCGGTCTCGCATTGTAATCGATCGTGATCAGCGGCGCGGTGCGGGCGAGCGCCTCGATGCGGCTGCCGACCGGTTCGTGCGCCAGCACGGCCGAGCCGATGGACAGGCACCGCGTGCCCGCCGGCAGCGGCGGCAGGGCGGTGTCGTGCATCACCCGGTCGGGATCGGCGATATTGTAGCGCGCTTCGGGCCCGCTATCGTCCACCACGGCAACGGGCGTGGCGCGCTCGCCGATGCGCACGGCGCCGCAGTCCACCCCCGCGCCGCGCAGCGTGGCGAGGAAGCGGCGTCCGAGCTCGTCGCGCGACAGTTCCCACAGGTAGCCGCTGGCGCCGCCGAGGCGCGCGATGCCGAGCGCCACCGTGTAGTGGGAGCCGCCGAGCACCGGGCGATAGAGCACCTCGTCGCCCGTCCGCTCCGGAATGAGATCGACGAGCGCTTCCCCGCACGTAACGATCAAAGGGCGCGTCCCTCGATCAGCACCGCGGGGTGCACCGGGTCAAAAATAGCCAACGTGCCATCGTGCATGACGCCTCGCCGCGAACACCATGGGAGATATAGAGCGCTTAACGACATAGTGCGCCGGAGGTCCAATACATAGCGGTCTTACAAAAGGCCTCGTCGGCGATTTTCCGACCGAAACACGACGGATCTCCCATCGTCGGCTTGCTTGCGATTCGTCGTCCCTCCGTCTTGTGCGTATCAGGGTACGTGTTGCAGATGCCGGTCGCAAATAAAACATCTTTAGATTGCGGCGTTCGGCGGCCCCGTCCGGGAGGTGGGCGCCGACGAGCCGCCGTTAACTTTTCCGACGTGCTCGCCGCAAGCGGAGATCGACTGCGCGAGGCAGGTGCTCCCGGTTTGGTTACAAGCTGCAACACCAATTGAGCGGGAATCCGCCGCCTTTTGCTAGTCGCTAACTTATTCATTGCGATCGGCGTGCTATTTCGCAGCCTATGAACAAGTGCCATGTGGCCGTGATCGGCGCCGGGTCTTTCGGTCGTCACCACGTTCGCCATCTCGTCTCTCACCCCGACGTGGAACGGGTCACGATCGTCGATCGTGACAGAAATAGAGCGATTCTGCTGGCCGACATGCACGGCGCGGACGTGTCGCCGACGGTGGACGGCCTCGATATCGACGCCGCCATCGTGGCCGTGCCGACCGAATCACATGCCGCCGTCGCCGGCCCGCTGCTTGCCGACGGCATTCATTGTTTCATCGAAAAGCCGGTGGCCGAATCGGCGCACGACGCGCGGTCGCTGATCGCGGCGGCCGCTCGCAGCGGCGCGGTGTTGCAGGTGGGCCACATCGAGCGCTTCGGTGCCGCCTTCGAGGCGCTGTCGGAGGCGACCGGCCGGGTCGGCCACATCGCCTGCCGCCGCCACAATCCGCCGCGCCCCGTGCCCCCCACCGTCGACGTCGTGCTCGACCTCATGATCCACGACATCGACCTGGCCCTCGCACTGGACGGCACCCCGGTCGCCGCAATCCGCGCCCATGCGCCGGACGGCATCGGCCAGGAGTGCTGCATCGCCGAACTGCGCTTCGAAAGCGGGGTCGTCGCGCTGCTGTCGGCGAGCCGCCTGTCGCCGGTCGTCGAGCGCAACCTCATCGTCCACGACGACAAAGGTGTCTGGTTCGCGGACCTGACGCAAAAAACACTGAGCCGCACCATCGGCGGCGACGTGCACGAGATCGCGCTCGACACCGAACGCGACAACCTGGCTCTCGAGATCGGCGAGTTCATCGACGCCGCCCTCGGTCGCCGCCCCCCTCGCGTGGACGGCGCCGCCGGCCTCGCAGCCCTTGCCGTCGCAAATGAGATTCGCGCGGCGATCGCCCCCCTGTCTCTCCAGTTGTCTGCATAAAGGTTGAAGATGTCCGCATACGCTCTCAGGGCCCCCGTAGAAAACCGGCCGGTGCCCTTCTTCGACCTGAAGCCGCAGCAGGCCCGGCTTCGTCACGACATCGACCGGCGCGTCGCCAAGGTCATGGACCACGGCCAGTTCATCCTCGGTCCCGAGGTACAGGAACTCGAGCAGCAGCTCGAGGAGTTCTCCCACGTCAAGCACGTCATTGGCGTGTCGTCCGGGCGCGATGCGCTGATCATGGCGCTGATGGCGATGGGTGTGGGCGCGGGCGACGCGGTGCTGGTGCCCGCCTTCACCTTCTCGGCCACCGCGGCGGTGGTGATCGCGGTCGGCGCGACGCCCATCTTCGTCGACGTGGACGCCACCACCTACAATCTGGCGCCCGAAGGCATCGCCGGGGCGGTCGCCAGCGCGCGCGCCCGCGGCCTGACGCCGAAGGCCGTGATGCCGGTCGACCTGTTCGGCCTGCCGGCGGACTACGAGGCCATCGGGCTCGAGGCCGAGGCGCATGGCCTCAAGGTGATCGCCGATGCGGCGCAGAGCTTCGGCGGCCGCGGCGCCGGCGCCTTCGTCGGCGCGCTCGCCCCGATCTCCTGCGTCAGCTTCTACCCGACCAAGCCGCTCGGCGCCTTCGGCGACGGTGGTGCGGTGCTGACCAACGAGGACGACCTGGCCGAGCAAGTGCGCCAGATCCGCACCCACGGCCGCCAGGGCGACGGCGACGAGGCGATGCGCATCGGCATGACCGGCCGGCTCGACACCATTCAGGCCGCCGTGCTCCTGTCCAAGCTGTCCGTCTTCAAGGCCGAGCTGAACCGTCGCGCCGAGATCGCGGCGCTCTACCGCGAGCGCCTCGCCGGCGTGTGCGGCCTGCCGCCGGCCGACCACCCGCATCGCTCCGCCTGGGCGCTCTACACCGTGCGCGTGCCCAACCGCGACGCGGTCCGCGCGGCGCTCGCCGAGCGGCAGATCGGCACGGCCCTCTTCTACCGCGTGCCGCTGCACAAGCACCCGGCCTTCGCCAGCGTCCTGTCGGGCGATGAGGATCTGCGGGTCTCCGAGAGCCTGTCGCACCAGGTGCTGAGCCTGCCGATGTGGCCTGACCTGTCCGACGAGGACGCCCACCAGGTCGCCGACGCGCTGATCGAGGTGATGCGCGCGGGCTGATTCGCCGCCGCCGCGACGCGATTTGTGAAGGGCGGTCCTTGCGGCCGCCCTTTTCGCGAGTCATCTGTTGGCGATGGCACAGATCACCATCGTCGGCGGGGGGCTTGCGGGCTCCGAGGCCGCCTTTCAGCTGGCGCGGCGCGGTCACACCGTGCACCTGCACGAGATGCGGCCCGTGCGCGGCACTCCCGCGCACAAGACGGACGCGCTGGCGGAGCTGGTGTGCTCCAACTCCTTCCGCTCCGACGATGCGCAAAACAGCGCCGTCGGCCTGCTCCACGCCGAGTTGCGCGACCTCGGCTCGCTGGTCTTTGCCAGCGCCGACGAGCATCAGGTGCCCGCGGGCGGCGCGCTGGCCGTCGATCGCGAGGGCTTTGCCGCCGCCATCACGGCGGCGCTGGAGGGGGACGAGCGCATCGTCATCCACCGCGAGGAGGTGACGCGCCTGCCGGACGGGCCCACCATCGTCGCCACCGGCCCGCTGACGAGCGACGCGCTGGCGACCGAGATCGCGGCCCTCACCGGCGCCGACGCGCTCGCCTTCTTCGATGCCATCGCCCCCATCGTCTACCGCGAGAGCGTCGACATGGACGTCGCCTGGTTCCAGTCGCGCTACGACAAGCCGGGCCCCGGCGGCACCGGGCGCGACTATCTCAACTGCCCCATGGACCGCGACCAGTACGAGGCCTTCATCGATGCGCTGCTGGCCGCGGAGCGCGTCCCCTTCAAGGGTTTCGAGGACACGCCCTATTTCGACGGCTGCCTGCCCATCGAGGTGATGGCCGAGCGCGGCCGCGAGACGCTGCGCCACGGGCCGATGAAGCCGGTGGGCCTCACCAACCCGCACCAGCCGGACGTGAAGGCCTACGCCGTCGTCCAACTGCGCCAGGACAACGCGC
>JAUIJH010000020.1 GCA_030431335.1 Alphaproteobacteria bacterium
GACGTCGTCGCCCATGCGCTGGGGCTTGCCCTGCGGGTCGCTGTACTCGGCCGGCAGGCAATAGTTGCCCTGGTAGCCGGCCGCGCGCAGCGCCGCAACGCCCTCGGCCCATGAGAAGCCGCCGTGGCGGTGGGTGGACCATTTCACCGCAAAGACGGCCTCGTCCTCCGGGTTGGTGACGCGGGCGTGGTAGGCGCTCTTGAAGTTGACCAGGCTGCCCAGGCGGCCCTTGAGGATGTCGACGGCGAGTGCCACCGGCTCCCCGTCGACCGAGCAGTGCGCGAAGCGGCCGTAGTGGTTCTGCACGCCGATGGCGACGTTGTGGCGCTCCAGCGCCGGCACCAGGGTGTCGAGGTGGCGGCGCAGCTTGTCCACCGAGCCGTGATAGCCGAGCGCCATGTCGATCGGCGCCATGATGCGGATGAGCGGCACGCCCGCATCGCCGCATGCGGCAATGGTCGCCTCGTCCGCCGTGCTCGCGATGCTCAAGATGTCGAGGCCGCGCTCGGACAGGACGCGGGCGGCCTCCTTGAGGCCGGTGGCGGCGGTCTCGGGCGCCACCTGATAGCCGGGGCGCACGGCGAGCTCGACGCCGTCGAGGCCCAGCGCGGCGAGCTTGTCGGCCAGTTGCGGCAGCGGGTCGGTCCAGGGTTTGGTGAAGACCGAAATCTTGGAGGCGGGCAAGGAGGCAGCCTTTCGTTGTGGGGGTGTCAGCCCTTGAGGCCGGTGGTCGCGATGCCGTCGATCAGGCGCCGCTGGAAGAAGGCGAAGACGATGAACAGAGGCACCAGCGACAGGAGCGACATGGCCAGCAGCGGACCCCAGGAGGAGGCGCCCTTGGAGGCCATCATCAGGCGCAGCCCCTGCGGCACGGTGTAAAGGTCCATCGAGGTGAGGTAGACGAGCGGCGACAGGAAGTCCTCGTACGTCCAGATGAACGAGAACACCGCCGTGGTGATCAGCGCGGGCGTCAGGAGCGGCAGGATCACCGACCAGTAGATGCGGAAGGGGCCGGCCCCGTCGACGGTCGCCGCCTCGTCCAGTTCGCGCGGGATGCCGCGGATGAACTGGATCATCAGGAAGATGAAGAACGCGTCGACGGCGAGGAATTTGGGCACCACCAGGGGCAGGAAGGTGTTGACCCAGCCCAGGCCATAGAACAGCGCGTATTGCGGGATCAGCGTCGCGTGCAGCGGCAGCATGATCGTCATCATCATCAGCGCGAACAGCGTGCGCTTGAAGGCGAAGTTGAGCCGCGCGAACGCATAGGCGACGAGGCTGCATGCGAGCACGTTGCCGACCACCGCGAGCCCGGCGATGATGAAGGAATTGATGAAGAAGGTGCTGAAGGGCAGTGCCGCGCCGCGCCAGCCGTCCACGTAGTTTTCCGGGCGGATCTCCTTCGGCCACAGGCTGAGGTCGGAGAAGATGAGGTTGGCCGGCTTCAGCGAGCTGCTGGCGAGCCACAGGAGCGGATAGACCATCAGCAGCGCCCCCGCGAGCAGGAACGCATGCAGGAGGATGCGGTTGGGGCGGGCGCGTGTCTTGCGGGCTGCTGCGCTCATCGTCGCCTCCTAGCGCTGGTCGCCGTAGTGGACCCAGTAGCGGGCCGAAAAGAACGAGATGGCGGTGACGACCGCGATGATCGCGACCAGCACCCAGGCCATCGCCGAGGCATAGCCCATCTGGAAGTTGGTGAACGCCTGCTCGTAGAGATAGAGCGTGTAGAACAGCGTCGAATCGGCCGGGCCGCCGGTGCCGTTGGACACGATGTAGGCCGGCGTGAACGCCTGGAATGCGCCGATGGTCTGCATCACGAAGTTGAAGAAGATGATCGGCGTCAGCAGCGGCAGCGTGACGGCGAAGAACTTGCGCACCGGCGTCGCGCCGTCCACCTCGGCCGCGTCGTAGACGTCCTGCGGGATCTGCTTGAGGCCGGCGAGGAAGATCACCATCGGCGAGCCGAACTGCCATACCGCGAGGGCGACGAGGGTATAGAGCGCGTAGTCGGGGCTGGTGATCCAGCTCGGCCCGCTGATACCGAACTTCAGCAGGAACTGGTTGATCACGCCGTCGTAGGAGAACACCTGGCGCCACATGATGGCGACGGCGACGCTGCCCCCCAGCAGCGAGGGCAGGTAGTAGATCGAGCGGTAGAAGCCGAGCCCCTTGAGGCCGCGGTTGAGCAGCATCGCGATGGCGAGCGCGAAGGCGAGCTTCAGGGGCACGGACAGGAAGACGTAGGTGAAGGTCACCTTCAGCGCCTGGAAGTAACGCCGGTCTTCGCTGAACATCTTGACGTAGTTCTGGCCGCCGATCCATTCGGGCGCCGTGAACATGTCGTAGTCGGTCAAGGACAGGTAGAACGACGCCAGGATCGGCCCCAGCGTCAGGCACACCATGCCGATGATCCAGGGCGCGAGGAAGACGAACGCGGCCTTGTTCTGCCGGGCGTTGAGCCCGACCTTGCGGCGGCCCGCGGGGGGGCGGGCCCGGGGGGCCGTGGGCGCGCTGGTGATCGTCACGTTGACCTCGGTCATGGTTGCCAGGGTCGCCCGCCGGAGAGCCGGCGGGCGATGCCGATTGTCAAAGCCGGGCGCTGACTTCGCCGATGAACTGATCGGCCGCTTCCTTCGGCGTGAGCTGGCCGAAGGCGACGCCCTCGTTGGCGCGGCCCAGCATCCCCGACATGCCCGGCACGCCCGGATAGCGCGGCTTGGCCGGATTCTTCTGCAAGAGGTTGAGATATTCGATGATCTTGCGGTCGGCCTCGCTGCCGGTCTGGGCCAGCTCGTCGCGCAGGATGCCCGAGCACGGGATCATGCCGCTGCCTTCATAGAAGACGCGCGCGCCCTCCGGGTCGAAGTGCATGAAGTGGATGATGTCGATGATCTGCTCGTGATAGGGCGACTTCGCCGACACGGAGGTGGAGTTGCCGGCGTAGCTGTAGTGCCGCTGCTCCATCTCGCCGCCCTCGAAGCCGTTGGGCATCAGGTGCAGGACGAGCGGATCCTGCAACAGCGACTGGTAGCCGACGAAGCTGTCGGTGAGGGTGATCGCCATCGCGGTGCGGCCCGCGACGATGCCGGCCGTGGAGGGATCGTCGTTGGAGGACAGGGCCTGCACGTCGCCCGGCGGGACCGCGCCCGCCTCGCGCATCGATTTCCAATAGGCGAACCAGGCTTCCATGTCCTCCGGCTCGAAGCCGAGGCGGTGGTCCGGGGTGAACATCGACTTGCCGCGGCCGCGCAGGAAGATGTCGCACGGAATGTAGTTGCCGCCGGCGTCCTCCACGCCCCAGAAGCGCGGGCCCAGGTCCTTGCCGAGCTTGGCGCTGACCTCGCGCAGCTCCTCCCAGGTCCACATCTCGGCCGGGATCGGGATGCCGGCCTTGTCGAAGGAGGCCTGGTTCATGAAGATCGCCGGCGCGATCGCGTCGTTGGGGATGGCGTACTGCTTGCCGTCGAACTTGGCCGCGTTGACGGCGCTTCCCAGGTAGCTGGTCAGGTCCAGCGGGTCGGGGATGTACTGGTCGAGCGGCATCGACACGTCGCGCCGCGCGTATTCGGCCAGAAGGTCGACGTTGACGCTGAACATGTCCGGCGCGTTGCCGCCGGCGGTCTCGGTGGCGATCTTGTCGGTGAAGGCGCGGAAGTTGGTGAATTCCGGCACGATCTCGACGTCGGGGTGCTTGTCCGAATAGAGCTTCAGCACCGCGAGCGTCTGGGTGAGCTGCTCCTGCGATTCCACGTAGCCCGCGAAACGCACACGCGCGGTCTGCTGCGCGAAGGCACGCGTCAGCGACGAACCCGCGAGCGCCGTGCCTCCCAAAATTGCCGCGCTGTAACGCAATGCGTCGCGCCGGCTCACACCATTGGCCATGCCGTTTCCTCCTTGTTTGGTGCCGCGATTTTCCGCGGTCTGTCGATCTATCATTCGATCTATGGTGTATCGTAACACCAACTGATCGCCAGGCGTCAATAGGGAGAAACTAATTTAAATATTTGTAGATATCACGGAAATTCTGGCGTTTGACAGGTGTATTCATCCCGCCTATCAATTGGCCGATAAATCGATGCACCAAAATCGGCAACCAAAAGCGACAGGTCCGTGGCCGGCATTCACGACGTGGCAAAAATGGCGGGAGTCTCGGCGAGCACCGTCTCGAACGTGATCAACGGTCGCGCCGGGAAGATGCGCGCCGAAACGCGCCAGCGCGTGCTGGAGGCCATCGAGGCGCTGAAGTTCACGCCCAACAGCGCCGCCCGGCAGCTGAAATCGGGGCACAACACCACCATCGGGCTCATCATCCCATCGGTCGCCAACCCGTTCTGGGGCGCCATCGCGCACCAGATCGAGCAGGCCACCCGCAAGCGCGGCTACCGGCTCCTGATCTGCAACGCCGAACGCGATCCGGAGGTGGAGCAGAGCTACGCGGAGACCCTCATCGGCTCGGGCGTGATGGGCGTCATCCTCGGCTCCTCGCCGCTCAATTTCGACCACCTGAAGGACCTCATCGCCCGCGGCCTGCAGGTTGCCGCCTTCGACCAGCGCGCGCGCGAAAGCGGCAGCGGCGTCGCCTGCAGCGTCAGCGTCGACCAGGAGCTCGGCGGGCTCCTGTCGGCGCAGCACCTCATCGGCCATGGCCACCGGCGCATCGGCATCCTCACCGGCCCGGTGCGCACCAACAGCCGCATCGGGCGCGTGGAGGGGGTGAGGATCGCCCACGCCAGGGCCGGCATTCCCTTCGACGAGAGCCTGCTGTGGCAGGGCGGCGGGGTCTCCGGATTCGGCGACATGCAGGGCGCCGAGCTGGGGCGCATCGGCGTGCGCGAGCTGTTGAGCAGGGAAAACCCGCCGTCGGCCATCGTCTGCGGCAACGACATGTTCGCCATCGGCGCCTACGCCGGCGCCCGCGACCTCGGCGTTTCCATTCCGGAGGAGCTTTCCATCGTCGGGTTCGACGATATCGCGCTTTCCGAGCTGGTGTTTCCGCCCCTCACCACGATCCGCCAGCCCACCGCGGCGATGGCCGAGATGGTCGTGGACCTCCTGATCCACTGCCTCGAGGAGGTCGGGGCGCCGCGCGAGGACAATTTCGTCAACATACGGCCCCAGCTCATCGTAAGGGGCTCGACGGGGCCGGCACGTCGCCGGCCCAACAGGGAGTGACCATGACCGAAACGCTTGACGGCACCACCGTCCTCATCGCCGGCGCCGGGAGCGGCATGGGCCGCGCCACAGCCATTGCCGCCGCCAAGGCCGGCGCCGCGACGATCCTCCTGGGCCGCACGCGCCCCGGCCTGGACGCCACCGCCGAGGCGGTGCGCGAGGCGACCGGCACCGCGCCGCAGGTCGTCGTCGCCGATGCGGGCGATGTGGCCGCGCTCGATGCTGCGCTCGCCGCCGTCGACCTCGCGGGCGTCGATGCGCTCGTCAACTCGGTCGGCACCAACATCAAGGAGCGCGCGTTCGACAAGCTGACGCCCGAGAGCTGGAGGGGGATGATCGATTCGAACCTCAACGCCGCCTTCAACCTCGCACGGGCGCTGGTGCCCCCCATGCGTGCCCGAGGCAACGGCCTCATCATCAACATTTCCTCGATCTCGGCGCGCAAGCCCGACGTTTCGGGCGCGGCCTACCAGGCGTCCAAGGCCGGCGTGGTCGCGCTGACCCACGCCCTCGCCGAGGAGGAGTGGGCGAACGGGATCCGCGCCACGGCGATTCTGCCGGGCCTGACCGACACGCCGCTGATCGACCGCCGCCCCGTCAAGGTCTCGCCCGAAGCGCGCGCCAAGGCGCTGCAGCCCGACGACGTGGCGGCCGCGTGCCTGTTCGTGCTCACCCTGACGGCGCGCGCCCACATCCCCGAACTTCACATAATGCCGAGCCAGCGCTGACAAGCTGGCCGAGAGGAAACGCTATGGAATTCGAAGGCAAAGTCGTGCTCGTCACCGGCGGCGCGTCGGGCATCGGCGGGGCGGCAACGCGCGCCTTCGCCAGTGCCGGCGCCAAGGTGGCCTTCACCTACCTCACCAGCGAGGACGAGGCGCGGGCGATCGAGGCGGAAAACCCCGGCACGCTCGGCCTCAAGGCCGATGCCAGCGATGCCGCCGCAATGGCCGAAATCGTCGCCCGCACCGAGGCCGAGCTCGGGCCCATCGACGTGCTGTTCGCCAACGCCGGCGGGCTCATCAAGCGTGCCCGCTGCGTCGATTCCTCGCTGGAGCTGTGGCGCGAGGCGTTCGAGATCAACGTCTTCAGCGCCTTCCTCGCCGCCCAGGCGGCGCTGCGCGTCATGGAGCCGCGCGGCTCGGGCGCCATCGTGCTGATGTCCTCGCTCGCCGCCTATGACGGCGGCGGCCACGGCGCCTCCCACTACGCGGCCAGCAAGGGCGCGGTGACGACGCTGGTGCGCTCGCTCGCCAAGGAGGTCGGGCCGCTCGGCATCCGCGTGAACGGCGTCGCCCCGGGCCTCATCGGCACCCGCTTCCACGACATCTTCAACACGCCGGAAGGGCGCGCCAACGCGGTGAAGAACACGCCGCTGCGCCGCGAGGGGACGCCGCAGGACGTGGCCGACACCGTTCTCTACCTCGCCTCCGCGCGCGCCGCCTTCGTCACCGGCGAGGTGGTGCAGATCAACGGCGGAACGGGCTTCTGATGGCCGGCGCAAGGGAGGACTGAACGATGGCATCGGTCGAACTCAGCGGCGTGACCAAGGCCTTCGGCGACGTGGAGGTGATCCACGGCATCGACCTGGCCGTGAAGGACGGCGAATTCGTCGCCCTCGTCGGCCCGTCCGGCTGCGGCAAGTCCACGCTGCTGCGGATCATCGCCGGCCTGGAGGACGCCAGCGACGGCGACGTGATGATCGGCGAGCGGGTGGTCACCGAACTCACCTCGCGCCAGCGCAACGTGGCCATGGTGTTCCAGAGCTACGCGCTCTACCCGCACATGACGGTGCGCAACAACATGGCCTTCAACCTGAAGCTCTCCGGCGATTCCCGCGCCGAGATCAAGCGCAAGGTGGAGGAGGCAGCCCGTCTCCTGGAGCTGACGGACCTCCTCCACCGCCGGCCCTTCCAGCTCTCCGGCGGCCAGCGCCAGCGCGTCGCCATGGGCCGTGCCATCGTGCGCGACCCGGCCGTCTTCCTGTTCGACGAGCCGCTGTCCAATCTCGACGCCAAGCTGCGCGTCCAGATGCGCGGCGAGATCAAGGCGCTGCACCAGAAGGTGAAAACCACCTCGATCTATGTGACGCACGACCAGATCGAGGCCATGACGCTGGCCGACCGGGTGGTGGTCTTGAACGGCGGGCGCATCGAGCAGCAGGGCAGCCCCATCGAACTCTACCGCAACCCGCAGAACCTCTTCGTCGCCGGCTTCATCGGCTCGCCGGCCATGAACTTCATCGACGCGGAGATCGACGCCGGCGGCGACGGTCCGGTGGGGCGGCTCGGCGGCGGCGAGGCGATCCGGCTCGACCCGGCCCTGGCGCTGGAACCCGGCCGGCGCGTCACCCTGGGGCTGCGCCCGGAGCATCTGGGCGAGGCGGGCGGCGACGAGCTGCACGGGGTCGTCGAGCTGGTGGAGCCGACCGGGGCGCAGACGCAGGTGACCTTCGACCTCGTCGGCCATCGCTCCATCGCCGTACTCGACGGCAACTATGACGGCGCGCCGGGCGACCGGCTGACCGCCCGCATCACCCCCCAATCGATCCACGTCTTCGATCGCGACAGCGGACAACGCATCGCGCGCCGCTAGAGCATCCCGCGCCCCGATGGGCGGATTGGATGCTCTATCAGATTGATTTTAAGCAGCTTTTCCCGCCCGGTTGACACCAGCCGGGCGGGAACTGCTCCAGAGCGCTACGAGGAAACGCCGATGAGCGACCCGACCAACCGGCCCACCGTGGCCATCCTTTTGACGCCCCAGATGCGCAAGCAGCTCATCCCGCCGGATGCCGAGGCGCGGCTTGCCGATGCGGCGACCGTCGTCGCGCCCGGCCCGGACGAGCTGGCACCGGAGGCGCTCGACCGCCTCGTCGGCGGCGCCTCGGCGGCCATCACCGGCTGGGGGACGCCGACGCTGGACGCCGCGCTCCTGAGCGCCCATCCGGACCTGCGCCTCGTTGCGCATGCGGCGGGCAGCGTGCGCAGGCTGGTGCCGCTGGAGGAGATCGAGACGGGCCGTATCGAGGTGACGCACGCCGCCATCCACATCGGCGAGGCCGTGGCCGAGTTCGTGATGGCGCAGATCTTCACGTGGCTGCGCCAGCCGCTGGCGCTGGACGAGGGGATGCGTCAGCGCGAACCCTGGCTCGCCCTGCGCTCGCGGCTCCTGGGCCGGCTGCTCGGCGACCAGGCCGTGGGGCTGGTCGGGGCGGGCTATATCGGGCGGATGCTGATCCGCCAGTTCCAGGCGTTCGATGCGCGCGTATCGGTCTACGACCCCTATATGCGGCCCGAGCAGGCCGAGCAGCTCGGGATTGCGCTGGTGGACCTCGATACGCTGCTCGCCGAAAGCGACATCGTCTCGCTGCACGTGCCGTCGCTGCCCGAAACGCGCCACATGATCGGTGCGGCCGAGCTTGCCCGCATCAAGGACGGGGCGCTCCTCATCAACACCGCCCGCGGCGCGATCGTCGACGAGGCGGCCCTGATCGCCGAACTCGGCAAGAAGCGCTTCACGGCCGCGCTCGACGTCTACGAGACCGAGCCCCTGCCCGACGACAGCCCGCTGCGCGACCTCGGCAACGCCATCGTGTCGCCACACGCGGCCGGCCACACGCACGAGACCTATCACCGCCAGGGCGCCAATGCCGTCGACGAGGTGCTGCGCTTCCTGAAGGACGAGCCGCGGCGCCATCGCGTGACGACGGCCATGCTCGCCACCATGGCCTGACCCTGAAATTGGCGCGGCGGCGGATCGCCCGCCGCCGCGCCAGGGCGCTCAGTTCGCCTTGTGGTGCATCGCGCCGTGCGCGGGGGCGGTGTTGGCGCCCATCGAGCCGACCGCCATCTCGGTCGCGACCGTGCCGGCCTTCTCGAACTCCAGCGTGATGGGAACGGTCTCGCCCGCCTTGGGCGGCGTCCCGGTGAAATCCATGATCATCACGTGGTAGCTGCCGGGCTTCAGCTCCACGGTGCCGCCGGCGGGGATCTCCAGGCCGCCTTCCACCTCGCGCATCTGCATCATGCCCTTGTCCATCGCCATCTCGTGGATCTCGACGCGGCCGGCGAACGCGACGGAGCCGCCCAGCAGGCGGTCGGCATCCTGGCCGTTGTTGGTGATGGTCATGTAGCCGCCGGCCACTTTGGCGCCCGGAGGGGGCTGGCGCATCCAGCCCGTCTCGATGACGAGCGGGCCGGCCGCCTCGGCCGCCGCCGCGCCATGCCCATCGTGCCCGCTGCCGCCATCGTGCGCGCTGCTGCCATCGTGCCCGCCGGCCTGGGCGATCGTCAGCGTCGGCGCGGGGTGGGGCAAATCGTGCGGATCCTGGCCGGCGGCGGCCAGCTCCGTCCAGGCGACTTCGCCGTCCGCGCACGTCTGCACCGCCTTGAACGGCAGCACGGTGCCCGGCGCGAAGTCGGTCACGCTGCCATGGAAGACGAACTCGCCGGGGGACGCGTCGGGCAGGCTGCCGCCCGTCCAGCGCACCTCGGTGACGCCGGCGGACACCTCTTCGCCATGGAGTTCATAACTGTGAGCGTAAGGGGCCTCGACGGTCTGGAGCGTCCAGCCGGCCTTGGGCATCGGCTTTACGGCGATGAAGCCTTCCGGGATCGTGACGGCCACGGTGTGGGTGGGTTGGCCATCGCACCCGTGGGAGAGGCGCAGCACCGCCTGGAAGGTGCTGTTGGCCGGCGCGCTGGCGACTTTCAGCGACGCATGGGCGAGGGCCGGCAAGGGCGCGGCGAGGATGGTGATGGTCGTCGTGCCGAGGAGGGCACGGGTGAGGATCGACATGGTTGGTCTCCTGGGTTGAACGAATTGCAGCGATGAGCCGATCGTTCAGCCCGGCGGCGCTCTGATGCGGGGGCCGGTCGTGGCGGTGCGGGCGGCGGTCCGCGCCAGGAGGGAAGGAAGCGTGCCGCCGGCCGGCGGTGCGCGGACCACGGGCTCGGGCGCCGGCGGGCAGGACAACGCCAGCGCAGCGGCGAAGCAGCAATGTTGTAGCCAGGGGGGCGCGGCGGGCGCGCCATGGGCCGGCGTCGCGAGGCCATGGCACAGCGCCGCCACCGCCGCGAACCCGTCGAAGCGGGCGACGGGCGCGATGAGGTTGGCCGCGACGAGCGCCACGCCGAGCGCGGCGAGGGCGCGGCGCAGCGCGCGCAGGCCCGCCGCCGCCGGCACGGGGCGCGGCGCGGCGGCCGCGGCGTGGCGGCGGCGGCGCGGTGGCGGGCTGGCGCGGCTGTCCGCGCTCCGCCGAGCGGTGGCCTTCCTGGGGCGGATGGGCATTGAGCGTCCACGCATGACGGGCGCCTTGGGCGGCCGTGCTGCTCCCTGCCGTGCGCGCACCGACGGCGCGACGGCGTTCGATACGCGAGCCCGCAGGCCGCGCCGGGGTCAGACCGCGGGTGGACCTCGGGTGAGGTTGGGCCGTGGCGGGGGCTGGCGCGGGGGAACGCGATCGACGACCACCGGCCTCGTGCGCGCCGCCGCCTCCACCGTGACGAGGACGAGCACCGCGCCGCCATCGGGCGCTACGACGTGCCCTGCCGCCGCCTGCGAGGCGCACAGGAAGGCGCAGGCGCAGTGGACGGTGGCGCGCTCCTGCGACGGGCCTTCGGCACCGCCGGCGCACCAGACGGTGCTGACGCCGCCCGTTGCGGCCATCGCCCCGCTCGCGATCGCGCCGCCGCTCGCATGCAGCACCACGAGCTGCACGAGCAGGACGATCAAGGGGGTGGCGACCCCACGATCTTTGAGGAGGAGGCGGATGGTACGCACCCGGCGACACTAGCAGCGGGCTATGGTGCTGTCATTGCGGCCAATTGAACGGCGGGCGGGGAGCGAAGAGCTCCCAACGACTGGTTGTCACCACCTCGCATCGCGTGCATGCTGCCCGCGCAGACCGCGTCTGCGACCATAACAAAGAGCCGCCAAAGCGGCTTAGCGACTTTTCGGGAGGAAGTCCTTGATGAAACATCTGTTCACCGGTCTGGTGGCGGCTTCGGCCGCGTTTGCGGCGTTCGCCTTCGCCGAGCCCGCCCATGCCGAGTATCCCGAGCGGCCGATCACCGTCATCGTCCCCTGGTCCGCCGGCGGCGGCACCGACGCGACGGGCCGCATGATCGGCAAGCTCATGCAGGACGAGCTCGGCGTGCCCGTCAACGTGGTGAACCGCACCGGCGGCGGCGGCGTCGTCGGCCACCAGGCGATCGCATCGGCCAAGCCCGACGGCTACACCATCGGCATCGTCACCGTCGAAATCGCGATGATGCATTGGATCGGCCTCACCGATCTCACCTACAAGGACTACACCCCCATCGCGCTCTACAACGCCGACCCGGCCGGCCTCTCGGTCAACGCCGACAGCGCCTATGAAAGCGCGGCCGACGTCATCGCGGCGGCCAAGGCCAAACCCGGCGACCTGAAGGGCTCCGGAACGGGGCAGGGCGGCATCTGGCATCTCGCCCTGGCGGGGATGCTGGTGGAGGCGGGGCTCGACCCCAACGCGATCGTGTGGGTGCCGTCCCAAGGCGCCGCGCCGGCTCTGGCGGACCTTGCCGCCGGCGGCATCGATGTGGCGACCCCCTCGGTGGTGGAAGCGCGCGCCCTCAGCGAAGCGGGCAAGATCAAGGTGCTCGCGGTGATGGCCAAGGAGCGGATGCCCGCCTTCCCCAACGTGCCGACGCTGGTGGAATCCGGCGGTCCGGACTGGACGACCGCCGCGTGGCGCACCGTCGCCGGCCCCAAGGGACTGCCCGATGACGTGCAGGCCAAGCTCGCCGCCACCATGGAGACCATCTACAACTCCGCCGAGTTCAAGGAGTTCATGGAGGGGCGCGGCTTCGCCATGACCTGGGCCGATCCTGAGGGCCTCAGCGTCCACTACGAGGAGGCCGACGCCGACCTCGGCAAGGTGCTGAAGGCCGTCGGCCTGGCGAAGTAGCGCCGGCACGGGCGCGGCCGCTGTCATGCGCTTCAACGATGCCGTATTGGGCGCCGCGCTGATCGCCTTCGCGATCGTCGCCTTCCTCGAGGCCCGGACCTTTCCGCAGGTGCCGGGCCAGAACTACGGCGCGGCGCTGTTTCCGCTGATCATCGCCGGGGCGCTCGGCTTCTCGGGCATGCTGCTCGTGGTGTCGGGCGCGCGGCGGTGGCGCGTCGTGCCGCTGGCCGATTTCGGCGATGCCAACGGGCGGGCGGGGCGGTTCTTCAACGTCGCCCTGGTGATCGCGGCGCTGCTCTTCTACATCCTCGCGTCCGAGCAGCTCGGGTTCATCCCGACGGCGTTCATCATCGTCGCCGTGCTCCTCTTGCGCCTGCGCGGCCGTCCGGTCTCCTCGCTCGCCATCGCCGCCGCGACCGTGTTTGTCATCCACCTCGTGTTCAGCCGGTGGCTGCTGGTGCCGCTGCCGTGGGGCGTGCTGGAACCGCTCGTCTACTGATCGCGTCCTGAAGGGTCACGATGCATCCGATCATTGAAGCGCTGCCGCTGGTCCTCAATTTCGAGGTTCTCGGCACCATGCTGGCGGCGGCCGCCTTCGGCCTCCTCGTCGGCTGCATCCCCGGTCTCACGGCCACGATGGCGACGGCGCTCCTGGTGCCCATCACCTTCTTCATGGATCCGGTGCCGGCCATCGCGGCGATGGTGACGGCGACCGCGATGGCGATCTTCGCCGGCGACCTGCCCGGCGCGCTCCTGCGCGTGCCCGGCACGCCGGCCTCGGCGGCCTATGCGGCCGAAGCCTATGCGATGACGCAGAAGGGCCAGGGCGAGCAGGCGCTCGGCACCAGCCTGGTGTGTTCGGCGATCGGCGGCCTGTTCGGCACGGTCGTCCTCGTCATCTTCGCGCCGATGCTGGCGGAGGTGGCGCTGCAATTCACCCAGTTCGAATATTTCTGGCTCGCCTGTCTCGGCCTCACCTGTGCGGTGTTCGTGTCCACCGCCTCGCCGCTGCGGGGGGCGGTGGCGTTGCTGATCGGGCTGTTCCTGGCCACGGTCGGGCTCGACGTCACGGCCGGGCATCCGCGCTATACGCTCGGCATTCCGGACCTTCTGGGCGGCGTCGCCTTCATTCCGGCGATGATCGGCATGTTCGCGGTGGCCGAGATCCTGCGCAACGTGATGTCGGACGGGGACGTGCCGGCGCCGCCGCTGCAGAGCCTCCTCAACGTGTTCCGCGGCGTCGGCGCCATCCTGCGGCGCTATTGGCGCGGGATCGCGCGCGGCAGCGTCATCGGCACCGGCGTCGGGATCCTGCCCGGCGCGGGCGGGGACATCGGCGCCTGGGTGTCCTACGCGGTGTCCAAGCGCTTCTCCCGCGAGCCGGAGAAGTTCGGCACGGGGCACGTGGAAGGCATCGTCGATGCCGGCTCGGCCAACAACGCGGCGCTGAGCGGGGCGTGGGTGCCGGCGCTGGTGTTCGGCATCCCGGGCGACTCGATCACCGCCATCGTGATCGGCGTCCTCTACGTCAAGGGCATGAACCCCGGGCCGATGATCTTCATCAACTCGCCCGAACTGATCTACGGCGTGTTCGTCGCCTTCTTCATCGCCAACCTGGCGCTGATCCCGCTCGGCTTCGTCGCCATCGCGCTGGCGCGGCACATCCTGCGCATCCCGCGCGCGGTGATATGGCCGATCGTGCTGCTCCTGTCGATCGTGGGCGCGTACGCCATCAACAATTCGCTGTTCGGCGTCGTCATCATGCTGGCGATGGGGATCCTCGCCTTCATCATGGAGGAGAACGGCTTTCCCGTCGCCCCCACCATCCTCGGCCTCGTGCTCGGGCCGATGCTGGAGGGCAACTTCATGACGGCGATGATCAAGTCGGACGGCAACATGCTCGCCTTCTTCGAGCGCCCCATCGCCGCCGTGCTGGGGATCCTGACGCTCGCGGTGTGGTTCCTGCCGGTCCTGATGATGGGGTGGCGGCACTGGCGGGGGGCGCCATCGGGACCGCGCCCGGCTTGAAGCCAAGGTTTTGAAGCCCCGGTTTTGAAGTGACGGTATCGAAGTGACGGTGCGGACGGCGCTGCGCGCCGGCTTTGTCCGGCTAGCAGGGCGAGGGCGTTCCTCCCTCGCGCTCCCTCCATCTCGGCGATGGCCAGGGTTCCAAGATCAAAGCCCTTCGGGCGACTGACTTGAAACCCGTATCCAGCGTGGACCGGGCCGCGGCCGCGTCAATGGGTTCGGCTGCGCCCCGTCCTCGCCATCCTCGCCCTGCGGGCTGCGGGTGGCTGCGGGCGGCCCATTGACACGGCCGCAGCCCTTCGTGCGCGCCGGCGCTCAGTCCGGCAGGATGCGCACCGCGCCCTTGTCGGCGGAGGCGGCGAAGGCGGCGTAGGCCTTCAGCGCCGTCGTCACGTTGCGCTTGCGCGCCTCGGCGGGCTTCCAGCCGAGCTTGTCCTGCTCGGCGCGGCGGCTTGCGAGCTCCGCCTCGGGCACGGCGAGATTGATCGTCCGGTTGGGGATGTCGATCTCGATGGTGTCGCCGTTGCGCACCAGGCCGATGATGCCGCCCTGCGCCGCCTCGGGCGAGGCGTGGCCGATGGAAAGCCCGGACGTGCCGCCCGAGAAGCGCCCGTCGGTCACCAGCGCGCAGGCTTTGCCGAGCCCGCGCGATTTCAGATAGCTGGTGGGATAAAGCATCTCCTGCATCCCCGGCCCGCCCTTGGGGCCCTCGTAGCGGATCACAACCACGTCACCGGCGTTGACTTCCTTGCCCAGGATGCCCTTCACCGCCGCGTCCTGGCTTTCGTAGACCACGGCGGGGCCGGTGAACTTCAGGATCGATTCGTCCACGCCGGCCGTCTTCACGATGCAACCGTCGAGCGCCAGGTTGCCCTTCAGCACCGCGAGGCCGCCGTCCTTGGAGAAGGGGTGCTCCACCGAGCGGATCACACCGGTCTCCCGGTCGAGGTCGAGCTCGTCCCAGCGGGCGGACTGGCTGAACGCGGTCTGCGTCGGCACGCCGCCCGGCGCGGCCTTGAAGAAATTGCGCACGCTCTCGCTCTGGGTGCGGTCGATCGCCCAGCGGTCGATCGCGTCGCCCAGCGTGGGGGCGTGGACCGTCGGCGTGTCGCGGTGGATCAGGCCGCCCGCTTCCAGCTGGCCGAGGATGGCCATGATGCCGCCCGCGCGGTGGACGTCCTCCATGTGCACGTCCTGCTTGGCCGGTGCGACCTTGGACAGGCACGGCACCTTGCGCGACAGCGCGTCGATGTCGTCCATGGTGAAATCGATCTCGCCCTCGTAGGCGGCGGCGATGATGTGCAGCACCGTGTTGGTGGACCCGCCCATGGCGATGTCGAGCGACATGGCGTTCTCGAACGCGCGCTTGTTGGCGATGTTGCGCGGCAGGACCGAGGTGTCGTCCTGCTCGTAGCAGCGCTTGGCGAGGTCGACGATCAGGTGGCCGGCCTCGACGAACAGGCGCTTGCGGTCGGCGTGGGTGGCGAGCGTCGAGCCGTTGCCGGGCACGAGCCGCAGGTGGGGCAGGCCGAGCGCTCGATGATCTTCACGTCCTCGTCGGACACGCTGTCGTCGGCGGCCGCGACCATGGCGTCCACCAGGTCGAGCGCCCGCGTCTTGCCCTTCAGCACCACCTTGCCGGCTTCCATCGGCCCGCCCGACACGAAGACGGTGGGGATGTTGAGCCGCATCGACGCGTTGAGCATGCCCGGCGTGATCTTGTCGCAGTTGGAGATGCACACCATGGCGTCGGCGCAGTGGGCGTTGACCATGTACTCCACGCTGTCGGCGATGATCTCGCGCGAGGGCAGCGAATAGAGCATCCCGTCGTGGCCCATGGCGATGCCGTCGTCCACCGCGATGGTGTTGAATTCCTTCGCGATGCCGCCCGCCGCCTCGATCTCCCGCGCCACGAGCTGGCCCAGATCCTTCAGGTGGACGTGGCCCGGCACGAACTGGGTGAAGGAATTGACCACGGCGATGATGGGTTTGCCGAAGTCGCCGTCCTTCACCCCGGTCGCGCGCCACAGGCCGCGCGCGCCGGCCATGTTGCGGCCGTGGGTTGTGGTTCTTGAACGATAATCAGGCATTGGGCTGTCGTCTTTCGCTTCCATGTCGCTCTGGCGAGAGCGGGAGTCATCCAGCCTGGAGTAAGGGCGCTGCCCCCGTCCTGCAATGCTTGGTCGGATATCCCGCTCATTCCGAGCGCTGCGGAATCCGTCTACTCGCGATCCCGCTCGGCGCGCAGCCTATACGAAATGGGGCAGGTTGCTCAACAAGGCGGCAAAGGGCCCAGCCGTAAAATTCCGCCGCGCTCCGAGGGCGGCGGCTCGCCGGACGATGCGGCGAGCCGGCCCGCTCAATAGTGGGTGTGGCCGAAGAAGGTGGCCGGCGTCTCCAGCAGCGGGGCGAAGCCGGTGCGCTCCAGCATCGTCTCGGTCTCCCTGGCGGCATCGGCGAGGATCTTGTTCTCGTCCACCGACAGCACCTTGCGCCCGCGCATCAGCACCTTGCCATCGACGATGGTGGTGTCGACGTCCGCGCCATTGGCGAAGCAGGCGATGCGGTAGAGCGGCATGTTGGGCGGATAAAGGTGGGGCGCGGCGAGGTCGATCAGGATGAGGTCGGCCTTCTTGCCCGTCTCCAGCGAGCCGATCTCGGCCTCCATGCCGAGCGCCTTGGCGGCGTCGATGGTGGCCATCTCCATCACGCGGCCCGGCGGCAGGATGCCCGAATCGCGGAAGTGGCGGCGGTGGTAGTGCATCGCCTGCTGCATGTGGCGGAACATGTCGCCGGAGCGGTCCGGCGCCGTGCCGTCCGAGCCGAGGCCCACCGTGATGCCCGCGTCGATCATCTCCACCACGCGGCAGCGGCCATAGACGGAGGCGATGGCGCTGGGGTTGTGGGCGATCTTGGTGCCGGTGTCGGCGCAGATCCGGATTTCCTCGTCGGTGAAGTCCGTCGAGTGCGACAACAGCGCCTCCGGGCCGAGGATGCCGAGCCGGTCGTGCGCGAACTTCACCGTGCCCTGCTTGTGGCCGTCCTGGGTGAACACCAGGCCGTGCTCGCGGGCGACGCGCGAGGCGGTCTGCGCGCCCGTCACCATGTCGTCGATTTCGCCCTGGGTGGCGCCGTCCAGGTGCTCGCTGCGCAGCGTCGGCGACAGCATCGCGATGTTGAGCCGGCCGCCCTCGCTGCCGTGCCGGTCGCGGATCAGCGCCTCGCAGGAGGCGATCTGGTCCGCGAACGTCACCAGGTATTCGCGCTTCGTGCCGTCCGACCAGTCGGCGTAGGCCCAGGGGTGGGGCGGGCGCGTCGGGCCGATCGCCATCTGCACGCGGATGCCGAGCGCCTTGACGGCGTCGAGGTGCGCATCGCCGGCGTCGCGCTTGTCGGTGCGCATCACGCTGTCGCCGCCGCCCAGCAGCGACACGCCGGTGGTGACGCCCGCCTTGAGCCGCTCCAGCCCCGCGAGCGCCGCCTCGGCGTGCCAGAAGGTGGGGTCGGAGGCGACGGTGTAGACGACGCGGCAGGCATCGAACCAGGCGTTGCTGTCGCCGCCGGCCATGGTCTTGATGAGGCCGTGGCCGGCGTGGGCGTGGGCGTCGATGAAGCCGGGCATCGCGGCCATGCCGGCCGCGTCGATCACCTCGTCGGCGGGGTAGGCGGCGGCGATCTCGGCGGTGGGGCCGACGGCGACGATGCGGTCCTTGTCGATGACGATGGAGCCTTCGTCGATCACCCGGCGCGTGTCGTCCATCGTGACGACGAAGGCGTTGTCGATGCGAAGGTCGGTCATGGGGTCGGTCCTTGGGTTGCCATGTGGCGATGGGGGAGTTCGTCGATGAGCTTCATCGTATAGGGCGCGGCGGGGTGGTCGAAGACGGTATCGGTCTCACCGGTCTCCACCAGGACGCCGCGTTCCAGGACGCCGATGCGGTCCGCCACCTGGCGCACCACGGGCAGGTCGTGGGTGATGAACAGCATGGCGAGGCCGAGATCGTCCTTGAGGTCCATCAGGAGGTTGAGGAGCTCGGCCTGGATGGAGACGTCGAGGGCGGAGGTGGGCTCGTCGCAGATGAGGAGGCGCGGCCGGCCCGCCAGCGCCCGCGCCAGCGCGATGCGTTGCCGTTGCCCGCCGGAGAACGCGTGCGGATGCCGGTCGATGCTGGCGGCCGGCAGACCGACGCGCTCGAACAGGGCCGCCACGATGGCGCGCATCTTGTGCCGGTCGTCGATCCCGGCGGTGCGGATCGGCTCGGCCACGGCCTCGCCCACCCGCATGCGCCGGTTGAGCGAGGAGAAGGGGTCCTGGAACACCATCTGCAGCCCGCGGCGATAGTCGCGGATCTCCACCTCGCGCGAGGCGGGGTGCAGCGCGTGGGGGCCGAACACGACGCGTCCCTTGGTGGGCGTCTGGAGCCCGGCGACGATCTTGGCCAGCGTCGACTTGCCCGAGCCGCTCTCGCCGACGAGGCCGAACGCCTCGCCGCGCCTTACGGTGAGCGACACGTCGTCGAGCGCCTGGAAGAGCTTGCGTCCACGGCCGAACAGGCCGGGGGTGAGCTGGAAGATCTTGTCGACGCCCTCCACGGCGAGCACCGTTTCGCCCACCGAAGGGCCGGCATGGGCGCGCAGCCAGGCATCGAGATCGGCGCCGGCCACGATGGCGGGCGCCGCCACGTCGTCGCGCGGGGGTATGGCGAAGCGGCCGATCTTGCGGTCGCCCGGCGGGACGGCCGCGATCAGCATCTTGGAGTAGGGCGCCTGCGGGTCGTTGAGCAGCGCCTCGGTCGGCGCGGTCTCCACCACGCGGCCGGCCTTCATCACCGTGACGGTGTCGGCGATGCGGGACACGGCGGCCATGTCGTGGGTGATGAGGAGCACGGCCGTGCCGCGCTCGCGCGCCAGCGCCGCGATGAGGTCGAGGATCTGGCCGCGCACCGACACGTCGAGCGCGGAGGTCGGCTCGTCGGCGATGACGAGGCGCGGATTGCAGGCGAGCGCCAGCGCGATGACCACCCGCTGGCGCATGCCGCCGGAGAACTGGTGCGGGTACTGGTGGACGCGCTGGGCGGGGTCGGGGATGCCCACCGCCTCCAGCATTTCCACCGCGCGGGCGAGGGCGGCGCGCCCGGACAGGCCCTCGTGGTAGCCCACCATCTGGATGAGCTGCTCGGCCACGGTGAAGAGCGGGTTCAGTGCCGTCTGCGGATCCTGGAAGATGACGCTGACGTCGCGCCCGCGCGTGTGGCGGGCGCGGTAGTCGATGGGCTCGCCGTCGAGCGTGGCGCGGGCCGCGTGCCAGGTGCCCGGCTTGTCGACGAGGTCGAGCAGCGCGGCGCCGATGGAGGATTTGCCCGCTCCCGATTCGCCGACGATGGCGACGATCTCGCCCGCCGCCGCGGTGATGTCGACGCCATCCACCGCCGGCGCCGCGCCGGGGCGGTAGCGCACGCTGAGGCCCTCGACGACGAGGCGCGGATCAGTCGAGGCGCGGGTTGAGGGCATCGCGCAGCCAGTCTCCGAAGAGGTTCACGCAAAGGACGAGGAGCACCAGCGCGGCGGCGGGGAAGACCACCACCCACCAGATGCCGGAGAAGAGGTTTTCGTTGCCGATCCGGATCAATGTCCCGAGCGAGGGGGAGGTCGGCGGCATGCCGACGCCGAGGAAGGACAGCGTCGCCTCCGCCAGCACCGCGAGGGCGAGGTTGATGGTGGCGATCACGATCACCGGCGACAGCACGTTGGGCAGGATGTGGCGGCGCAGGATGGCGCTCTCGCCGACGCCGGAGATGCGGGCCGCCTGCACGTAGTCGAGCCCCTTCTCCACCAGCGTCTGGCCGCGCACGGTGCGGGCATATTGCGTCCATTCGTTGATGGAGATGGCGAAGATGAGGACGAGGATCGCCGCCGTCCCGGAGGTGGCGAGCGGGAAGAGGGTGCGGGCGACGCCGGAGATCAGGAGTGCGATGAGGATCGTCGGGAACGACAGGATGACGTCGGCGACGCGCATCAGCACCGCATCGACGAGCCCGCCGCGAAACCCCGCGAGAAGGCCGATCAGCGTGCCCACCGCGGCCGAGAACAACACCGCCGCGATGCCGACGGTGAGCGAGATGCGCGTGCCGAACAAGATGGCGGAGAACACGTCGCGCCCCTGCATGTCGGTGCCGAGCAGGAAGCGCGGGTCGCCGCCGGGCAGGAACGCCGGCGGCAACTCCGAATCCATCAGGCTGAAGCTGCCGAGCTCGAACGGCGTGTGCGGCGCGATGAAGGGGGCGAGATAGGCCGCCGCGATCAGCACGAGGGCGCCGGTCGCCGAAATCAGCGCCTTGGGGGAGCGCACGAAGGCGCGCCCGAGGCCGGTCTGCTGGCCGCGCTCGCTCATGACGCGCGCGTCCGCAGGCGCGGGTCGAGCACGAGATAGGCGATGTCCACCAAGGCGTTGAGCACCACGAACAGGAGCCCCACGAGGAGCAGGTAGGCCGCCATCACCGGCACGTCCGCGAACGAGACGGCCTGGATGAAGAGAAGGCCGAGGCCCGGCCACTGGAACACCGTCTCGGTGACGACGGCGAAGGCGATCAGCCCGCCGATCTGCATGCCGGTGATGGTGATCACCGGCATCAGCGCGTTCTTGAGGGCGAGCTTGTAGTGGATCATCCGCGCCGGCAATCCGCGCGCGCGGGCGAAGCGCACGTAGTCCGACGACAGCACCTCGATCATCTCGGCGCGCACCAGGCGCATGATCAGCGTCATCTGGTAGAGCGCCAGGGTGAGCGAGGGCAGGATCAGCGCCTTGAGCCCGCTGATCGTGAGGAGGCCGGTGGTCCACCAGCCGATCTGCACCGTGTCGCCGCGCCCGAACGAGGGGAGCCAGCGCAAGGTCACCGCGAAGACGAGGATCAGCATGATGCCCGTGACGAAGGTGGGCACCGAGATGCCGACGAGAGAGACCGACTGCACCAGCGTCGGCAGCCAGCCGGTGCGGTTGACGGCGGTGATCACGCCGAGCGGGATGCCGATGGCGAGCGACAGCAGCGTCGCCATCATGACGAGCTCCAGCGTCGCCGGCAGGCGCTCCTTGATGAGGTCCGCCACCGGGCGCTGGTTGCGGTAGGAGATGCCGAGATCCCCCTGCACGACGCGGCCGATGAAGTCGACGAACTGCACCACAACCGGCCGGTCGAGGCCGAGCTTCTCGCGCAGCTCCTGCCGCTCGGTCACGGACGCGTCCTCGCGCGCCATGACCGCGACCGGGTCGCCCACATAGCGGAACATGAGGAAGCTGATGAGGGCGATGGCCGCCATCACCACGAGCGCCTGCGCAAGCCGGCGAACGATGAATCCGATCATGGGTTCGCCGGCCGCTCGATCAGTTCACCTTGTAGTGCCAGGCGCGGAAGTAGTTGTCCGGGAACTGGATCAGCTCGACGTTGTCCGACGCCGCCCACGACAGCGGCTGCTGGTGCAGCGGGATGAAGGCGATGTCGTCCCTGGCGATGCGCATCGCCTCGGAGATCATGGCGAGGCGCTTCTCCTCGTCGATTTCCGAGCCGGACGCGACGGCGAGCTCGTCCATGCGCGGGTTGGAGTAGCCGTTGGGGTTGTTGCCGCCCATGTCGCCGTCGCGGGTGGCGAGCATCGCGCGCAGCGGGCTGTAGCCGTCCATCGCCGGCAGCGTCGCCCAGCCGATCATGTAGGCGTCGGTCTCGCCCTTATCGACCTTGGGGAAGTGGTTGCCCTTGGTCTGCGCCGTCAGCTTCACGTCGACGCCGATGGCCTTCCACATCGACGCGATGGCGAGGCAGATCTCCTCGTCGTTGACGTAGCGGTCGTTGGGGCAGTCGAGGCCCATGGTGAAGCCGTCGCCGAAGCCGGCCTCCGCCAGCAGGTCCTTGGCCTTCTGCGGGTCGAACGCGGGCTTCACGTCGTCCTCGGCGACATAGCCGGTGATGGGCGGGGCGATCATCAGGGCCGCGACGCGGGCCTTGCCGCGCATCACCTTGGCGACGATGGCGTCCATGTCGATGGCCCGCCACAGCGCCTCGCGCACGCGCACGTCCTTGGTCGGGTTGACGCCGGTGCCGGGGGCCGCGTCGAGCTCGTCGTCGCCGTGGTTGAGGCCGAGCATGATGGTGCGCAGCGAGGGGTTCTGCAGCACCTCGACGCCGTCCGCCGCCTCCAGGCGCTGCGTGTCCTGCAGCGGCGCGGGGGTGATGACGTCGACCTCGCCCGACAACAGCGCCGCGACGCGCGTCGCGTCCGAGCCGATGGGCGTGAACTCGATGGTGTCGATGTTGTGCTGGGGCTCGTCCCACCAGTCGGGGTTGGCCTTGAGCACGGTCTTGGCGTCGGGCGTGCGGCTGTCCAGCATGAACGGGCCGGTGCCGTTGGCGTGGTCGGACGCGTAGGTGACGGCGCCGGTGGAGGTGTTGCCCGGCAGCAGCGCGTCGTGCTCCTCCATCCACTCCTTGTCCATGATGTAGACGCCGGAGAGGTCGTTGAGCAGCAGCGGGCTCGGCTCCTTGAGCACCAGGTCGACGGTCAGATCGTCGACCTTCTCGGCGCTGGCGACGGACGACAGGTTGCCGCGCGCGCGGGCGTCGGGGTGGATCAGGCGCTCCACGGAGGCGACCACGTCGTCGGCCGTGAAGGGGTTGCCGTTCTGGAAGGTCACGCCTTCGCGCAGGGTGAAGCGGGCGCGGGTCGGCTCGACCAGCTCCCAGCTCGTGGCCAGCGCCGGCTCGAACTTGAGATCGGCATCGCGCCGCATCAGCGGCTCGTAGATGTGGTGCAGGAAGGAGGCGGTGAAGCTCTCGGTGTGGGCATAGGGATCGAGCGTCAGCACGTCCCCGTCGTTGGCCCAGCGCAACGTCTCGGCACTGGCCGCTCCGGTGGCGAGCACCGCGGCGAAGGCCACGGGGAGGAAGATCGTTCGGTTCATGCACCGCTCCTTGTATTCTTAACGACGGCCGGCCCGATTGCACGACACGGGCGCGGCCATTTTGCGAAAAACAAGCAAGTCAGCGGCCACCGTAACACCGTTGAGGCGGTGAGCCACACCTTATGGCTGTACGACGATCTTGCCGGCGACGTCGCCGCGCTCCAGCGCGGCATGGGCTTCGGCGATCCGGTCGAGCGGAAACGTCGCGGCGATGAGCGGTTCGTAGGCACCGCTGCGCAGCGCGCCATTCACCCCGTCGACGGCGGCCTGCCGCATCGCGGGGGTGAGGAAATAGCAGGAGATCAGCCGGATCAGCGGCACCCGCATCTGAAGCTGGTAGTAGGGCATCACCGGTTCCGGATCGGAGGGCGAGGAGTAGCTCGCGATCACGCCGCCGCGCTTCAGAACCTTGCTGTCGACGAGCGCGTTGGCGCCGAAATCCACCTCCACGATGCGGTCGACCCCCTCGGGCGCCAGCGCGGCGATGGCCTCCGCCACGTCGCCGTCGCGGCGGTTCACGGTGTGGTCGGCGCCGGCATCGCGGGCGATCTGGGCCTTTTGCGGCGAGGACACGGTGGCGATGGTGCGCGCGCCGGCGGCCTTGGCCATCGCGAGCGCCGCCGCTCCCACCGCGCCGGCGCCGCCTTGCACAAGCACGGTGCGGCCCTCGAGCGGGCCGTCGCCGGACAGGGTGACGTAGGCGGTGATCGCCGGCACGCCGAGCGCGGCGCCGGCCTCGAAGGAGATGCCCTCGGGCAGCGGCACCGCGTTCTGGGCCGGCACCACGGCATATTCGGCCGCGGTGCCCATCTCCATGCCATCGCGCATGAAGGTGTCGGACGGCACGCTCCACAGCCAGACGCGCTCGCCGATCCGCGCCGGATCGACGCCGGGGCCGGTGGCCTCCACAACCCCCGCGCCGTCGCCGTGGGGAATGATGCGCATCTCGGTGGTGCGCCCGCGCCAGCCGGCCCGGCGCTTGACGTCGGCCGGGTTGATGCCGGAGGCGGCGATGCGCACGAGCACGTCCCCTTCGCCCGGTTCCGGCCGGGCCATCTGGCAAAGGCTCAGCACGTCGTGGGGCGCTCCCACGCGGTCATAGACCGCTGCGCGCATCGTCTGCATCGTCGTCTCCTGATTTATTCGGGTCGGCGACGCTTCGGGCCGTCCGCCTCGTCGAGCCAGTAGGACGCTTCCGCGTCCGGCTTTTGTTCGTCTTCGGCGCCCTCGAGATATTCGAACCAGTCGCCCCAGGTCCACGTGCTCTTCAGCACCTTGGTGAGCTGGAAGGTCTCGGTGCTGTTGAGCTCCGGCAGCACCGCGGGCAGCTCCTCGCTGACGAAGCGGTGCAGGTCCCGCACGCTCGGGTGCAGCGTCTGGATCACGATGTCGGCCGAACCCAGCGCGGTGGCCACGAAGCGGATGTGCGGGTAGCTGGCGAGCGTGCGTTCGGCCGCCGCCACCTTTCCCGGCGCGATGCGCATGAGGATGAGGGCGACCACCTTGACGCCCAGCGCCAGCGGGCTGCCCACCGCGGTGACCTTGATCAGGCCCTGATTTTGCAAGCGTGTCGCGCGGGAGCGGACGGTCGCCTCGCTGACGCCCAGCTCACGCGCGATATCCCGGTAGGAGCGGCGACCGTCCTTAGCCAGCGCCGCGACGATCCGGCGATCCAATTCGTTGAGTGCTTCGGCCACCGGGCCTCCCACATTTATGAGCTTCGCGCGCAATGATGTTATTTCATGTCAGCTATATTGACGCAATGCGTGGTTTGTTGTCCAACTATTATACGCATTGCGCACGAGAGCGGGCCGAGCCCCGGCCTGCTGCAAGGGCTCGTCTTCACCGGAACGGCGGGATCAACACGGGAGCTGGACTTATGAGAACCATCGGGACTATCGCCGCGGCGGCGTTGATGACGGGCGTGGCCAGCGTCGCTGCCTTTGCGCAGGACGAGCCCGTCGAAATCACGTTCTTCATCTGGGCAGGCTCCAACCAGGGTGTCGTGCCGACGGAGGTGATCGAGAAATATCGTGCCGAGCACCCGAACGTTACCATCAACATCCTGGAATCGAACAACACCATCACCTATCCGAAGATGGTGGCGGCACACCGCACGACGCCGGACGATCCGCTCGTCCATTGCGGCTTCTTCAACGTCGATTCCATGACCAAGGGCGACGTCGAGGGCATGTGGGAGGCGATGAATCCCGAGAAGATCACCAACATGGACAACATCCTTCCCGAGTATCGGCGGGATGGGGACTTCGGCGTGCCTTATCAGATGTCGGCCATCGGCATTCTCTACAACAAGGATGCGGTGCCCGAGCCCCCCACGTCCTGGACCGATCTGTGGAGCCCCGAGTACAAAGGGCGCGTCACGATGTTCGACTACGACACGCGCGCGCTCGCCATCGCGGCCCGGCTCAACGGCGGCGACGAGCACAATCCCGACGCCGGCTTCGAGACGTGGGCCGAGCATGCGGAGAATTTCCGCGCGCTGGTCGATTCCAACGACGGCGTGAAGAACCTGCTCTTGTCCGGCGACGCGTGGGCCGCCCCCTGGTTCACCGGCCTCGCGGCGGTGTGGATCGACGAGGGTGCGCCGTTCGACTTCGTCGTGCCCAAGGAAGGGGCGATCGCTTTCCCGCTCTACCTCACCATCGTCGACGGGGTCGACGAGGCGGAGCTCAAGGTGTGCGAGGATCTCATCAACTCGCTGCTGTCGGGTGAGAATGCCGGCCGCTACGGCCAGCTCACCAACGCGATCCCGCTCGTCACCGACGCCGTCGGTGACGCCTCCGATCCGTTCCTGAGCCTCGACGTGGCCAAGAACGCGATCCAGCTCGACTACGCCCACATCGCCGAGGTCGCGCCGGACTGGCGCAAGCGCTGGGACCGCGAGGTCAAGTCGCAGATGCGCTAGCCACTCCCTCCGCGCGACCGGCGGCCGGCTTCCACGCTCGAGGGAGCCGGCCGCCCCCTCCAATGCCCGACGCCGCCCCGCCGCCGGCGCGACCCCACGCTCGACAAAGGACACCACCATGAGCTCCGACCAATCGGAGAAAGTGGCCGAGGCCGTCGACGGCCCGCTGATGATGCAGCACATGGAGCTGTTCAATCGCTACTGGAAGCACGCCGGCAGCGCCGAGGAGCTGGAAAGCCTCAAGTATTGCGAAGCGGAGATGGCCAAGGCCGGCTTCGCCACCAAGATCATCTTCCATGACGCGCTGATCAGCCTGCCCGGCAATGCGTCCGCGGTGGTCGATGGCGAGAAGGTGCGCGCCATCACCCACTCCTTCTCGCAGTCCTCGCCGCCGGGCGGGCTCACCGCGCCGCTCGTCTATGTCGGCGGCGGCGGCGAGGCCGATTTCGCCGGCAAGGACGTTGCGGGCAAGATCGTCGTGGTCGACGGCATCGCGAGTCCGGCCGTCTCGCAGCGCGCCTCGCGCGCGGGCGCGCTGGGGCAACTCCACATCAGCCCGCACGAGCACCTGCACGAGATGTGCGTCTCGCCCGTCTGGGGCAGCCCCACGGTGGAGACGCGCCACAACCTGCCGACCACGGTGATCGTCTCGATCCCGCTGGAGGAAGGCACCGAGATCAAGCGCACGCTGGCCGAGCGCGGCGTCCTGCGCGCCACGCTCGAGGCCGACGTCGACACCGCCTGGCGCGAGACGCCGATCCTGGTCGCCGACATGGCCGGCCCCTCCGGCGCATCGGACGAGCCGTTCGTGTTCTACACCGGCCACCACGACACCTGGTACTACGGCGTGATGGACAACGGCGGCGCCAACGCCACCATGATCGAGGTGTCGCGCATCGCCGCCGCCCATCGCGATGCGTGGCAGCGGGGCCTGCGCGTGGTGTTCTGGTCCGGCCACTCCCAGGGCCGCTATTCGAGCTCCTCCTGGTACGCGGACGCCTTCCACGAGGAGATCGACGCGCGCGCGCTTGTACACGTCAACGTCGATTCCACCGGCGGCATGGGCAACACCGTGGTCGCCGACACCACCGCCATCGCCGAGCTGCGCGGCCTCGCCGCCGAGGCGATCAAGCTGCACAGCGGGCAGACCTTCACCAACCGCCGCCAGAGCCGGGCGGGCGACCAGTCCTTCTGGGGCATCGGCGTGCCGGGCATCTTCCAGAACATGAGCGAGCAGCCGGCGACGGGCGAACAGAACGCCTCCGCCGCCGTCTTCGGCAGCGGCGCCCGCCTCGGCCACGGCACCGGCTGGTGGTGGCACAACCCCGCCGACACGCTGGACAAGATCGACGAGGCGATCCTGGTGCGCGACACCAAGATCTACATGCACGCGGTCTGGCGCCTGTTGACCGATCCCGTGCTGCCGCTCGACTACGCCGAGCACGCCCGCTACCTCGCCGGCGTGCTCGACGGTCTCGTCGCGGCGGCGGGCGACCGGTTCGACCTGTCGGTCCTCACCGAGCGCACGGCGGCGCTGGAAGCGCTCGCGACGCGGCTCAACGAGGCCGCCAAGGGCGCGACCGGCGACAAGGCCGCGCGCATCAACGCGGCGCTCAAGGCGGTCTCGCGCGCGCTGGTGCCGGCCGACCACACGCTCGCCGACCGCTTCCAGCAGGATCCGGCGCTGCCGATCGGCTCCTATGCGTGCCTGGAGCCCATCGCGCGCTTTGCCGAGGTGGATCCGGCGAGCGACGAGGGCAAGTTCCTCACCGTCACCGCGATGCGCGGGCGCAACCGCGTGGCCGTCGCGCTCGCCAACGCCCTCGCGGCGCTCACCGCCTGCCTGGAAGACATCGGCGCCGCGGCGCAAGACCCCGCCGCCTGAGAGGACCTCACCCGTGCTTGTTGAAGATCGAATTGCCTTCGTGACCGGCGGCGCCGGCCGTCTGGGCGGCGCCATCGCCGAGGTGCTCTTGCGCGAGGGCGCCCACGTGGTGCTCGCCGACCGCAACGGCCCCGCCGCCAAGGCGCGCGCCGAAGAGCTCGCCGGCACCAACGGCCGCCGCGTCGTCGCCGTCGCCGGCGACGTGTCCGACAAGGCCGCCGTCGCGCGCATGGTGGAGGAGAGCGTCGCGGCGCTCGGCCTCGCCGACATCGTCGTCAACGCGCACGGCATCTTCCCCAACTGCCCCGTGCTCGACTACGAGCCCGACGCGTGGGACGAGATCTTCGCCGTCAACGTGCGCGGCTCGATGCTGACCATCCAGGCCCACGCGCGGCGCTGGATCGACGGCGGCATCAAGGGCGCGGCGGTCAATATCTCCTCCGGCGCGGCGCGCTCGGCGCGGGCGGGCGGCGCGGCCTATACCGGCTCCAAGGCCGCCGTCAACATGATGACCGAGGTGATGGCCATCGAGTTCGGCCCGCACGGCATCCGCGTCAACGCCGTCGCGCCCGGCCTCATCGTCGACGACGTGGTGACGTCGGAGTCGCCGGACCTTCACCCCTACGTCAACATGATGCTGCAGGGGACGCCGCTGCGCCGGACCGGCAAGGGCGAGGACATCGCCGAGGCGGTCGCCTTTCTCGCCTCCGACCGGTCCGCCTGGACCACCGGCGCGATCCTGGAGATCACCGGCGGCTCGCACTGCGGGCGCACCCACATGCCGCTGACGCAGAACCTCAGATGAGCGGCGAACCCTTCGTCATCGTCGGCGCCGGCGCGATCGGCGCCATCGTCGGCGCGCACCTCATCGACAGCGGCCACGAGGTGGTGTTCATCGAGGCGAACCGCGACCATGTCGCGGCGATCCACGCCCACGGCCTGCGCCTCTCCGGCGAGCGGGAGCTCCTCGTGCGCCCCAAGGTGTTCCTGCCGAAGGAATACCAGGGGCGGACCGGCAAGATGCTGCTCGCCGTCAAGTCGCGCCACACCGTGGAGGCGCTGCAGCCGCTGGCCAAATTCCTCGACCCCGACGGTTTCGTCGTGTCGCTGCAGAACGGGCTGGAAGAGGACAAGATCAAGCAGATCGTCGGGCCGGAGCGCACGGTCGGCGCCTTCATCACCTTCGGCGGCTACTACGTGAAGCCGGGCGAGGTGCACTATGGCGGCGCCGGCTCGTTCATGGTCGGCGAGCTCGACGGGGCGAGGACGGCGCGCGTGGAGGCGCTGGCGCAGGCGTTCTCGCACCAGCAGACGATCGTCGTCACCGACAACATCTACGGCTGCCTGTGGGGCAAGATGTGCCTCGGAGCGGTCTATTTCGGCACCGCCATCGTCGACGCGCCGGTGCAGGAGATCTACGCCGACGCCACCTGCCGCGAGATCCTGGGCCGCCTCGCCGGCGAGGCGGTCTCGGTGGCCGAGGCGCACGGCGTCCGCGTCGAGGCGGTGGACGGGTTCGACCCCAAGGCGTTCCGCCCCGGCGCGCCCGCCGATCCGGCCGCGGTCGCCCGCTGCTGGGACGCGCAGCTCCACTACTGGAACAGCCACGACAACACCCACACCGGCGTCTGGCGCGACCTCAAGATCCACAAGCGCAAGACCGAAGTGGACCACCAGGCCGGCGCGATCATCGCCAAGGCCGAGGAGGTGGGTATCGAGGTGCCCCTGATCCGCCGCCTCAAGGCGACCGTGGAGAGCATCGAACGCGGCGAGGCCGAGCAGAGCTTCGACCGCCTGAAAGACCTCGCCGGTTGAGCATTTTGCACCCGGCACGTCTCCTGCAACACTGCGCACGAAGGACCCGTCATGAGTGATGTCGAACTCATCAACGTGACCAAACGCTACGGCGAGAGCGTGGCGGTGCGCGACATTTCGTTCACCGTGCCGGCCGGCAGCTTCTTCTCGCTGCTCGGCCCGTCCGGCTGCGGCAAGTCCACCACGCTGCGCATGATCGCGGGCCTGGAAGAGGTGGACGAAGGCACGCTCCTGGTCGGCGGCAAGGACATGACCAACGTTCCGGCCAACCGCCGGCCCACCAACATGGTGTTCCAGCGGTGGGCGCTGTTCCCGCACATGACGCTCTACGAAAACGTCGCCTTCGGCCTCCAGATGGAGGGGATGAAGGGGGCCGAGATCAAGAAGCGCGTGACCGAGGCGCTGGCGATGGTGGGCCTGGAAGGTCGCATGTCGGACAAGCCCGGGCGCTTGTCGGGCGGGCAGATGCAGCGCGTGGCGCTGGTGCGAGCCTTGGTGAAGCGGCCGCAGGTGCTCCTCCTCGACGAGCCGCTCGGCGCGCTCGATCTCAAGCTGCGCCTCCAGCTCCAGCGCGAGCTCAAGACGATCCAGCGCGAGGTGGGCATCACCTTCGTCTACGTGACCCACGACCAGGGCGAGGCCCTGGTGATGTCGGACCAGATCGCGGTGATGCACGACGGCGGCATCGAGCAGCTCGGCCCGCCGCGCGAGATCTACGACCGGCCGCGCTCGCCCTTCGTCGCCGACTTCATCGGCGGCAGCAATTTCATCCCCGTCGACGTTTTGGAGCGCAGCGATTCCGGGCTCACGGTGGGGCACGGCCCGCTCGCCTTCCGCGCCGAGGCGCTCAACGAGCCGGACGGGCCGAGCGGCATCGCGTGCGTGCGCTACGAGCGCATCAAGCTCGGCGAGTTCGCGCGCGGCCTGCCGTCCCAATGGACGGCCAAGGTGCGGGACGTCGCCTTCGTCGGCGCGGTGGTGCAGTACACGCTGGCGCCGGAGAACGGCGGGCCGGAGCTGATCGCGCAGGTGCCCTACGACAGCGTCCACCCGATCTACGCGGCGGGCGACACGGTGGATTTCGGCTGGGAGGACGCCGCCGCCGGCTTCCTCAACGGCCGCGCCGAAGCCCGGGCGCCGGCGCCGTGACCGCCGCCGCCGACACCCTCGCCGAGCCGCGGCCCAGGGTGCCGCAGCGGCGCAGGCGTCGCTACGGCGCGATCCTGCTGCTCGGCCCGGCGCTCATCCTGTCGCTCTACGCGCTGATCCTGCCGATGCTGGTGTTCCTGCGCTACAGCTTCTATCGCTTCGAGCGCGGCCGGCTGATCGAGGATTGGTCGTTCGACGCCTACATCGATTTCTTCACCGACCCGTTCTACCTGCAGATCGGGCTGGAATCCTTGCAGATCGCGCTCACCGTCACGGTGATCAGCGTGCTCATCTCCTATCCGCTCGCCTACTGCCTGTGGCGGCTCAACCGGCCGAGCCTGCAAAAGTGGCTGGCGCTGATCATCTTCTCGCCGATCATGGTGAGCGTGGTGGTGCGCTCCTATGGCTGGCAGGTGGTGCTGTCGGACCAGGGCGTCGTCAACCAGGTGCTCCTGGGGCTGGGCATCTTCTCCGAGCCCGCGCGGATCCTCTATACCGCGCTCGCGGTCATCATCGGCCTCGTGCACGTCTTCCTGCCGTTCGCGGTGTTCCCGATGTATTCGTCCATGACGCGGCTCGACCCGGCGCTGCGCGAGGCGGCCTACGATCTGGGCGCCGGCTGGTTCTCGTTCTTCTGGCGCATCGCGCTGCCGCGCACGCTGCCGGGCGTCATCGCCGGGGCGCAGGTGTGCTTCACGCTGGCGCTGGGCTCCTTCGTCACCGCCTCGCTGCTGGGCGGCGGGCGCGTCCAGGTCTTCCCCATCGAGGTCTATCGCGCCACGGCCGAGATCAACTGGCCCACCGCATCGGTCGCCAACCTGGTGCTCCTCATCCTCGCCATCGTGTCGGTGATGATCTTCAGCCGCCTCGCCCGGCTCGTGGAGGATTGAGATGACCGAGAAGCATGCGTTCCGCCACATCCTCCTCGCCGTCTACGGCGTGCTGGCCTGCGCCTTCATCCTGGCGCCGCTCCTCATCACCGTGGTCAACTCCTTCTCCAGCGTCGCCTACAACGTGTTTCCGCCGGAGGGGCTGTCGTTCCGCTGGTACGTGAACCTCGCCGCCCAGTCCGAGTTCTACGTGGCGGGCCTGCGCAGCATCATCCTGGCGCTGTCCACCATGGCGGTGACGCTCACCATCGGCACCATGGCGGCCTATGCGCTGGTGCGCTTCCGCTTCATCGGGCGCGGCGCCGTCAACGGGCTGCTGATGGCGCCCGTGGTGATCCCCAACATCGCCATCGGCGTCGCGATGTTCATGTTCATCGTCCGCCTCGGCATCGTCGGGCACTACTCCAACCTTCTGGTCACGCACGCGCTGGTGTCGCTGCCCTTCGTGGTGGTGATCGTGTCGGTGGGCTTCACCAACTTCGACTGGTCGCTGGAGGAGGCGGCGCGCGACCTTGGCGCCGGCCCCTTCGCCACCTTCTTCCGCGTGCTCATGCCCCAGATCCGCACCAATCTGATCATCGGCGGCGCCTTCGCCTTCATCACCTCGTTCGACCAGGTGGAGACGACGCTGTTCCTGGTGCGTCCGGACCAGAACACGCTGCCGGTGGAGATGTTCCTCTACCTGCAGAAATGGCAGGACCCGACCATTTCCGCGCTCGCCGTGGTGCTGATCGTGTTCGCGGCGTTCCTCCTCGTCCTCCTGAGCCTCGCGCTGCGCGGGCGCCAGCAGATCGCCAGCGTGCTGCGCGCCGAGCGCCACTAAGGCACGTCCCGCTCAAGTGGGATCGCTTGAGCGGGACGAACGTGCTCGCGATCAAAAAGATTGCGCATCAACCTCGCGCCCGAACGGGCGCTATATGCGCTAAGGCGGTCCCGCTGCCCGCATAGGCCGGCGATCGCGGCAGCACGGCCGTGCCCCACACCCCTTGGCCCGTTGCTTGCTTCGTCGAAGGGCGACCGTCGCCGCCGCGGCCGGTTTCGGCCCGGCCTGCCGCGTCGCCAGTGGGACAAGATCGGCGCTCGGTCGTCGCGACCATGGCGGAAAGCGCCGCCAAACGCGTTTTCGGGGCGGTGACTTGTACTAAGAAAAACCTGTATCCGGTGCCGAGCGCCATAGCATAGAATGCCTACAATTAGATCAAAAAGGTGTATTTTTTCTATTTTGAGCTAACAATTACTGTGTTCTTATCAGTCATAGGCGTATTTGCTCAGATTAAACAGAGGTGTGTTCTATGGCGCGAATTGGCCTCTCGGCGGCCTTCACTCTGGCCATTGCAGCGAGCGTCCCGACGCTGGCATCCGCTGAAACGATCGATGTTGCCATCGGTCACCAGAGTATGTGCACCGATACTTACACGGCGGGTATCGTCATCAAGGAACTCGGCCTGTTCGAAAAGTATCTGCCGAAGGATGGCAAATACGCCGATGTCGACTTCGACATCTCCTGGAGCGACTATTCCTCCGGCGGGCCGATCACCAACCAGATGCTCGCGGGCAAGCTGCAGATCGGCGTGATGGGCGACTATCCGCTGATCGTGAACGGCGCGAAATTCCAGGAAACGGACTCGCTGCGCACGCTCTACGTCGCCGGCACCGGCTACAATCTCAAAGGCAGCGGCAACGCCATCGTCGTGCCCGTCGAGTCCGACGTCTACGCCCTGTCGGATCTCAAGGGCGAGGACGTGTCGACGCCGGTCGGCTCGGCCGCCTGGGGCATGCTGCTCAAGGCGCTGCAGGATGCCGACATGGTCGAGGACGTGTCGCTCAAGAACCAGAGCCCGGCCGTCGGCGCCGCCAACATTGCCGCCGGCAAGATCGCCGCCCACTCCGATTTCTGCCCCTGGTCGGAGATCATGGAGTTCCGCGGCACGGGCCGGAAGATCTACGACGGCAGCGAGGCGGGCGTGCCCTACCTCCACGGCGTCGTCGTGCGGCAGGACTTCGCCGAAGAATACCCCGAAGTGGTGACGGCCTTCATCAAGGCCGTGATCGAAGCCGGCCAGTGGATCGAATCCAATCCGATGGAAGCGGTCGAGAAAATGGAGAAGTGGACCGGCGTCGAGAAGGAAGTCCTCTACATCTACTTCTCCAACGGCGGCCACCTGACCCTCGATCCCACCATCAAGGACCAGTGGATCGAGGCGCTCGCGTTCGACCACAAGGTGCTGGAGCGCGAAAAGGCGATCCCGCCGCTCGATTTCGACGCGTGGATCACGGAAGACTTCGTGAAGGCGGCCTACGACATGGGCCTCGACTATGCGGCCGACAAGGCCGAGGTCGTCGACCCGGAAGCGGCCAACGCGGGGCTGCCCAACGAGATCTGGCACGCTCGCGAAGGCATCTCGACCTACGCCACGCTGACGGAGTTCCTGCAGGCGGTATCCGCCTTCAACGCCACCGGCGCGAAGCTCAACTCCACCTACGTCTACGACAAGGCGACCGGGCTGAAGCTGTTCGGCAAGACCGCCTTCTACGTGAAGACCTCGGACGGCACGTACGAAACCTTCCTGCGCAAGCCGGACGCGGACGCCTACGCGGCCGAGACGGGCGGGACGGTGATCGATCTCGACACCGCCCTCGTGGACTTCACCACCGAAGGCTGACGGGGTTGGGGGGAGGCCTCCCGGCCGGCCCCCCGCGTCAGGGCGAACTCGGGTTCCAGCGGTGCGGGATAGCGTGATGGGTGCGATGCAGACCAAGCCGAAAGCCACCCCGGAAGCGGTGGCGCCAGCCGTCCCCCCGCAGGGGCCGCCGGGCGCCGCGGAGGCGCCCGCGGCCGCGCGCGACAAGGGCCGGGCGGAGCGCGCCTTCGCCCTCCTCGGGCGGGTCGGCCCGGACCTTGCGGTCGGCCTCGTCGCGCTCCTCAGCGGGCTCCTTCTGTGGCACCTGGCCACGCTCTACAACTTCAACTACGTGATCAATTTCCAGAACGTGCCGTCGCCGCTGCGCGTGTTCGACGCCTTCCTCACCCAGCTCGCCGACGAAGAGTTCTACATCCACATCCTGGTGTCGCTGCGGCGCATCCTGATCGGCTACGTGCTGGCGGTGATCCTAGGCGTGGCGGCCGGCGTCGCCATGGCGCGCTCGCGCTTCGCCCGCGCCTTCATCTACCCCTACATCGAGATCCTGCGCCCCATTCCCGCCGTGGCGTGGATCCCGCTCGCCATCCTGATGTGGCCGTCGGAGGAATCCTCCATCGTCTACATCACCTTCCTCGGCGCGCTCTTTCCCATCGTCCTCAACACCATGCACGGCGTGGAGCAGACCTCCGAGGTGCTGGTGCGGGCGGCCAAGTCGCTGGGCGCCTCGCGGCTCCAGATCTTCCGCCACGTGATCCTGCCGGGGGCGCTGCCGTCCATTTCGGCGGGCCTTGCCATCGGCATGGGGGTGAGCTGGTTCTCGCTGCTGGCCGGCGAGATCATCTCCGGCCAATACGGCATCGGCTACTTCACCTGGAACGCCTATTCGCTGATCAACTATCCCGACATCGTCGTCGGCATGCTGATGATCGGCGCGCTCGGAACGCTGTGCACCTACCTGGTGCGCGTCGCGATGCGCCCGCTTCTCGTCTGGCAGCGGAGGACGCGGTGATCGCGGCGGCGCTCGCCTCCCAGTCCTCCGCGCGGCTCGCGACCGTCGGGCGCGCGCTCGCCGCGCGCTGGCCGATGGTCGCGGCGACGGCGCTGGCCACGCTCGTCGTCAGCGTCGCCCTTCAACTCGCCGCGCTGGCGCTGCGGTTCGGCAGCCTGCCCAACTACGTCACCTTCTACGACTGGCCGGGCAACGTGCGCACCATCGTCGCCTCGACGCCCGCCATCAGCGACATGCTGCCGATCATCGCCGACGAGTGGCTCGTCGAGATCGGCTACATGAACTACGATTTCGGGCTCGGCATCTCCGAATGGGCGTTCACGCTGATCCCGCTCAACATGCTGGCCGTGGCCGCCACCGGCGCGATGGTGGGGACGCTGCTGGCCGTCTGGCGCGAGCGGCGCGCGTGCGCCCGCGAGGTCCGGCTCGGCTCGGCCGCGGCGGGGGGGCTCGGGGCCTCGTGCGTCGCGCTCACCTCGCTCACCATGTCGTGGGTCGTGTGCTGCGCCACGCCCAACTGGGTCGTCGGCCTCGCGATGATGGGGCTCGGCGTCTCCACCTCGCTGTGGCTGGAACCCGTCGGCGGGTGGGTGGCGCTGGCGGGCTTCTCGCTTCTCGCGCTCGCCATCCTTTGGGCCGCCGCCCCGCCGCGCGCGCAGGGCGATGGCCCGTCCGCCGTCGCCGCCCGGCCGATCACCAGGGTCACCTCATGATGGAATCATCGCACATCGTCGCGCTCAACGCCCACCCCATCGCCCGCAAGCGGCGCATCGAGGCGAGCAGCTGCGGCCGGATCGAGATCGACAACGTCACCATCACGTTCGGCCGGGGCGCGGCCGCGCACCAGGCGGTGTCGACCACCTCGCTGTCCATCGCGCCGGGCGAATTCATCTGCATCCTCGGCCCGTCCGGCTGCGGCAAGTCCACATTGCTCAACGCCATCGCCGGCTACGTGGAGCCGACCACCGGCGCCGTCACCGTCGACGGCGAGCGCGTGACGGGCCCCGGCCCCGACCGCGGCATGGTATTCCAGCAATATTCGCTGTTCCCGTGGAAGACGATCCGCGAAAACATCGCCTTCGGTCCCATGGTGGCCGGCCACAGCCGCGACGAATGCAGCGCCACGGCCAACACCTTCCTGGAAATGGTGGGCCTGTCCAAGTTCGCCTCCAAGTATCCGTCCGAGCTGTCGGGCGGCATGCAGCAGCGCGTCGGCATCGCCCGCGCGCTCGCCAACTATCCGACCGTGTTGTTGATGGACGAGCCGTTCGGCGCGCTCGACGCGCAGACCCGCCTGATGATGCAGGAGCACCTCCTCGCCATCTGGAACGCCTTCAAGGTGACGGTGGTGTTCGTCACCCACGACGTCGACGAGGCGATCTTCCTGGCCGACCGCGTCCTCGTCATGAGCGCGAGCCCCGGCGCCATCATGGCCGACCTTCCCGTTCCCCTGCCGCGCCCGCGCGACCCCGACATCGCGACCACGGCCGACTTCATGCAGCTGAAGAAGAAGTGCCTGGAGCACATCCGCGCCGAAAGCCTCAAGGCGTTCGAGCAGCAGAACCATTGAGCCGCTGAGATGATGCGCCCGCTCGCAGCGTTCCTCGGCCTCCTCGCCCTCCTGTCGCCGGCGGCGGCGGAGGTGCGCGGGGTGGTGCTGGACGCGCCGTCGCCCATCGCGCCCTTCGTGCTGGAAGCGCACGACGGCTCGCCCTTCACGCAGGACGACCTCGCCGGCCACTGGTCGCTGGTGTTCCTCGGCTACACCCACTGCCCGGACGTGTGCCCCTTCACCCTCGCCAACCTCGCGGCGGTGCGCAGCGAGATGAGCCAGCTCATGCGCCCGGAAAGCCTGCCGCAGATCGTGTTCCTGGCGGTCGACCCGGCGCGCGACCGGCCGCTCCTCGCCGCCTACGTGGAGCACTTCGACATCGCCTTCACCGGCGTCACGGGCGCGCGCGAGGGGATCGACGGGTTCACGACAAGCCTCGACGGCTTCTACCGCCTGGAGAAAAAAGGCCCGGACGACGACGCCTACGCCGTCACCCACAGCGCGGCGGTCTCGCTGATCAATCCGGCCGGCGAGATCGTCGCCAAGCTGAGCCCGCCGTTCGCGCCGTTCGAGACGGCGAACTACATCAACCGCGTCATGCGCACCGGCCAAGCCGACTGATCGGAGCACGACCTCATGAACCGTCTCGCCGCGACCGCAGCCAGTCTCGCCCTCGTCCTCGCCGCCGCCGCGTCGCCGGCGGCAAGCGCGGAGAAATCACCGCTGACCGCCTCGCACATGGTGGCACCGGCGCCGCCGCCCGGCGTCAACACCATGGCCATCTACGGCACGCTCCACAACGAGGGGGATGCGCCGCTCGTCCTCACCGGCATCGAGGCGGCCGGCTTCGCCAGCGCGATGCTGCACGAGACGGTCACCACCGACGGCATCGTCACCATGCGCCACCGCATGGCGATCGAGATCGGGCCGGGCGAAACGGTCGCCTTCGCGCCCGGCGGCATCCACATCATGCTGATGAACCCCACCGGGGCGGTCGCGCCGGGTGAGACCATCGCCGGCGTCCTGCGGCTCGGCGACGGGTCGGCGGTGATCTTCGAGGCGACGATCACCGGCAAGGCCCCGATGGAAATGCGCAAGGGCCACGAGGGCATGGCGCACAAGGCGGACGGCGCTTCGTGATCCCAAGGGCACTTGCTGCCTGTTTTATCCTGCTGGCGGCGTTCCCTGCGCCGCTCGCCGCCGATATGATCGACACCGGCGGCGTCGAGCCTTGGGAGATCTGCGGCCTCTGCCACGGTCTCGACGGCAACAGCGCCACCTCCCGTTTCCCGCGCATCGCGGGGCAGAAGGCGGCGTACATCGAAAAGCAGGTCCGCGCCTTCCGCTCCGGTGCGCGCTCCAACGACGGCGGGCAGATGCAGGATATCGTCCATGAGATCGAGGCGGCGGACATCGGCCGCATCGCTGCCTATTTCTCCCAGCAGCGCGTCGCCAGCCCGCAAGTGCCGCCCGCGGAGGCGGCGCCGGGCGCGGCCCTCTTCGCGCACGGGCGCGAGGGCGTGCCGGCGTGCGCGCCGTGCCATGGCGCGGGCGCCGCGGCGCCGGAGGGGCTCGTCCCGCCCCATCTCACCGCCCAGCATCGCGCTTATCTGGCAAAGCAGCTGGCCGATTTCGCCGCCGGCGAGCGCGACAACGACCCGGGCGGCGTGATGCGCGCTGTCGCCGCCGCGCTGACGGCGGCGGAAATCGACGCGCTCGCCGACTATCTGTCGCAAACGCCGCGGGCCGAACCTTGAGCGCGGCCGACCTGTCGCCCGACACGGCGGTCTATCTCAGCGAATCGAGCGCTGATCTCAACGAGGGGGCGAGCTTCCTCGACCGGCTCAGCGCCGCCGAACTCGACGCGCTGCGCAAGCTCGGCACCACCATCAACGCCCACGCCGGCGAGACCGTGTTCAACCAGGGCGACCCGCACGGCGGCATCTGGTTGATCGAAAGGGGCACGATCCGCACCTTCTACGTGTCGCCGTCCGGACGCGAGATCACGCTGGCGAGCTGGACGCCGGGGCACTTCGTGGGCGGGCCGGAGCTGTTCGGCGTCGGCGAGCACATCTGGTCGGCGCTGGCGGTCACCGACGCGACGCTCCTGTTCCTCAAGGGCAGCACCCTGCGTGACATCATCGGCCGCTTCCCGGATTTCGCGCTGTGCCTGATCGAGGGGCTGGTGGCCAAGGGCAAGTGCTACTCGGCGCTGGTCCAGATGCTGGGAACGCGCTCCGTCACCGAGCGGCTGACGCACCTTCTCGTCATCCTCGCCAGCACCCACGGCCGCGCCGACGGCGAACGCCTCGTCATCGAGCGCCAGCTCACGCACGAGGAGATCGCCTGCATCGTCGGCGGCACCCGCCAATGGGTGACCAAGACGCTGGACAAGCTGCAAAAGAGCGGGGTGATCTCGGTCACGCGCAAGCGCATCGTGGTGGAGAACGTCGCCAAGCTGAACGCCCAGCTCGCCAAAAGCTGAGCCCCACCCGCCGTCCCCTGGCCCGCACCGCGCTCCGCCCGGTTCGGGCCCCTCGCACGATCCCGGCCTCGGAGCCTGATCGTCGGAGCCGCCGTCGCGCCCTCCGAAGGGCGGCGGACGAGGGGATGGGCAAGGGGCCGAAGGCCCGCGAAGCGGCTTGCCCTTGCCCATCCCCTCATCCGCTGCCAGAAGGCAGGAGCGACGGCGGCTCCGGCGATCGGGCGGCCCTGATTGTTGGTGAGACCCGAGCCCGCCAGAGGCCCCTTTCAGCCCCGCACCCAAATGCCTAGCCGACGAACGCGCGCTCGATCACGAAATCGGCCGGCGCGTTGTTGGCGCCTTCCACCAGGTCGAAGCTCTCCAGGAGCTCCTTGGTTTCCTTCAGCATCTCCATCGAGCCGCAGATCATCGCGCGGTCCGTGGCCGGATCGAGAGGCGAGACACCGAGATCGGCGAACAGCTGGCCGGAGCGGATCAAATCGGTGATACGGCCCGTGCGCTCGTACGGCTCGCGCGTCGCGGTGGCGTAGAAGGTGAGGCGGCTGGTATCGAACAGCTCGTTCAGCATCTCGTCGGCCTTGACGGCCGCGACCAGCTCCTGGCCGTAGTGCAGCTCCGCCACCGTGCGGCAGGTCTGCGTCAGGATGATTTCCTCGAATTTCTCGTAAGTCTCCGGGTCGCGGATCAGGCTGGCGAAGGGGGCGATGCCGGTGCCGGTGGAGAACATGTAGAGCCGCTTGCCCGGCAGCAGCGCGTCGTTGACCAGCGTGCCGGTGGGCTTCTTGCGCATCAGCACCGTGTCGCCGGGCTGTATCTTCTGGAGATGCTCGGTGAGGGGGCCGTTCGGCACCTTGATGGAGAAGAACTCCAGCGCCTCGTCCCACGCCGGGCTCGCCACCGAGTACGCGCGATAGAGCGGCTTGCCGTCCACCATCAGCCCGATCATCACGAACTCGCCCGAGCGGAAGCGGAACGCCTGCGGCCGGTCCGTGCGGAAGGCGAACAGCGTGTCCGTATAGTGCGTCACCTCCTCGACGGTGAGGGGGTAGGCGCCGGGCGGCGCGGCAATCTCGGCTTGCGGCGTGGACTGGATGGCGTTCATCGTCAACTCGCGTTCGTTTTGCTGCAGCGATCGGGGTTTCGGCCTTTTCGCGCAAGGGGGGGCGCTGCCGATCAGGCGGATTGGCGGGAATTTTCGCTCAAAAGCGGCAATTTGTCCGGCGTGCCGTTCCACGCTTCGGCGTCCGGCAGGGGATCCTTCTTCTCGGTGATCACCGGCCATTCGGCGGCGAGGCGCGCGTTGAGCGCGAGCCAGCGCTCGGCCTGCGGGTCGGTGTCGGGCAGGATCGCCTCGGCCGGGCATTCCGGCTCGCACACCCCGCAATCGATGCACTCGTCGGGGTTGATCACCAGCATGTTCTCGCCTTCGTAGAAGCAGTCGACGGGGCACACCTCCACGCAGTCGGTGTACTTGCAGCGAATGCATTGTTCGGTCACCACGAACGTCATCGAGCCCTCCACGTCTGCGTTGGTCCCCTTGTGGCGCGGCGAACCGGCAAGATCAGTCAACTAATTGCTGTTGCCACACGATGGTGTGCGCAATCTTGGCTGAGCCGATCCACGCTGAGCCGATCGACGCCGAGCCGATCCACGATGGAGTTTCGAACCATGAGCGCAACACCCGCAAGCGCCTGGCCCCTTACGCTGCGCGTGCCGAAGGCGCGCGACGTCCTCGTCATCGAGTGGGACGACGGCTCGCAGGACCGCCTCGTGGCCGCGCTGTTGCGCGAGCGCTGCCCCTCCGCGCGCGCCAAGCGCGACCGGCTCGACGGCGAGCCGCCCGGCATCGCCCCCGGCCTCACCATCGAGACCATCGACCCCATCGGCCAGTACGCGGTCAACATCGCGTTCTCGGACGGCCACGGGCGCGGCATCTTCCCCTTCAGCTTCCTCCACGCGCTGGCCGGGGAGGCGCGGATCGAACGAGAAAAGTTCGCGACAAACGCAATAACGAGACAAATGCAATAAATTGACCGACCCCCGTCCGGCCCTGGCCCATAGCTTGAATGAGAACAGGACGAGCTCCTGACAGCCTCTCCTGACAGCCAAGGTATCGAGCATGCAGTCGGACGCGCGAATGGATGAAATCCGGGACGGTCTCAGCGAAGTCGAGTGCGACGTGCTGGTTCTGGGCGGTGGCACGGCAGGGCCGATGGCCGCGCTCCGGGCCAAGAAGAAGAACCCGAAGGCGACGGTCATCCTCCTCGAGAAGGCGAACGTGAAGCGTTCCGGCGCCATCTCGATGGGGATGGACGGGCTCAACAACGCCGTCATCCCCGGCTACGCGACGCCCGAGCAGTACACCAAGGAAATCACTATCGCCAACGACGGCATCGTCGACCAGGCCGCCGTCTATAAATACGCCGAGAACTGCTACGACATCATCCAGGAGCTGGACCGCTTCGGCATCCGCTTCCAGAAGGACGAGAACGGCGAGTACGACGTCAAGAAGGTCCATCACCTCGGCACCTACGTGCTGCCGATGCCGAACGGCGAGACGGTCAAGAAGGCGCTCTACCGCCAGCTCCGCCGCGAGCGCATCCTCATCTCCAACCGCTACATGGCAACGCGCCTCCTGACCGGCCCCACCGGCCGCGTCGCCGGCGTGATCGCGTTCAACACGCGCACGGCCGAGTTCATCGTCGTCAAGGCGAAGGCCGTCATCATGTGCATGGGGGCGGCGGGACGGCTGGGCCTCCCGGTATCGGGCTACCTCTACGGCACCTACGAGAATCCGACCAACTCCGGCGAGGGCTACGCGATGGCCTACCACGCCGGCGCCGCGCTCGCGAACCTCGAGTGCTTTCAGATCAACCCCTTGATCAAGGACTATAACGGCCCCTCCTGCGCCTACGTCGCGGGGCCGTTCGGCGGCTACACGGCCAACAGCCGCGACGAGCGCTTCATCGAGTGCGATTACTGGTCGGGCCAGATGATGCAGGAGTTCTACCAGGAACTCGTCTCGGGCAAGGGGCCGGTCTACCTCAAGCTCAACCACCTGCAGCCTGAGACGGCCGAGCACATCGAGGACATCCTGCACAAGGTGGAGCGGCCGAGCCGCGGGCGCTTCCACGAGAACCGCGGCACGCGCTACGCCCAGTCGATGATCGAGATGCACATCTCGGAGATCGGCTTCTGCTCGGGCCACTCCGCGTCGGGCGTGTTCGTGGACGATTTCGCCCGCACCACCGTGCCCGGCCTCTATGCCGCCGGCGACATGGCGAGCGTGCCGCACAACTACATGCTCGGCGCCTTCACCAACGGCGCCATCGCCGGCGAGGACGCCATGGGCTTCGCCGACGGCCACGATTTCGAGAGCTTCGACGCGGGCGACGTCGCCGCCGAGCAGACCCGCATCATGGCGCCGACGACGCGCGAGGACGGCCTGCCGCCCAACCAGATCGAGTACAAGGTGCGCCGCTTCGTCAACGACTACCTGCAGCCGCCCAAGGTGACGGCCAAGTACGAGATCGCCCAGCGCCGCTTCGCCGAAATCCGGCAGGACGCGGAAGAGCGGATGATGGTGCGCGATGCGCACGAGCTGATGCGCGCGGCCGAGGTGTGGTCGATCCTCGATTGCGCCGACATGGCCGCCTACGCCTCGCTCTACCGCACCGAAAGCCGCTGGGGCCTCTACCACATGCGCGCCGACTACCCCGAGCGCGACGAGGACAACTGGCGCTGCCACGTGCTCCTGTCCAAGAAGGACGGCGAGATGCACTGCGAGAAGCGTGACGTGGCGCCCTACATCGTGCCGATCTCGGACGAGGAGATGGGCGCCTACTATCGCCAGCGGATCACTGCGACCGCTTGATCGTCACACGAGTTCCGGGACACTTTTTATGCCGTTAGCCAACACCCCCACCTCGGTGCCGGTCCTCGTCGATGCCGAAAAGTGCATCGCCGACAAGGGTTGCACCGTGTGCGTCGACGTCTGCCCGCTCGATGTCCTGCGCATCAGCGAGGACACCGGCAAGGCGTACATGAAATACGACGAGTGCTGGTACTGCATGCCGTGCGAGGCGGACTGCCCCACCAACGCCGTCACGGTCACCATCCCCTACCTCCTGCGCTGAGGCATGCCCATGATGTTCGAGCCGGTCGGCGACGATGAAGTCGAGCTCCTGATCGAGCGCCTCGCGGATGGGGATCCGGAGGTGCGCCGCGTTGCGCTGATCGAGCTTGCCAACACGGCGCAGCCCGAGGCGGTCGCGCCGATCGCGAAGGCCGTCGAGGATCCGGACGCGGGGGTGCGCCTGCAGGCCGCTATCTCGCTGGGCGAATTCGACGGGTTCGAGGCGGCCGAGGCGCTCGGCATCGCCCTCGTCGATGCGGACGCGCGCGTCGCCCAGGCGGCCAGCGACAGCATCGCCGAGCTGAAGGCGCCGGAAGCGGCGGCGGCGCTCCTGCCGCTGGTGGAGCATGTGAGCGGTTTCGTGCGCGCCTCGGCGCTGCGCGGCCTCAAGGCGCTGCGCCACCCCGAGGCGCTCGCCATCGGCGTCAAGGCGATGAAGGATCCCGAGCCCGGCGTGCGCGCCCAGGCGGTCGGCGTGGTCGGCTACCTCAAGGCGGAGGAATCGCTGCCCGCCCTCATCGCCGCCTGCCGCGATGCCGACGCGGAGGTGCGCCGCACGGCCGCCGGCGCGCTCGCCTTCTCCAAGTCCCCCCACGCGGCCGACGCGCTGATCGGCGTGTTGGCGGACGAGGGCTGGGCCGTGCGCGAGTGCGCCGCCGAGACGCTCGGCAAGTCGCGCTTCGACCAGGCGCGCGGGCCGCTCGCGGGCCTACTCGACGACGATGTCTGGCAGGTGCGCGTCAAGGCGATCCGCAGCCTCGGCCAGTTGAAGGCGAAGGAAGCGGTCGACCGGATCGCGCAGAGCCTGCACCACGAGGTCAGCAACCTGCGCAAGGAGGCGGCGGCCGCATTGGGCGAGATCGCCGATCCGGCCGCCCTGCCGCACCTCGAGGCGCTGGTGAACGATCCCGACCCCGACGTGCGCAAGAACGTTCGCTGGGCGCTCAGCCGCATCGGCGCCGCCACGGGTTGAAGGTTGGTCCTGGAGGGGGCAGACGGGTGCAAAAGACCATGTCGGATCCGAAAAAGCCGAGGGACTATCCGACCTGGCCGCGGCGCGCTCCGCTCGCTCCCCCAGGCGAGGCGCCGCGCAAGAAGTACGAGCGGGTGAAGGACGCGCTGCTGCGCGGGATCCACGACGGCACCTATCCGCCCGGCACGTGCCTGCCCAGCGAGAACGAGTTGATGCGCCGTTTCGAGGTGAGCCGGATCACCGTGCGCCAGGCGCTGGAGCGGCTGCACGCGGCCGAGCTGATCGAGAGCCATCGCGGCAAGGGCCACATCGTGCAGCCCTTGCGCGCGGTGCAGGATCTCGGCCGGCTGCAGGGGTTCGGCGAGATCATGGCGCCGGTCGGCGTGGCGGCGCGCTCCGAGGTGCTCGGCGTCGCGCGCGTGCCGGCGCTCGGCGAGGTGGCGAGCAAGCTCCAGCTCGGCGAGGGGGAGGAGGTCGTGCGCATCGAGCGCCTGCGCATCGCGGCCTACGCCACCGTCTCCTACGACATCAGCTATTTTCCGCTCGACGTCGGCGAGCGCCTCGTCGAGCACGACCTGGCCGGGGTGGACATCTTCAGCCTGCTGGAGGACGAGCTCGGCATCGAGCTCGCCTTCGCCGACATCACCATGGAGATGACGCGGCCCGACCCGGGCGTCGCCAAGCACCTGTCGCTGCCCGACGGCGCGCCGGCGATCCGCATCGAGCGCCTGTCCTACTCGGCGTCCGACTGGCGCCCGATCGACTTCGAATATCTTTATGGTGCGCCGCAATATCACCAGTTCAAGCTGCGTGTGCCGCGATGGTGAGGCATGTGCTGCGCGGCGCGTTGGCGCTGGTCGTCTCCTCCATCTTGTCGGCCACCTTGTCGGGCGCTCTGGCGGAGCCGCGGCTCACGGCGGTGCCCGAACCCATCGAGGCGCCGGCGCTCAGCGTGCCGGACCTCGCCGGCATGCTGCACCGCATCGAGGACTATCGCGGGCGCACGCTCGTCGTCTCCTTCTGGGCGACGTGGTGCGCCCCCTGCCAGGTGGAAATGCCCTCGCTGGCGCGCCTCGCCCGGCAGGTGCCGGCCGATGAACTCGTGGTGCTCGCCGTCAACCTCGGCGACAAGCGCGAGCGCATCGACGAATTCCTGGGCAAGGTCGACACCGAGGGCCTGCAAATCCTGAGCGACGCGGACAACGCGCTGGCCGATCCCTGGCACGTCGTCGGCCTGCCGGTGACCTACGTGGTGGCGCCGGACGGGCGGCTGTCGCTGGTGGCGCTCGGTGCGCGCGAATGGGACGAGGCGGCCATGGTGGAGCGGCTGCGCGAGGTGGCGGACGCCAGCCCGGCCGACACCGCGCACAGCGGCGGCGATGCCGCCGACTAGTTGGTTTCCGGCGTTCGGCCGGGGAGGGCGCGCAGCACCGCCTCGCTGGTGGTGACGGCGCCGAACAGCCCGCCCTCGGTCTGGATCGTGCCGATGGCGGCCGCGTGGTGCGCTGGCTCGGTCGCGGCGCAGCAGTCCGCCACCACCGCGCAATCGAAGCCGCGGTCGACGGCGCTGCGCAGCGTGGAATGCACGCACACGTCCGTGGTGACGCCGCACAGCATCAGCCGCCGGATGCCGCGATGGCGCAGGATCGCCTCCAGTTCCGTGGCGTGGAAGGCGCAGTAGCCGGGCTTGTCGATGACCGCCTCGCCGGGGGCGGGGGCAAGCTCGGGAATGATCTGCCAGCCGGGCTCTCCGCGCACCAGGAAGCGGCCGAGCGGGCCCGCCGTGCCGATCTCCGCGCCGCCGCGCCGCGACCGCGCCGCCTTCAGCCGCGACAGGTCCCTGAGGTCCGGCCGATGTCCCTCGCGCGTGGGCACGACGATCGCGCCCCACCCGCGCATGCCCTCCAGCACGGCGCGGAGGCTGGGGATGATGGCGCGCAGCGGCGCCACGTCGTAGCCGAGCCGGGCGACGTAGCCGTCGGGGTCGCAGAAGTCGCGCTGCATGTCGATGACAATGAGCGCCGTGGTGTCCGGGTTCGCCGCCCCGTCGGCCGGCCAGCGGGTGGGGACCGCGTCGAAGCGGGCAGCCGCCATGTGTCTCTCCCTCGTCGTTTCTCGCCCGGCCCAGGTCCCTGCACCGCCCGCGCCAAGGCCCCGGCCGCGCGACACTTTCGCATTCTTCGCCTCGCCCGCCCGAGGGGGGCTTGCCGAATGCCGTGCCAGGGGCAAGGCTTGGCGAAAGAGAACAAGGGCGGACGATGGACACGAGCGACGATGCGAAGCGGGGCTTGCGGCAGGGCCTTGCGAATTACGGGGACGCCGGTTTTTCGCTCTTTCTGCGCAAGGCCTTCATCAAGGCGATGGGTTATTCGGACGACGCGCTCGACCGGCCCATCATCGGCATCACCAACACCTATTCCGGCTACAACGCCTGCCACCGCAACGTCCCCGACATCATCGAGGCGATCAAGCGGGGCGTGATGCTGTCGGGGGCCCTGCCCATCGATTTTCCCATCGTGTCGCTGCACGAATCCTTCTCCCACCCCACCTCGATGTACCTGCGCAACCTGATGGCGATGGACGCCGAGCAGATGATCAGCGCCCAGCCGATGGACGCGGTGGTGCTGGTGGGCGGCTGCGACAAGACCGTGCCGGCGCTCCTGATGGGGGCGGCCAGCGCCGACGTGCCGGCCATCCTGACCGTCACCGGGCCGATGATCACCGGCAGCCACCGCGGCGAGCGGCTCGGCGCCTGCACCGACTGCCGCCGGCTGTGGGCCTCCTACCGCGCCGGCGCGCTGAGCGAGGAGGAGATCGGCGCGGCCAACGACAAGCTCGCCCCCGGCCCCGGCACCTGCATGGTGATGGGCACCGCCTCCACCATGGCCCTCGTCGCCGAGGCGATGGGGATGATGCTGCCCGGCGGCGCCGCGATCCCCGCCGTCCACGCCGACCGGATGCGCCACGCCGAGGCGACCGGCCGCCGCGCCGTGGAGATCGCCAAGGAGGGCCTGCGCCCCACCCAGATCATGACCCGCGCCTCGATGACCAACGCCATGCGCGTGCTGCAGGCGATCGGCGGGTCCACCAACGGCGTCGTGCACCTGGCGGCCATCGCCGGGCGCCTCGGCTTCGATCTCGACCTCGAAGAGCTCGACCGGCTCGGCGCCGAGACGCCCGTGGTGGTGGACCTCAAGCCCTCCGGCGCCCACTACATGGAGGACCTCTTCAAGGCGGGCGGGCTCGCCACGGTGCTGCGCGCCATCGAACCGCTGATGGACGGCGATTGCCTCACCGTCACCGGGCAGACGCTGGCGCAGAACCTCGCCGCCGAGCCGCCGGCCTTCCCCCAGGAGGTGGTGCGCTCCATCGACGAGCCGATCCACCAGGGCGGCGGCCTGCGCCTGCTGCGGGGCAACCTGGCGCCCAACGGGGCGATCATCAAGCAGGCCGCCGCCACGCCGGCGCTGCTGCAGCACACGGGCCGCGCCGTGGTGTTCTCCTCCCTGGAGGACATGGCCGACCGCATCGACGCGCCGGACCTCGAGGTGACGGCGGACAGCGTTCTCGTCCTCCAGAACGCCGGTCCCAAGGGCGCGCCCGGCATGCCCGAGGCGGGCTACATTCCCATCCCTCGCAAACTGGCCGCCGCGGGGGTGAAGGACATGGTCCGCATCTCCGACGCGCGCATGAGCGGCACCGCCTTCGGCAGCATCGTCCTGCACATCAGCCCCGAGGCGGCGGACGGCGGACCTCTGGCACTGGTTGAAACGGGCGACGAAATCCGCCTCGATGTCGCCGCCGGCCAGATCGCCCTCCTGGTGGCCCCGGAGGAGCTGGAACGGCGCCGCGCCGCCTGGCGGCCGCCCGCCCACGTCAATGTCGAGCGCGGCTACGCCAAGCTCTACTTCGACGAGGTGCTGCAAGCCGAAGATGGCTGCGATTTCAACTTCCTGCGCAAACACCCCCGCCAATGACGGTGGCCGCCCGCGCCGATGGCGGGCGGCTGCGCACCCCGCGTCGAAACGATTTTTTAAGTGGCGCGTATATTGCGGGGTGGCGCCAGGACAATTGCGCTCTAGGTGCCAACCCACCGCACAGTCACGATCACCAAGGGGGGTCGCGCTCGCGGAAAAGTTGTGCTGAGGTGGCGGAAATCCGAGCCTATGACCGAGCGGTAGGACGAGTTGAGCACGCGACCGCGTCGAGACCTTTTATTCCGAACTCGCTGGCAGTCAGATGAAGAAAACAGAGATAAAGTCCACGCCGCGCCGCAGAGCCGCGGCCACCCCCGCGCGGGCCCAGGCCGCCGATGATCCCACCGCGATCATCGTCAGGATGGCCGAGGAGCGGGTTGCGATCGAAGGCGTCGATCCGGAGATTGACGGCGGCCGCTTTCCCGCCAAGGCCATCGTCGGCCGCCCGTTCGAGGTCGAGGTCGACGTGTTCGGCGAGGGCCACGACATGGTCGACGCGGCCATCCTGTGGCGCCGCGTCGGCGAGGACGGCTGGACCGAGGCGCCGCTGGAGGCCACCGACAACCAGCGCTGGGCGGGCACCTTCACGCCGCTGGCCAACGCCATGCACGAGTACACCGTCATCGGTTGGCGCGATGTGTGGGGCATGTGGCAGTCGGAGGTGTCGAAGAAGCAGGCTGCCGGCGTGTCGATCACGCTGGAGCTGGAGGAGGGCGTGCGCCTCGTGGCGGCCTCGGCGCAGGCGGGCGAGCGCGGCACGGCCGACGATCGGATCGCGCTGACCCAGCTCGCGGCCGGCATGAAGGCGGCCGACGACGGCACCCGCTTCGCCGTGCTCACCGGCGAGGAGGCGGGCGCCCTCATGCGCCGCGCCGGCCATCGCGCCAACCTCACCCGCTACCACCGGGTGCTGAGGCTGTGGGTCGACCGGCCGGCGGCGGCGTTCTCGGCCTGGTACGAGCTGTTCCCGCGGTCGATGTCGGGCGATCCGCACCGCCACGGCACCTTCGACGATGTGATCGCGCGGCTCCCCTACGTGCGGGGCCTCGGCTTCGACGTGCTCTATTTCCCGCCGATCCACCCCATCGGCCTCACCAACCGCAAGGGCAAGAACAACACCCTGGACGCGCAGCCGGACGACGTGGGCAGCCCCTACGCCATCGGCGCGGCGGAAGGGGGGCACGACGCGCTGCACCCCGAGCTCGGCGGGTTCGAGGCCTTCAAGCGGCTGATCGACGCCGCGCGCGAGCAGGGCCTGGAGATCGCGCTCGACTACGCGCTCAACTGTTCGCCCGACCACCCCTGGATCAAGCAGCACCCGGACTGGTTCGACTGGCGCCCCGACGGCTCGATCCGCTACGCGGAGAACCCGCCGAAGAAGTACGAGGACATCGTCAACGTCCGCTTCTACGACGGCGACAAGGTGATCCCCGAGGTGTGGATCGCCCAGCGCGACGTGTTCCTGTTCTGGATCTCCCACGGCGTGAAGATCTTCCGCGTCGACAACCCGCACACCAAGGCCTACGCCTTCTGGGAGTGGGTCATCGCCGAGGTGCAGAAGCAGCATCCCGACGTGTTGTTCCTGTCGGAGGCGTTCACGCGGCCGAAGGTGATGCACCGGCTGGCCAAGGTGGGCTTCTCGCAGTCCTATTCCTACTTCACCTGGCGCACCACCAAGGAAGAGCTGACGGAATACATGCTGGAGCTGACGCGCACGGAAAAGCGTCACACCATGCGCGTCAACTTCTTCGTCAACACGCCGGACATCAACCCGGTCTACCTGCAGACCTCGGGTCGCGCCGGGCATCAGGTGCGCCTTGTTCTGGCGTCCTCGCTCGCCGGCAACTACGGCGTCTATTCAGGCTTCGAGCTGTGCGAGGCGACGCCGATTCCGGGCCGCGAGGAGTACCTCAACTCCGAGAAGTACGAGATCCGCGCGTGGGACTGGGACCGCCCCGGCAACATCCGTGACGACATCGCCCGCATGAACATGCTGCGCCAGACCCACCCGGCGCTACAGGAATTCGCCAACGTCGAATTCTACAACATGTGGAACGACAACATCCTCTTCTACGGCAAGCGCACCGAGGACAAGTCGTCCTTCCTGCTGTTCGCCGTGAACCTCGACCCGCACAACGGCCAGGGCGCCGACTTCGAGGTGCCGCTGTGGGAGTTCGGCCTGCCCGACAACGCCTCCATCGAGGTGGAGGATCTGGTCCAGAACTACACGTTCACGTGGAGCGGCAAGTACCAGCACG
>JAUIJH010000212.1 GCA_030431335.1 Alphaproteobacteria bacterium
GAGGGCGGGCGCGTCGGCGTCGAGCGGCCAGCGGGAACGCACCCGTGCCTCCGGCCCCAGAGCGGTGCCGGCGGCCATCGCCTCCAGCGCCGCGTAGGCGATCATCGCGCCGTTGTCGGTGCAAAGTCGCACCGGTGGGGCGACGAAGGGCACCCCCGCCGCCGCCGCGACACCGCCCAGCACCGCGCGCAGCCGCGCATTGGCCGCGACACCCCCCACCACCACGAAGGCCCTGGCCGGCTCTCCGGCGAGCGCCGCGAATGCCTCCAGCGCCCGCGCCGACTTGCGGCGCAACAGCTCCGCGACGCTCGCTTGAAAACCAGCGCAAATGTCGGCGACGTCGGCCTCGGTCAGCGGCACAAGCTTCTGCGCCGCAACCCGAACAGAGGTCTTGAGCCCGGCGAAGGAGAGGTCGCACCCGGCGCGCTTTTGCAGCGGCACCGGGAAGGCGAAGCGCGTCGCGTCGCCCTCGGCCGCGGCCTTTTCCACCGCCGGGCCGCCGGGATAGGGCAGACCCAGGAGCTTGGCTGTCTTGTCGAAGGCCTCGCCCGCCGCGTCGTCGATGGTGCCGCCGAGCCGCACGTAGCGGCCGGGCTCCAGCGCGGCGATGAACTGCGCGTGGCCGCCCGACAGCAGCGCCACGCAGAACGGGAAGGCGACGCCGTGGGTGAGGCGGGCCGTCAGCACGTGCGCCTCGAGGTGGTTGACCGCGACGAACGGCACGCCCGCCCCCTGCGCCAGCGCCTTGCCGAACGTCGCGCCCACGAGGAGCCCGCCGAGGAGACCCGGTCCCGCCGTCGCGGCGATCGCATCGAGCCCGCCGGGTGCGAGCCCCGCCTGCCGCAGCGCCTCGCCGACCACGCCGTCGATGGTCTCGGCATGGGCGCGGGCGGCAATTTCGGGCACCACGCCGCCGTAGATCTGGTGCAGGTCGATCTGGCTCAGAACCACGTCGGAGAGGATGCGGGCCGCGCCGGGGCGGCCGGCGACCACGGCGGCCGCGCACTCGTCGCAGCTCGTCTCGATGCCCAGCACCAGAGCTTCCGCCGACCCGCCCGCTTCTTTATGGTTCCCCATCGACATCAATCGTTCGGACCTCTCGTGACCTTGATACGCATCGGCACCCGCGGCAGCCCCCTCGCACTCGCCCAAGCCCACATGGTGGCGGCCGCACTGAAAAACGACGCCGGTGTCGAGGCGACGGAGATCGTGGTCATCAAGACCACGGGCGACATGATCCTGGACCGGCCGCTGTCGGAAGTGGGCGGCAAGGGCCTCTTTACCAAGGAAATCGAAGAAGCGCTGCTCGATGGGCGGATCGATTGCGCCGTCCACTCCGGCAAGGATCTGGAGACGGTGCTGCCCGAGCTGCTGACGCTCGGCGCCTTCCTGCCGCGCGAGGACGTGCGCGACGCCTTCATCGGCCGCGGCGGGGTGCGCTTTGCCGATTTGCCGGAAGGGGCGGTCGTGGGCACCGCCTCGCTGCGCCGGCAGGCGCTGGTGCGCCGCGCCCGGCCCGACCTCAAGTGCGAGGTGCTGCGCGGCAACGTGCAGACACGCCTCAGGAAGCTCGACGAGGGAGTGTGCGACGCCACGCTCCTGGCGCTCGCCGGCCTCAAGCGGCTCGGCGACGAGGGGGTGGCGACCGAGATCCTCGACCCCACCACCTTTCCGCCCGCCCTCGCGCAGGGCGCCATCGCCATCGAGATCCGCCGCGACGAGGCGTCGCTGGAGACTTTCGCCCGGATCGACCATCGCGAGACGGCCATCGCCGTCAGCGCCGAGCGCGGCTTTCTCGCCGCGCTCGACGGGTCGTGCCGCACGCCCATCGCCGGCCTCGCCACCGTGGGGGAGGGGCGCGTCAGCCTGACCGGCCTCGTCGCCACGCCGGACGGGGCGGACAGCGCCGACATCACCCGCGACGGCCCGGTCGAGGAGGCCGCCGCGGTCGGCTTCGAGGCAGGGCGCGAGCTCAAGGGACGCCTGGGCGCGGCCTTCTTCGCCCAATGGGGATGACGGCTTGCCGACATATCCCCATGATAAGCCGCGGTCCGTTCGCATGGACCGCGCGCTGCTGATCAAGGCCAAGGCATGAGTTTCACCGTCGCCGTCACCCGACCGGAGCCGCAGGCTGGCGAGACCGCGGCGCGCCTTCTCCGGCGCGGCTATGCGGTCGTGCGGGCGCCGCTTTTGACGCTGGAGCCGGTCGACGGCTGGGGCTCGGCCGAAGGCATCGGCGCCTTGGCGCTGACGAGCCGGAGCGCGGCCATGCTGCTCGCCGGCCACGAAGCCTTCCACGGCATCCCCACCTTCTGCGTCGGCGCGGCCACGGCCGCCGCGGCGGTGTCGAGCGGTGCGCGGGACGTGCGCCATGCCGCCGGCGACGTCACAGCCCTCGCCGACCTGTTGCGGCGCGAGGGGCGGGCCAAGGTGGTGCACCTGTCGGGCGCGGACCAGCGCGGCGACCTCACCGGCGTTTTGGCGGCGGCGGGGATCGAGGCGGAACGGCGCGTGGTCTACCGCATGGTCGCCGCGAAGGCGCTGCCGCCGTGCGACGGGCCGCTCGATGCGGCGCTTCTTTATTCTCCCCGCACCGCGGAGATCTTCGCCCGGCTCGGCACGCAGGCGCCCTGGCGGCAGGCGGCCTGCGTGGCGCTATCGGCCGCCGTCGCGGCGCAGCTCCCGGCCGGCGTTCGCGTCGCCACGGCGGTCCGTCCGGACGAGCCGTCGCTGCTGGAGGCGCTCGACTGGCTGCGCGAGCGGTGCGGAGCGGGCGGAGGCGGGGTCCATTGATTCGCCTTCTCATCATCCTGGCGGGATTGTTCGTCTTCACCGCCGCGGCGGCCTGGCTCGCCGACGAGCCCGGCACGATCCGCTACGACTGGCGCGGCGAGAGCGGCACCATCACCACCACCGAAGCGGCGGCTTTGATCGCGGCGGGGGCGATCGTGGTGCTGCTCGTCGCCGAATTGTTGCGCCTCGTCTGGCGCCTGCCGCGCATCGTGCGCACGCGCCGGGCACGGGCGCGCACGGCGCGGGGATGGCAGGCGCTATCGACCGGCGTGGTCGCGGTGGGGGCGGGCGACGGCAAGCGCGCCGGCCGTGCCGCCGCGCAGGCGCTGAACGACCTGCCCGACGTGCCCCTTGCGGCCTTCCTCGCCGCGCAGGCGGCCCAGTTGCGCGGCGACGGTCCCGCCGCGCTCGCCCATTTCGGCCGCCTCGCCGCCGTGCCGGAGACGGCGACGCTCGGCTTGCGCGGGCTCGCCATGGAGGCGGAGCGCGCCGGCGACCACGCCGCCGCACTGGCGCACGCCAAGGCGGCGCTGGCGCTCGATGCGGCGCTGCCGTGGGCGGCCGAAACGGTGTTTCGCACGGCCGCCGCGGCCGGAGACATCGCCGCCGCGCTCGCCCAGCTGGAACTCAACGCCAAGGCCAAGCTGATCGACCGGCCGACGCACCGGCGGCTGCGCGCCGTGCTGTTGACGGCCGAGGCGCTCAAGGGCGAGGACGCCGGCAGGGCGCGGGCGGCGGCGCTGGAGGCGCACGGGCTCGCCAAGGATTTCGTGCCCGCGGCGCTGGCGGCGGCTGCGGCCGTCGGCCCGCGCAATCGGCGCCAGGCCTTGTCGATCCTGGAGGAGACCTATCGCCGGGCGCCGCATCCGGACCTCTTCCGTGCCGCGCTCGACATCGAAGGCGGCGCGGCCGACGTGCGGCTGAAGCGGGCCAAGGCGATGGCCGCGCTGCGGCCCGATCACGTGGAAAGTGCGCTCGGCCTCGCCCGTGCCGCGCTGTCGGCACGCGAGGTGGCCATGGCGCGGGAGGCGATCAGTCCGCACCTCGACAGCCGCGCGACACAGCGTGTCTGCATCCTGATGGCCGAGCTCGAGGCATTGGCTCCCGGCGACGAGGGCCGCGTGCGCGACTGGCTGGCCCGGGCGGTGCGCGCGCCGCGCGATCCGCAGTGGATCGCCGACGGCGTGACGGCCGCGGCATGGGCGGCGGTCTCGCCCGTCACCGGCCGGCTCGACGCGTTCGAGTGGCGCGTGCCGCCCTCCGTGGGCGAGCCGCACCTGCCGGCGATCGATCTGCGCGTGCTCACCGCCCCAGATTTGGAGCCGGCGATCGAGCACGACGCGGTGGGCGCGGTGGACGAGGAAGGCGAAGCCGAGCCGCACGCCATCCCGGGCCCCTCGGTGCCGGCCACCTGACGGGCCGGCCGCTCTTCACGTGCCTCCGCCCCTCCATCCAACGCCGCGGCGCGTGAGCGTGCCGCGAGAATTGCCCTCGCCCGGTGGAGATCGACCGAGCGGAAGGCTGCTCGCCGGTGAAGAGCTAGAGGACGCTCTGGCGGAACGGCGACGCGGGGTAGGTGCCGATGATGCGCACCTGATCGGTGAAGAAGTGCAACTCCTCCAGCGCGAGCGCGACGGCCTCGTCGTCCGGCTTGCCCTCGATGTCGGCGAAAAACATGGTGGCGAAGAAGCGGCCGCCGAGCTGATAGCTCTCCAGCTTGACGATGTTGACGCCGTTGGTCGCGAAGCCGCCGAGCGCCTTGTAGAGCGCGGCGGGCACGTTGCGCACGCGAAACAGCAGCGACGTCATCGCCGGGCCCTCGGGCGGCGCGGCCGCCGGCTCGGCGGCGACGATCACGAAGCGCGTGGTGTTGTGCGTCTCGTCCTCGATGTCCTCGACCAGAATATCGAGCCCGTAGATCTCGGCGGCCAGGCGCGATGCGATCGCGGCCTTGGTGGGATCGCCGTCGCGCGCCACATCGCGTGCCGAGCCGGCGGTATCGGCGGCGACGATGGGGGTGAGCCCCATCGCGCGCAGCCGCCGCCGGCACTGCCCCAGCGCTTGCACGTGGCTATGCACGGTGCGGATCTGGTCGAGCGCGATGCCGGGCAGCGCCATCAACTGGTGGCGCACCGGCAAAAAATGCTCGCCAACGAAAAAGACGTTGGCCTGGGGCAGCAGCGCGTGGATATCCGCCACGCGGCCGGCCACCGAATTTTCGATCGGAATCATCGCGTAGGTCGCGCTGCCGTTCTCGACGGCGGCGAAACAATCCTCGAAGGTCGGCATCGGGACGGCCTCGGCGTCGGCGAAGGCTTCGACGACCGCGATATGGGAGTTGGCGCCGGGCTCGCCCTGGAATACGACCTTGATCGGAGCGGTCATGGCCGCAGGTCGCTTTCGCAGCGCAGCGGCAAGCCACGCAAAAGCTTTGACGGCGGAGCGGGTTTGTGGGACGGCGCATCGTCGCACCGGTCGAGGAGCAGGGTCACGGTCACTTCAATTCGGATTGGGGCTGGTACGGGGCTTTTCCTGGCAACACTGTGCGCCGGTGTCTCATTTGCGGGTGCGAAACTCACATTCTATAGGTTGCCAGGGCTTGCCTCCGGGTCACATACCGTGAACGGCGCATGTTGGGAATCGGAAAGGCGCCGGGCGGTCGTCCGGCAACGGAACGCGAACGAGGATTGATGCGGGAATGAACGCACACGAGCTGAACAAATTTGTGGGTGCGATCTTGGCGGCCCTGGTCTTCGCCATGGGCCTGAGCGTTCTGTCGGAGATCATTTTCGAGCCCCATGAGCTCTACGATCCCGCCTACGTGGTGGCGATCGCGGAAGAAAACTCCGGTCTCGCCGCCGAGGAGGAGGCCGAGGTGCCGTTCGCGGCGTTGCTGGCCGTCGCCGACACCGATGCGGGTCAACGCAGGGCGAAAGTGTGCGGAGCCTGCCACACCTTCACCGAAGGCGGCGCCAACGGCATCGGCCCCGCGCTGCACGGCGTGGTCGGCCGGCCGATCGCCTCGCACGCGGACTTCAAATATTCGGCCGCGTTGAAGGAGTTCGGCGAGGGCAAGACCTGGTCCTACGACGAGCTGGACGGCTTCCTGGAGAACCCGCAGAAGCACGTCCCGGGCACCATCATGGGCTTTGCCGGCCTCAAGGACGGGGCGCAGCGCGCCGAAGTGGTGAGCTACCTGAGGTCCGAATCGCCCGACGCGCCGCCGCTGCCGGAGCCGCCGACCGAGGTGGCCGCCGTCGATGCCGGCGGGACGGCGACGGACGCGAGCGAAGGCGGCGAGGCCGCCGTCGAGCAGGCCGCGCCCCAGAACGACGGCACGCCGGGCCAGGAAGGCGCGCAGGAAGGCACCGAGGGGACGTTCGCGGCGATGGTCGCAGCGGCCGACCCGGCTGCCGGGCACGCCGCCGCTGCCATCTGCCTCGCCTGTCACTCGGTCAACGAGGGTGAAGCCCACAAGATCGGCCCCAACCTGCATGGCGTCTACGGCGCGAAGATCGCGTCCAAGGAAGGCTTCGACTACTCCGAGGCGATGAAGAACCACGCGGGCGGGGACGGCGATTGGACGATCGAGCACCTCGACAGCTATCTGAACGCGCCGATGGACGTGGTTCCGGGCACCCGCATGGCCTTTGCCGGCGTGAAGGACGACAAGCAGCGCGCGGCGATCATCGCCTGGCTGCACTCCATCTCGCCGGAAGCGGCACCCCTCGCGGCGCCTGCCGCGGCGAATGCGTCGGCCCCGGCGAGCGGTACGGGCGAGGCCGCTGCCGTGGCTCCGGCTGCCACGACCACGACCCCCACCGAGGCGGCGCCTGCCGCCGCACCGGAAGCCCCGGCTGCTGCCTCCGAAGCCGCGCCTGCCGCGGCGCCGGAAGCCCCCGCTGCAGCGACCGAGGCCGCCCCCGCCGCAACGCAAACCCCGGCGACCGAGACCGATACATCGGCTGCCGCGCCTGCGGCCGATTGATCCAGCAAACCGCGCCGGCCGCCTCGGTCGGCGCCTTCAGGTCGCCGCTGGCGGCCTGAACCGCCCGGCCTGCGCGCACGATGGGCCGGGTTGCTGCTCCGGGAGGCGATTACATCTCGGTTAGCTCGGCCTTCCACGGGTTGCGAAGCGGGAGCCTGCCGATAAGCTGAATGCGTTGAGACATGAGGTGTCAGATGCGCGCCGCGATTTTCGTGGCCGCCGCGTTCGCGTGGCTGGCCGTACCGACCTTCGCCCACGCCCAGGCCGAACCCGAATGGAAGCACGCCTCCTCCTTGTCGGATGAGCCGCGCTATCCGGCCGATTTCCCCCATTTCGACTACGTCGATCCCGACGCTCCGAAGGGGGGGCGGGTCCGCCTCGCCGACCCGTCCGGCTTCGACAGCTTCAACCCCATCCTGCAGCGCGGCAACGCGGCGCCCGGCATCGGCCTCATCTACGAGCAGCTGATGACCACCGCGCTCGACGAGTTCGACATTTCCGGCATGTACGGCCAGATCGCCGAGGCGGTCCGCTATCCGGACGATTATGCCTGGGTCGAGTACCGTCTCGATCCCGACGCACGCTGGCACGACGGCGAGCCGATCACCCCGGAGGACGTCGCCTGGTCGCTCGACGTCACCAAGGAGGCGGACCCCACGCGCGCTTTTTATTACAAGGATGTGGTGAAGGCCGAGGACGTCGGCGACAACGTCGTGCGCTTCGAGTTCGCGCGGCCGGGCAACAAGGAACTGCCGCACATCGTCGGTCAGCTCACGATCCTGCCGAAGCATTGGTGGACGGGCACGGCTCCCGGCGGGGGCCAGCGCGATATCATGTCGAGCACGCTGGAGCCGGCGCTGGGCTCCGGCCCCTACAAGATCGGCCGCTTCGAGCCGAACCGCTTCATCGAGTACGAGCGCGCGCCGGAGTACTGGGGCGTCGACAAGCCGGTCAACATCGGCACCAACAACTTCGATACGATCCGCTACGAGGTGTTTCGCGACCAGACGGTGGTGCTGGAGGCCTTCAAGGGCGACCAGTTCGATTTCCGCATGGAAAACAGCGCCAAGAACTGGGCGACGGGCTATGAATTCCCCGCCCGCGAGCGCGGCGACGTGATCCTGGAAGAATTTCCCGACGAGGCGCGGGGCACCATGCAGGCGTTCGTCATGAACCTGCGCAACACCAAGTTCCAGGATCCGCGCGTCCGCCGCGCGCTCAATCTCCTGTACGATTTCGAATCGCAGAAGGAGACCATCTTCTTCGGTCAGTACGAGCGTATCTCGTCCTACTTCCACGGCACCGAACTCGCGTCGTCCGGCCTGCCGGAAGGGCTCGAGCTCGAGATCCTGGAGGAGGTGCGGGACAAGGTTCCGCCCGAGGTCTTCACCCAGCCCTACGAGAACCCGGTCAACGGCAACCCGCAGAACGTGCGCGAGAATGCCCGTGAGGCGGTGCGGCTGTTCAAGGAGGGGCGGATGGATGCGGAGATCTACAGCATCATCTGCTCCAACATCCGGGTGGCCGACCAGCGGATCGGCGACGTGCGGGCACAGGCCGCCGCGCTGGACCTAGGGGCCGAGCGGCTTGGCGCGCTGATG
>JAUIJH010000213.1 GCA_030431335.1 Alphaproteobacteria bacterium
GGTGACGGGCGAGCGGCTGGAGGCGATCGTCAGCAAGCTCTGGCCCTTCCTCATCGCCGAGATCGGCGTGCTCCTGGTCTTCGCCTACTGGGAAGACCTGGCGCTCCTCATCCCGCGCGCGCTCGGTTTCGCCTGACCACCTCGACAACCCTCAAACAGCAATGGGACGATCCATGAAAACTGCTTTGCTCGCCGCCGCGGCGCTGATCGCGCTGAGCGGCCAGTCGTTCGCGCAGGAGAAGGTTCTCCGCTTCGCGCACGATTCCAAGGCCGACATCTACGACAACCCCAATCATGCCTGTGCGGTGGTGTTCGCCAACATCGTCAACACCGATTCCAACGGCGAGATCGCCGTGGAGCTCTACCCCGGCGGCCAGATCGGCACGATCACCGAGGCGGTGCAGATGGTGCGCGACGGCGTCGTGGAAATGACCAACGCGTCGACCGGCTCTCTGGCGCCCTACTACCAGAACATCGACGTCCTCAACCTGCCGTTCGCCTTCGCCGACAACGGCGCCACCAACGAGGTGTTCGACGGCAAGTTCGGCCAGGCGCTGAAGGCCGACATGGAGGAGAAGCTCGGCGACGTGGTGGTCCTCGGTTACCCCGACACGGGCGGCCTGTTCGCGATCACCAACTCCAAGAAGGAAATCGCGACGCTCGAGGACATGAAGGGCGTGCGCCTGCGCACCATGACGCTGCCCTCGCACCAGGCGATCATGAACGCGCTCGGCATGGAGGCCTATCCGCTCGCCTTCTCCGAGGTCTATTCGGGCTTGCAGACCGGCGTGATCGACGGGCAGATGAACCCGATCCCGATCATCGTGACGGCGAACCTCAACGAGGTTCAGAAGTTCATGACGCTGACGAACCACCTCTATTCGCCGTTCACGCTGATCATGAACAAGGCCTTCTACGAGGACCTCACCGAGCCGCAGAAGGACATCATCCACCACGCGGCGCAGTCGTGCGTCGATGCCTCGCGCGGCCTGTCGCGGCTCATCGAGGCGTCCGACCGCGGCATCTCCGGCCTCAAGGACGAGCTGACCATCACCGCGCTGTCGCCTGAGGATCGCAATGAGATGCGCACGGTGACCGGGGCGGCATTCGACAAGCACATCCAGGGCTCGCTCGGCCCCGACGCGGTCGAGCTGGTGGAGATCCTGAAGGCCGAGGCCGACAAGGCCAACGCCTCGCGCTTCATGGTCGCACCCGAATAGGGCCGCACCGGCTCCAACCGCCCGCCGGCGGGCCAGTCCCCCGGCGGGTGACTACCCCCCATGCAAGCTGAGCCCTTGCCAGATGGGGGGGTGATCGACTACGTGAGTGTCGCGCCGTGCGTGGACTGTCTCCTCAGACGTCAGGCGGCGCAAGCTTCTCGCGGAGGTTCTATGCCGCGGATGAAGAGTGCTCATGCACCCCAACCACGGCGGCTGATCTACGCAAGCTTCCTTCCGGCCGATCCTGCCCTGCACAAACCGGCGGCGGCCACTGAAAGTATCCTTTGACGACATTTTCCGAACTCGGCCTGGCCGAGTCGCTCCTTCGTGCGATCACCGCCGAAGGCTACGAGGCGCCGACACCCATCCAGGCCGGCGTCATTCCCCTTCTTCTCAAGGGCGAGGACGTCCTGGGCATCGCACAGACGGGCACCGGCAAGACCGCGGCCTTCGTGCTGCCGATGCTCGAGCAGCTCATCGCCCGCAAGGGCCGGCCGCCCGCAAAAGCGTGCCGCGCGCTCATTCTCACTCCCACCCGCGAGCTGGCGGCCCAGATCGAAGACGAGATCCGGCGCTATAGCCGCTTTGCGCGCATCTCCACCGCGGTCATCGTCGGCGGCGTCAAGCCGGGCCCGCAGGTCCGCACGCTGTCCCGCGGCGTCGACATCGTGGTCGCCACCCCGGGCCGCCTGCTGGACCACCTGTCCACCGGCGCGCTGACCCTCGACGCGGTCGTGAGCGTGGTGCTCGACGAGGCGGACCAGATGCTCGACCTCGGCTTCATGCCGGCGATCAAGCGGATCGGCAACCTTCTGCCGAAAGCGCGCCAGACGGTGCTGATGTCGGCCACCATGCCGGCCGAGATCCGCCGCCTCGCCGCCCAGTTCCAGACCGACCCGAAAGAGGTCGCCGTTGCGCCGGTTTCCCGGCCCATCGAGCAGATCGCCCAGAGCGTCATCGCCGTCGGGCGCGAGGAGAAGCGCGACGTTCTCGCCCGTATCCTGTCCGACAGGGCCGTGACGCGGGCGATCGTGTTCTCCCGCACCAAGCATGGCGCGGACAAGGTGTGCCGCCATCTCAGGTCGGCCGGCCTGAGCGCGACCGCGATCCATGGCGACAAGAGCCAGGGCCAGCGCAACCGCGCGCTGGAGGAGTTCCGCTCCGGCGAGGCACCGATCCTGGTTGCGACCGACATCGCCGCCCGCGGCATCCACGTGGACGACATCTCGCACGTGATCAATTTCGAGCTGCCGGACGTGGCGGAGATCTATGTCCACCGCATCGGCCGCACGGCGCGCGCAGGTCAGAGCGGCATTGCCGTGTCGCTGTGTTCGCCGGAAGAGGTGAAGCAGCTGCGGGCCATCGAACGGCTGACCGGCTCGCGGCTGCGTCGCGACGGCGCCGCCGCCGAGGCGCTGCCGACCGATTCGGGTTCGGACCGCGGCGCGAAGAAGTCGGGTCCGTCCGGGCGCCATGGCGGCCATCGGCCGGCCGGCAAGGGCGGCGAGGCGGCGGGCCGCCGTCGCCACAAGCCGAGGCCTTCCGCGGGGCGTGGCGCCGGCGAGCGCATGTCGGCCTGACGCGTCAGTCGATGTAGCGAACGGCGCCGGCCGCGAACATCGCGGCCACGGGATCGAAGTGCTTGCGACCGGCCACGACCTCCGCGTCGAGGCGGGCCTCCAGCACCTTGATCTCGGCGAGCCGTTCGATCACCGCGTCGATCTTCTCGAACGGGACCACCACCACACCATCGCGGTCGGCGACAATCATGTCGCCGGTCGCCACCGTCCGTCCGCCGATGGCGACGGGCAGGCCCACCGTGCCCGGCCCGGTCGACACCGGCGAGGCGGGCGTGAGGCCGTTGCACCAGACCGGCAGGCCCGCCGCCACGATGCCGTCGTAGTCGCGCACGGGGCCGTCGGTGACGTAGCCGGCGGCGCCGTTGTTTCTCAGCATCCCCATCACGCGGTCGCCCGCGGTGGCGCAGCCGCGATGGCCCGCGCACGCGGCGATCAGGATATCCCCCGGCTCGATCACGTGCAGCGCCGCGAAGATCGCGAGCACGTCGCCGGGGCCGCAATCGGCCGTCAGCGCCGGGCCGGCGGCGACGCAGCGGATGTCGCGGCCTTCGCCGATCGGCCCGATATTGGTGTCGAGCGCGCCGGTGCCGTCCATCGCGTCGGCGACGAAGCTGGACTGGACGTCCTGGAAGGCGGCGATCTGCGCGGCGGTCGGCCGGCGCAGGTTGCGGGCGACGGAGAGGCGGGGCGGTTCTTCGATCATGACATGGGTCCGGTGGGTGGGGCGCCAGTCTGGCGCGATCCGCCGCGCCCCACAACCGCCGCACACGGCGCTTCGCAATGGCGCGCGGCGGGGTTAAACAAAGCCATGCTCGATGTCCCCTTCCTGCGCCTCGCCCATGCCGAGGGCCTCCACGCCGGCTACGCCACCCAAGGCGCCGCCGGGCTCGACGTTCAGGCCGCCGTCCCCGCCGACGCGCCGCTGACGCTCGCCCCGCTCGCGCGCGCCAGCGTGCCGACCGGCCTCGTCCTCGCGATCCCCGACGGCTACGAGGCCCAGGTGCGCCCCCGCTCCGGCCTCGCCGCGCGCCACGGGCTCACCGTCCTCAACGCTCCCGGCACCATCGACAGCGACTATCGCGGCGAGGTGAAGGTGCTGCTCGTCAACCTGTCGGATGCGCCGGTCACCATCGCGCGCGGCGAGCGCATCGCGCAGCTCGTCTTCGCGCCGGTGACGCGCGTGCGGCTCGACGAGCGCGACAGCCTCGACGCGACGGAGCGCGGCGAGGGCGGTTTCGGCTCGACCGGCCGATGAGCTTCTCGCCCGACGAGATCGAGCGCTACGCCCGCCACCTGGTGCTGGCGGGGGTCGGCGGGCCGGGCCAGCAGGCGCTGAAGGCGGCGAGCGTCACGGTGATCGGCGCGGGCGGGCTCGGTTCGCCGGTGATCGCCTACCTCGCGGCGGCGGGCGTCGGCACCATCCGCGTGGTGGACGACGACACCGTGGCGCTGTCCAACCTGCAGCGCCAGATCATCCACGCCAGCGACCGGGTGGGCGAGGCGAAGACGGCGAGCGCGGCCGCCGCCGTCCAGGCGCTCAACCCGCATGTCGCGGTGGTCGAGGAGCGGGTGCGCATCACGGCCGACAACGCCGCGTCGCTGGTCGCCGGGGCCACCGTGGTGGCGGACGGGTCCGACAACGCGGCGACCCGGTACGTGGTGTCGGACGCCTGCTTCCACGCCCGCGTGCCGCTCGCCAGCGCCGCGGTGCACGGCTTCGACGGCCATGTCACGACGCTCGCGCCGTACGCGCAGCAGCCCGACGGCACGCCCAACCCGACCTACCGCTGCCTGTTCCCCGACCCGCCGCCGGACGCGATGGTGGACGAGTGCGCCCGCCACGGCATCCTCGGGGCGGTGACCGGCGTCATCGGCACCTTGCAGGCGAACGAGGTGCTGAAGCTGATCCTCGGCATCGGCGAGCCGCTGGTCGGCCGCCTCCTCCTGTTCGACGCCAAGGATGCGCGGTTCGAGACCATCGCCTACCGGTGGTCGTCCTCGAACCCGCTGACGGGCAACCGCAGCGGACAAAAAGCAATTCTGCGTTGATGCGATAACACTCACCGGTTGCGGTCTTGCCGGCGGTTGGCTAGCGTCCCCCCCGCGGAACCACATGAGCCGGCGAAGTCCGGCCTTGCATCTTGGGGAGAGACCACATGATTCGCACGCTTCTTGCCGGAGCGGGATTGGCTGCGTTCGTTGTATCGGGCGCCGTCGCACAAGAATTCACGCTTCGCATTCAGACGCACCTGTCGCCCGAATCGGTGTCGGGCAAGAACGCCGCTCAGTTCTTCGACGACATCCAGGTCATGTCGGGCGGCCGCGTCGCGATCGAGGCGTTCTATTCCTCGGCGGTCGTGAAGTCGGTGGAGACGTTCGACGCCGCGGTCAACGGCATCCTCGACGGTGACATGACCGGCGGCGCCTACCAGACCGGCAAGGACCCGGCGTTCCAGTTCGTTGGCGACATCATGGGCGGCTACGACACCCCCTGGCAGATGTACGCCTTCCTCTACAACGGCGGCGGGCTCGAGGTGGCCGAGAAGCTGTACAACGAGTACGGCATGCAGCTCATCGGCTGGTGGATCCCCGGCCAGGAATCGCTGGCCTCCTCCAAGCCGCTGAACGGGCCGGACGACCTCAAGAACTGGAAGTTCCGTTCGCCGCCGGGCATGGAGACGATGATCTTCGCCAACATGGGCTCCTCGCCCGTGGTGATGGATTTCACCGAGGTCTTCACGGCGCTGGAATCGGGCATCATCGACGGGGCGGACCACTCCAACCTGTCGACGAGCCAGTCGGTCGGCCTCTACGACCTCGTCAAGAACGCGACCTATCCGGGCTTCCACTCGATGCCGGCGGACCACTTCGCCATCAACAAGTCGGTGTGGGATTCGATGCCGGAGGACATCCAGCGCATCATCGACGTGGCCATGCAGAAGCTCGCCTTCCGCACCACGCTCGACTTCCAGGTCGATATCCAGCGGGCCGCCAACGAGCTGGCGGAGAATGGCGTCGCGCTGAGCAACTGGTCGGCCGAGGATCGCGCGGTCTTCCGCGAAGCCGCGATCAAGGCGTGGGATGAATTCGCCACCACGCAGCTCGCGAAAGATCTTGTTGCGCAGCACAAAGAGTTCTTGGGAAAGATCGGGCTCTTCAAGAATCAATAAGCGGGCATCCTTGGAAAAGCCAAGGGCTAGCACGCCGTCTCAGAGAAGAGGCGCGCCTCGGTGGCGCCTCTTTTCGTCTTCGCACCTGCAACATAAACGCGTCGCGGCGAGTGCATTCCTGCCTGTTGGTGGCAAAGCACAAGTAATGTCGAATTCGCGCTTGATTTGTAGGGCGGTATCATACCAATCTACGCCCGCATCTCTTAGGGGATGCAACCAAAGCCGCAAGTGGCCCGCTCGGTCACTTAGAATGGCCTGAAAGTCTGGGGAGGGAGATGATCGAGGCGCGACCTAAGAGTGCGATCGATTACATCAGCCTCGGCATAAGCCGAGTGGGGATGTTTCTCGTCGCCGTCATCGTCTCGATCATGTTTTACGAAGTAGTGATGCGCTACTTCTTTGAAAAACCCACGTTGTGGGTCAATGAAATGAGCCTCTGGTTGGGGGGCTTCACCTATTTACTTGCCGCGCTGTATGTTCTGCAACAGCGCGGCCATATTCGAATAACGCTGCTTTACGACGTTTGCCCCCGCTGGTTGCAGCGAATCTTCGATATCATTTCGACGGTGTGCATCGTCCTCTTCGGTGCCATGATCATCCAGGGCGGCTTCAACGAAGCCGTGGCAAAGTTCGGCCGATGGGAGACCTTCGGTACCGCCTGGGATCCGCCCATCCCCGCCACCATGAAGCCGGCGATCATCGTTATCGCTGGGCTCATGATCGCTCAGGCGATCGCCAATCTCATTACCGACTGGAATGAGACCCCGGTGGTCGAGGGAGCCGAAGACGTCGCCAGAGAGCTGCGCCACTCCTACCTGGAGACGGCCGGCGACCGGCACGACTAGTCACCATTCCAGCTGCGCTCTGACAACCGGACCCACCGATGCCAGACCTCATGCCTTTCAACCCTTGGCTGACTCTAATCCTCGTTTCAATCGCGTGGTTCGCGTACCTGTCGATTCGGCGGGCCGATCTGTTGGCTGCGATCTTCCTCGCCATCGCCTTCTCGCTGCTCATCTTCATTTTTCCGCCGGACCTGTCGGGCGGGCCGGACACGCAGCCGGTGCGCGACGCGTTCTGGGACGCCTACTCGAACCTGCCGAAAATCTCGGGCATGGGCGTCGCGACGCTGTCGATCTGGCTGCTCATCGGCATCTTCGCGCTGCTCGCCATCGGCATGCCGCTCGGCTTCGCCTCAGGCTTCCTGGCCGTGGTGGTGCTCTATCTGCGCTTCGGGCCGGACGTCCTGTTCCGCTCGTTCGGCACGGGTCCGTTCTCGGTGCTGTCGCAGCGCATCTACGGGCTGATGACGGACTACGTCATCATCTCGGTGCCGCTGTTCATCTTCATGGCCTCGCTGCTGGAGCGCTCCGGCCTTGCGCGGGACATGTACAACTCGCTCAACGTCTGGCTCTCGCGCACCCGCGGCGGCATCGCGCTGGTGACGGCGATCATGGCGATCATCATGGCCGCGATGAGCGGCATCATCGGCGGCGAAGTGGTGTTGCTTGGCCTCATCGCGCTGCCGCAGATGCTGCGCCTGGGCTACAACCAGAACCTCGCCATCGGCACCATCTGCGCCTCCGGCTCGCTGGGCACGATGATCCCGCCCTCCATCGTCCTGATCATCTACGGGCTGGTGACGGAGACCTCGATCCAGAAGCTGTTCACGGCCGCCTTCGTCCCGGGCTTCATCCTGGCGGCCTGCTACCTGATTTATATCGTGGTGCGCACGCAGCTTAATCCGAAGCTGGCGCCGCTGCCCGAGCCGAGCGAGGACGATATCGTCGGCTGGGGCAAGCCGGTGCGCTTCCTCGCCTTCATGATCATCCTCGTCTCGGGATTGGCGGCGGCCGCCGGGGTGCTCGTGTTCGCGCAGTCGTCGTTCGGGGCGCGGGTCAACGGCCTGTTCCTCGCCGACCCCCAGCGTGACGGGCTGTTCCTGTTCGGCTTCGCCGCGGTCGCCCTCGCGCTCAACTTCGCCGTGATCGGCCGTTCGCGGGTGGTCGACGCCTGGCACATGGGCAAGGGCCTCATCGCGCCGCTGGTTGTGGTGCTGGTGGTGCTCGGCTCGATCTATGGCGGTGTCACCGGCATCACCGAGGCGGCGGGCATGGGTGTCGTCGCGGTGCTTCTGTTCATCATCATCCGCGGCGAATTCACGTGGGACCTGTTCTACCAGTCGCTGCAGCGCACCTTCAAATCCACCGGTACCATCTTGATGGTGACGTTCGGCGCGACGGCGCTCGCGGGCGCCTACACCATCGCCGGCGGGCCGGCCTATGTCGCCAACCTGATCACCGGCGCGGATCTCGCGCCGTTCGTCGTGATCCTGGTGATGATGGGGATCTTCCTGTTCCTCGGCGCGCTGATGGA
>JAUIJH010000214.1 GCA_030431335.1 Alphaproteobacteria bacterium
CGGGCGGAGGCGCTGTCCGGCTCGGCGATGGAGGGCGGCCCGGCGCTGCTCGGCGAGATCCTCGACCTGCGCGGCAGCAGCCGGGCGCTGGGGCGCATCGCCGAGAGCATCCGCGAGGCCCTGTGGCGCTTGCGGCGGGAGGGGGCGCCGCTGATCGCCGAGCCTCAGCAGCTTTATTTCTCGGACCTCGATGACCACCTGGTGCGGGTGGGGGAGCCGTTGGGGGCGACGTTGCTGTCGTTCAACAACATCGCCTACTATCAGCGTCTGATGGGCGAGCTTCGGGGGGCGATCGCCGCTGGGCAGTTCGCGCAGACGGCGCAGCGCCTGCTGACGATCTGGGGCTAAGCGGCCCGGTCAGCCGGGCCGGCGGCGGGCAATGCCAGCCGAGCGACGCAGGGGAAGCGCATCGCTCGGTGCGTCAGGCTAGTTGTCGAGCAGACGCTTCAGCGTCTCGATGTCCTCGGCAATCTGGGGCTCCTTGGCGATCATACCGTCGATCTTGCGAACAGCGTGCAAAACGGTCGTATGATCTCGATTGCCGAACCGGCGACCGATTTCCGGCAGCGAGCGCGGCGTCAGCGTCTTGGACAGGTACATCGCGATCTGGCGCGGCTGCACGATGGTGCGGGTGCGGCGGGCGGACACGAGGTCCTGGCGCGACACGCCGTAGTGCTGCGACACCACACGCTGGATGTCCTCGATCTTGGGGCGGCGCGTCTCGCGGGCACGCAAGAGGTCGCGCAGCGCGTTCTCGGCCATCTTGATGGTGATGGGCAGGGACGTGAGCTGGTTGTGCGCCACCAGGCGGTTGACGGCACCGTCGAGGTCGCGCCCGTTGGACGTCACCGAGCGGGAGACGAAATCGACCACCTCCTCGGGGAAGTCCAGCTCGCTGAAGATCTCCTTCTGCGCATCGATGCGGTGCTCCAGCACCTTGCGGCGCATGGCGTAGTCCGGGGCCTCCAGCTCGACCACCAGGCCGCCGCCCAGACGCGAGCGAATGCGCGACTCGAGGCTCTCGAGGTCCGCCGGGGGACGGTCGGCCGCGATCACCACCTGGCGCCCGCCGTCGACCAGCACGGTCAGGGTGTGGCCGAACTCCTCCTGCACCTTGGCGCCGTTGAGGAATTGCAGGTCGTCGATGATCAGGACGTCGATGTCCCGCAGCACGTCCTTGAAGGTCAGCGTGTTCTTGATCCGCATCGCGTTGACGAAGCGGTACATGAAGTGCTCGGCCGTGACGTAGAGCACGCGGCGGCTCTGGTTGGTCGTGCCTGCGGCTTGCGCGATCGCTTGCAGCAGGTGGGTCTTGCCGAGCCCGACCGCTCCGCAGACGTAGAGCGGTGTGTACTGAACCCGCTCGCCTGGCTGGGCAAAGGCCACCTTCTTGCTGGCGGCCACCGCGAGGGCATTGGACGCCCCCTCCGCGAAGGTCGCAAAGGAGTAGCGCGGCTCGAGAGGGGAGCCTTCAAGACCGCCGGCGCTGTTGGCGGGCGCAGCAGGGGCATCGGTCTGCCGGCGCGGCGCTGTCGCGGCCGTCGGCGGCTGGCCGCCCTGGCGCGGTGCGCTGGCCGAGCTCTTGCCGGCACGCGGACGCAGCGAGGTGCGCACGGTGAAGCGGATCTCGGACACGTCCTCATCGGCGGCACGCCAGCGCTTGGCGATGTCGGGACCGTATTGGTTCTGATTCCAGTGCCGCACGAATGCGGTGGGCGTGGACAGCTCTACAATGCTGGCGACGCAGGTTTCGTACTCAATATTCTTGAACCAGGATGAATAAATATCATCCCCATAAGTGTTGCGGAGATCCTCTTTGATCTGCCGCCAAGTCTCGGCTCTTCGATCATTTTCTCCGTCATTAATTACCGGCACTACATCCGTCATTTTGGACCCTTCTGGTTTTTGCCCCACGGCAAACAAACATCAAGCCTCCAGGTGCCCGGCGACTCGTACACACAACTTCCCCGCTTCCGGGCCGAGCGGCCGGAACAAGGACTTCGCTAATTTTGGAGTTGGTTAGGTTAGTTCTGGCGCCACGGAAGGTTGTTGGCCTTCCATCCCGCCACGTGCCCCCGGTGCCCCTCCGCGTCGGGCGGGCCCTCGAACCCATCCTTCACGTTGAAGACGTTGGGGTAGCCCCGACTTCGCATTTCGCGAGCCGCTGCGAGGCTGCGCGCCCCGCTTCGGCACAGGAAATAGAGCGCCGTCGTCTTTTGCGGGCAGGCGCTTTCCAGCGCCTCGCCGAAGGCCGGATCGACCGTCATCGATGGAAAGGTTTGCCACTCGATCAGGATGGGGTCTTGTCCCGTGTCGGACAGGTCCGGTAAGCCAACGAACGCCCACTCGGCCCGGGTCCGAACGTCGACGAGACGTGCGTCCTGCCCCCCCTGCAGAGCTTCATAGGCTTCCGCTGGTGAGGCGTCGGGAATATCGGCAGGCGGCGGTGACATGGGCAAAGTTCCCCGATCGAATGCGATAGCATTCGTCACATTTCTACAAGTATAAGATGTGGTTTTTGTCTAGGTTGCGCTTTGTTGAGGCTACATCGGCACAATCGACAATGCGCACGAACGTCTGATTGTAATAGTCGTCGCGAACACGTCCATCGCCCGACCTCCTCCGACCCGAATCACCGCTTTCCTTGGGGAGAAATGCGGCTTGTTCACTTGGCGAGAACTCTGTCTCGCTGATGAGCCACAATAGCCATGCGGAGGCCGTTCGGGCAAGGGGGTCGAGGGGGCGAAAACGCCCAGATCGCCTAGGTTGTCGAGGGTACTGGGGATTGTGGGGGTGACACCCCGCAGGGCGACTTGAGAAAACTCCAAGGATCTGAGTGGCTTTGTTAGCTTCTCGTGAACCATTGGATGGCAGGCTGACGCGCCCCGCAAAAAGATGCAAAAAATAGTGGCGAGACACCTTTCGGTGGAAAAGTAGTCGGCTAAAATTTGTCCAGTGCGCTAAAACCCTGGAATCCTGTGAAAATCCCCGAGTCGATCACAATGGTGCCACCTTGTTTCGGGACGCGAAACGCGGCCCTGGCGGACTAAAAATTCGATCGCCGGCTAACAATCTCGCGCGCGCACGCGTGCCGCCTCACGCCAACTCAAGGACTTTAGCAAGCTAAAGTCGTCGGCGCAACTCTCGGTAGAGTCGATTTTGCTGGTGGGGGTGCCGTGGCCGGCAGACGTCGCGCCGATGCGGGGGCGGCGTCGCGGGCGTGGCCGAAGCCGCTCGGATCAGCCGAGCGACTTCACTCGGCTGGAGAGGCGGGACATCTTCCGCATCGCCGCATTCTTATGAATGATGCCCTTCTGCGCGGCGCGCATCAGTTCGGGCTGGACGCTACGCAACGCGGTACGCGCCTCGTCGGCGTCGCCGGCCTTGATCGCATCTTCGACCTTGCGGAGGAACGTGCGCATGCGCGAGCGGCGGGCGCCATTGACGGCCGTACGCTTCGCAATCTTGCGCGTCATTTTCTGAGCGGACTTCGTGTTCGCCATCTTGCTTTCCGTTAGGCGGCGGAGGGCCGCATGTTTTTGGGTAGACCCGCGCGGCTAGCCGATAGGCTGGCCAACGTCAAGTCTTACTTGTTTTGGAACACCGGTTTCCGCTTCTGCGAAAAGGCCGCCATTCCCTCTTTTTGGTCCTCGGTCGCGAACAGCGCATGGAACAGGCGCCGCTCGAATCTGACGCCCTCGGACAGCCCGCTCTCGAACGCGCGGTTGATGCTTTCCTTGGCCGCCATCAGCGCGGTGTGGGATTGGGCGGCAATCGTCGCCGCGGCCCCGCGCGCCTCGCTCATTAACATATCGGCCGCAACGACGCGCGCCACAAGCCCCAACCGCTCCGCTTCCTGCGCGTCCATCATCCGGCCGGTGAGGCAAAGGTCCATCGCCTTCGCCTTGCCGACCGCCCGCGTCAGGCGCTGCGTGCCGCCGGCGCCGGGCATCACGCCGAGATTGATCTCCGGCTGGCCGAACTTCGCGGTGTCGGCCGCGATGATCATGTCGCACATCATCGCCACCTCGCACCCGCCGCCCAGCGCGTAGCCGGCGACCGCGGCGATCAGCGGCTTGCGCATGGTCGCGAAGCGGTCCCATCCGGCGATGAAGTCGCTGCCGTAGGCGTCGGCGAAGGTGAGCGAGGCCATCTCTTTAATATCTGCCCCGGCGGCGAAGGCGCGCTCCGACCCAGTCAGCACCAGGCAACCGATCTGCGGATCCTCGTCGAACGCGCGCAACGCGTCGACCGCCTCGTCGACGAGCTGGGCGTTCAGCGCGTTGAGCGCCTTGGGCCGATTGAACGTCACGATGCCGACAGCGCCGTCCCGCTCGGTGAGGATGAGTTCGTAGCTTGCCATGGCCATTCTCCGTGCCGTGCCGGTTCTGGTAGAGATCGCAGGCCCGGACCGCAAGCCGTTCGCCGGCGGCGCCTTGCGCAGGGGCTGCCGCAACGGAGCATTCACCGGATCCTGGTAGGGCGCTTCGGCGTTGCACCTTTTTGGCGGTGCGGCTGTTGCAAGCGGCATCGAACTTGCCGCTATCGGCGCAAGGCGAGGAAGAGGAGAGGACGGATGCCCACTGCGGCCCGCGTCAAAGAGGGCGAGCCGGCCACCACGGTGGTGGAGGCCTACGAGGCGCTGCTTGCCGAGGGCGAGCTCGCGCGCGACCCGGCGCAGATCTCGGTCGCCTGCGCGCTCGACGATGTCGCCGACGACCTCGCCCGGTCCGCCGAGCGCTCGCGCCGCGGCTTTTTCCGCCGCCGCCTCAACAAGGCCGCCAGCGTGCGCGGTCTTTATATCTGGGGCGAGGTGGGGCGCGGCAAGACGATGCTGATGGACCTGTTCTTCGACCTCGCCCCGGTCGCCGCCAAGAAGCGGCTGCATTTCAACGAGTTCATGGGCGATGCGCACAACCGGATCGCCCGGCTGCGGCGCGGCAACGTCGACGATCCGGTCGGCGCCGCGGCGGACGAGATCGCCGAAGCGGCGCGGCTGTTGTGCTTCGACGAGTTCGCCGTCACCGACATCGCCGACGCGATGATCCTGGCGCGCCTCTTCACGCGCCTGTTCGAGCGTCGCGTGACGCTGGTCGCCACCTCGAACGTCGCGCCGGAAAACCTCTACGCGGACGGCCTCAACCGGAAACTCTTCCTGCCGTTCATCCGCCTTCTCAAGGACAATGTGGACGTCGCGAAGCTCGACGCGGACAACGACTATCGCCTGAACCGGATGGAGAACCGCCAGGTGTGGTTCGAGGCCGGCGACGCGGGCTTCCAGCGCACCTGGGTCGCGGCGCTGGGCGAGCGCGAGGAGGGGCCGGTGGGCGTCAAGGTGGGCTCGCGCACGGTGACGGCGCCGCGCGCGGCCGGCGGCATGGCCCGCTTCACCTTCGCCGAGCTATGCGAGGCGCCGCGCAGCGCCAACGACTTCCTCGCCATCGCCAACCGCTTCCACACCATCTTTCTGGAGGACGTGCCGGTGATGACCCCGGCGAACCGGGAAACGCTGCGCCGCTTCATCAACCTCGTCGATGTTCTGTACGACCAGAATGTGCGGCTGATCGTCAGCGCGGCCGCCGAGCCGCGGGAGCTGTTCGATCCGGGAGAGGGCGGCGCCCGCGATGAGGCGTTCGCCTTCGCTCGCACCGCCTCGCGGCTGTTCGAGATGCGCTCGGCGGGCTATCTGCACGGCCTCGAGACGACACCCTACGGCTAAGCCCCGCAGCGATTCGCCCTTGGGTTGCCATCAACTCGCGCCCCCCGTGCCGTCCGCAGCGAAGATGACTGCGACGATGTAATGCGGATGAGTAAAGGGCGCGTCATCGTAAGGGGGCGGGCAGTCGCGCCAAAGAATTGGGCCGGTTACGGATCCGGCGAGCTGCCGCGCGGATCGCTGCCGGGCCGGCGCGCCGCACCCCGGGATGAATATTGCGGCGGGCGACAGCTTCAGGCCACTTGAATGGGCCATACGAACGCGCTAGCCAGCCTGCACAAAACGCACATCAAGGAGCCGGAATGTCACGCGCGAAAATCGCCCTCATCGGCGCCGGACAGATCGGCGGCACGCTCGCCCATCTCGCCGGCCTCAAGGAACTCGGTGATATCGTCCTGTTCGACATCGCCGAGGGCACGCCCCAGGGCAAAGCGCTCGACATCATGCAGTCGTCCCCCGTGGACGGCTTCGACGCGAAATTGTCCGGCACGCAGGATTATGCCGACCTCGCCGGCGCCGACGTGGTGATCGTCACCGCCGGCGTGCCGCGCAAGCCCGGCATGAGCCGCGACGATCTGCTCGGCATCAACCTCAAGGTCATGCGCGCGGTGGGCGAGGGCATCAAGGCCCATGCGCCCGACGCGTTCGTCATCTGCATCACCAACCCGCTCGACGCGATGGTGTGGGCGCTGCAGAAATTCTCGGGGCTGCCGGAGTCCAAGGTGGTCGGCATGGCCGGCGTGCTCGACTCGGCCCGTTTCCGCACCTTCCTCGCCGAGGAATTCGCCGTGTCGGTGGAAGACGTGTCGGCCTTCGTCCTGGGCGGCCACGGCGACACCATGGTGCCGCTGGCGCGCTACTCGGCCGTCGCCGGCATCCCGCTGCCGGACCTGGTGGCGATGGGTTGGACCACGCAGGAGCGCCTCGACAAGATCGTCCAGCGCACCCGCGACGGTGGCGCCGAGATCGTCGGCCTGCTGAAGACCGGGTCGGCCTTCTACGCGCCCGCCGCGTCCGCCATCCAGATGGCCGAAGCGTACCTTAAGGACAAGAAGCGCGTTCTTCCGGCCGCGGCCTTCCTGTCCGGCCAGTACGGCGTCGACGGCCTCTATGTCGGCGTTCCGGTGGTGATCGGCGCCGGCGGCGTGGAGCGCGTGGTCGAGATCAAGCTCGATGCCTCCGAGAAGGCCGAGTTCGACAAGTCGGTCGGTGCGGTCACGGGCTTGCTCGAGGCCTGCCGCGGCATCGACGAGAGCCTTGCGTAGGCTGATTGCACTGATCGCGAGCGTCCTCGTTGCCGCTTCGGCGGCAGCGCAGGGCGAACCGCGTTGGTTTGCCGACGTGCGCGACGAGGTCGCGCTCGCCAAATTCGGCATTCCCAAGACTGACGCCGTCGGCTTCGAGGTGGTGTGCCTCGGCAGCGGCGTGATCGAGATCCGCCCGGCGCTCTACGCCATCGCCGAGCCGTCGCAGGATCCGGACATCCGGTTCCTGGTCGACGGCGAGCCCTATGTGCGCGACGCCAAGCTGGGCTTTTCCGAGCGTGACGCGGCGTGGCAAGCCTCGGCCGTGATCGACCGCCAGGATGCGCTGGTCGACGCCCTGCGCCGCGGCAGCAAGCTCACCTACGATTTCGACCCGCCGCTGCGCGAGGGCGACGCCTTCACGCTCAGCCTGTCCGGGTCCGCCAAAGCTATCGACGAAGCGCTGGAAAACTGCTGAAAGCGACCGGCGAAGCCCGCCAGCCCGCCACATCCCTAAGGAGCGCCCCATGAATATCCACGAGTATCAAGCCAAGGAGCTGCTCCGCGGCTTTGGCGCGCCGGTTGCCGAGGGCGTCGCGATCACCGATGCCTCCGAGGCTGCCGCCGCCGCCAAGAAGCTGCCCGGACCGCTTTATGTGGTGAAGAGCCAGATCCACGCCGGCGGGCGCGGCAAGGGCAAGTTCAAGGAGCTTGGCCCCGACGCGAAGGGTGGCGTGCGGCTTGCCAAGTCCATCGAGGAGGTGGAGGCCAACGCCCGCGAGATGCTCGGCCACACCCTCGTCACCAAGCAGACCGGCCCGGCCGGCAAGGTGGTGAACCGCCTCTATATCGAGGACGGCGCCGACATCGCGCGCGAACTCTACCTGTCGATGCTGGTCGACCGCACGGTGGGCCAGGTCGCCTTCGTGGTGTCCACCGAGGGCGGCATGGACATCGAGGCCGTGGCGGAAGAGACGCCGGACAAGATCGTGAGTGTCCCCATCGACCCGCTTGCGGGCGTGACGGATACGGACATCGCCAAGCTGCAGGAAGCGCTGGCGCTGGAAGAGCCCGCCAGGGGCGAGATGGGGACGCTGGCGCGCCAGCTCTACAAGGCGTTCACCGAGAAGGACATGAGCCTGCTGGAGATCAACCCGCTGATCGTGATGACGAGCGGCCACCTGCGCGTGCTCGACGCCAAGGTCTCCTTCGACGGCAACGCCATGTTCCGGCACGACGACATCATGGCCCTGCGCGACACCACCGAGGAAGACGCCAAGGAGATCGAGGCGTCCAAATACGACCTCGCCTACG
>JAUIJH010000021.1 GCA_030431335.1 Alphaproteobacteria bacterium
TTAGACCCGTCGGGATCGGCGATGCCGTTCATGACGACGTTGCCACTCTGCATCACGTTGATATCGCCGCCGATGCCGCCGGGTCCGGAATAGTTGTCGCCGGCGCCGCCTTCGTACTGGCCGTTGCCGCCGAGCGAATAGGTGGTGATGGCGCCGATATAGGCGTAGTTGCCGAAGAGGGCCTGCAGCGCATCCGAGCTGTCAACGGTGGCGGAGCCCGTATAGCTTTCGACGGTGATATCGACCTCGTTGGTGAGTGTGATGTCGCCGCCGTTACCGCCGTAATATTCACCTTGGTTGGTGGAATCCTTCGCCTTCTGCACGGAACCGTTGGCGCCGAGCGCCACCGCACTCAAGGCGCCGTTGCCGCCCATGGCATAGGTATAGCTGTCGTCGTCATTGTATTCGTCGGTGACGATCTGCGCATAGAAGCCGTCGACAAGCACAGGCGTATAGTCGATGAGCGGACTGTCGTCGCCCTGATTGACGGTAAGCGTAACGTCGGGCGCGTTCGCCCCAGGATAGGGCGTGGTGTTGGTCGTATTCTTCTCGTAGCCGTAGGTCTCGTTGGCCTGCTGCCCTGACGAGTGCAGCCCCAGAACGCTCGAGATGTACTCGTCGGAACCACTGACCGAATCGCTATAGCTCGGGTTCATGGCATTGGAGATGGTGCCGTCGATCGTATAGGTCGCGGTACCGGTGCTGGAATAGGGCAAGTCGTCGGAATTGTCTGTCCCGATCTGCGCCTGCGTTAGTGTAACGACCTTGATTTCCGCCGTGTCGCTGCTGTCGACGGTCTCGGTATAGGTGTAGGTATTCACCCCGTTGGCGGTGACATCCATGGTGATGTCTTCCTGACCGCCGCTGCCGATCGTTTCAAGCTCCTCCTCGTACTGCACCATGTCGACGACCTGGGCGACCGCTTGCGTGGGGGAGAAGCCTGGGCAGGCAGCTATTAAGGCGGCTATTGAAACCGAGTATTTTAGCGCGTTAGGCGCGTTTGCTCTACTCTTGTGCGCAGCAATATTGCGTCGATCAGTAGGTCTTTGCCACCTCCACTGAAAAGAAAAAAGTATTTCGTGGCGCTCCGTTCCGATCGGTGGCAGCGGAACCATTTCTGCAATCCTTGGTGGTGGGGGGATATTGAGTTGTAAGATGCTCAGGGACACCAATGGTTGGATTTATATTTAGGTGTCTGCACAGCGATCAAATCGTTCTTGCTCGGCGAGTCAATCACGTCAGTTTGTGTTGCAGATGGAACACATTTCAACAGCTCTCTCTGGAATTATTTCTTATGAAGGATAGAGGCGAGCCTAGTCCATTCAGCTCTTCTGGCGCTATTCAGCCTTGCTGATCACTCCTTTGGCTTGCCTACAATCAGTGTCTGTAGGACACCGACCTGGCCCTCGACGCGAGCGATGCGAGCCTCGGCAAGCGCCTGTCGCTCCTCGAGGTGGGCATGTTCGGTCTCCATGCGCTCGAGCCGTTTCGGAGGGGGGTCGGCGATCGCGGACGGCAGGCGCGTTCTCGCTTTTCGCAACCCGTTCACGAAGGCCCACATCGTGAGGACTACGAACACGGCGGCGGTGCCGAGGTTCTCGGCGCCGATTCCGCCGAGGAAGTTAGTGGTCGCGTCGATAAAGCCAGGCATCGCGGGCAGCCCTCACAGCGCTGGTGTAGTCGGCAATCGCAAGGGCCGCATAGGTGATCATCCCGGTCGACGGCGCGGGCATGTCGCCGACAATCCAGGGCCACGCGATGGTGTGGCTTAAGGCGGCGAAGAGTCCCGCGCCGAGCGCTGCTGTCGCGAACCTGACGAGTGATGTCGGCCGTCCGCGCACGCCGTTGATGGTGAGCGCGGCGCCCCTCGCGAGAGCCGTCAGCAGGAGCAACAGCGCGAGATAGATCTCGCCAACCGGTCCGATCATGGCGTTGAGGCTCGCGAACGCCGGCGACGTCCCGAGCGTATTTCCCGGAAAGATGAGGCTGATCCCGAGACCCGCGATGACGCTGGCCGTCAGCCACTCGATCCGCCGGTCATCGGTGATCTGCGAAATGGCTTCACGCGCCCGCTTGCGCGCAGGCTTGCGCTTGGCGAACTCGCGCTCGACCTCCTCGACAAGGCTCATTGTGGGGCTCCTGTGGCGTGGTGAGAAACGGTTGCGACGAGCTAGAATCCCCTTAGATTGTATGCCGCTAAAGGGAGGAATGAAGTTTCGCATGGCGATACGATTGGACGACAACAACAACGAATTTTACGGCGATGATCTGCCCGCGGTCGTGTACGCGCTCGGCGGCAACGACTCGATCTATGGCGGAGCCGGCAACGACCGGATCATCCTCGGGGACGGCGGGGACTTTTACCTTTATCTCAACATGGAAATCGGCGCCGGTGGCGACGGGAACGACACCATCCGCGGCGGCAATGGCGACGACCTCGTCCAGGGCGAGGAGGGCAACGACCGCCTGTTCGGCGACGACGGCGACGATTGGGTCTGGGGCGAAGAGGGCGACGACTATGTCAACGGCGGCGCCGGGAACGATGATCTTGTGGGCGGCGAGGGCGTCAACACCTTGATCGGCGGAGCGGGCGACGACGGCCTGACCAACAGCTTCGACGCCGGTGATAGCCTGATGAAAGGCGGCGCCGGCAACGACGGGTTCACCCTCTATAGCGCGTCCACTCGCGTCTTCGGCGGCTCGGGCAACGATATCGTCCGCGGCAGCGACGGCGACGACAGGGCTCGGGGCCAGTCCGGCAACGACACCCTGAGGGGGGACGGCGGCAACGACACCTTGGAAGGTGGCTCGGGCAACGACACGCTGGATGGCGGTGCCGACAGCGATAGCCTCAACGGCGGCAGCGGTGATGACCTATTGATCGGTGGCCGCGGCCAAGACACCATGCGCGGCGGCGGTGGCGCCGATGAGTTTCGGTTCGAGGGCGAGACCGCGAGGGACTGGATCACCGACTTTCAGATCGGCCGGGACCACATTGCTGTTGTCTCTGAGGGCGTGGACGGCTTCGACGACCTCATCGTCGAGCAGAAGCACAACGGCGACACTGTCGTGTTTTTCGATGGCGGCACCGCTCCCGGCGATGATCGGGTGATCCTTGTCGGCATCAGCGCCGACCAGCTCTCGAGCGACGACTTCATCTTCGCCTGACGCGGCAAAAGCGCGGAGGCCAAGCCCCCGCGCGCCGGCGAGCGTTAGCCCATCACGGCAGCGTTGAACGCCGCAAAGTGGTCGGGATGGGGCTTGTGATAGTTTTCAGCCGAGCCCGTCGAGACGTCATAATCGACGACGGCGCCGCATTGCGAGAACAGCAGGTCGGCCGTGCGGCGCGAGATCAGCTCCGGCACCGTCGGATCCTGGGCATGGGAGCCCATGAACACCTTCTGGCCGTAGACCTTCTTGTTCCACCATGGGAAGGCCTGGGCCTCCGCCTGGTCGTCCATGAACATCCCGACGATGCCGCTGTTCATCAGGGCCACGTTTTTGAACCGAGCGGGAGGCGTGTTGCCCGGGCTGGTCGGGTGGAAGGGCTCGAGCATGTTGAACATGACCTCGGCCGCGAGCGAGCCGCCCTGCGAGTGGCCGAGCAGGACGATCTGCTCCTTTGTCATGTTGAAGTCGGTTTCGAGGATCCCGACGATGCGCGCGATGGCCGCGACGGAGTTGGCGACTTCGGTGTCGGTCGCGCTCATGTTGCCGGTGAAGGACTTGGCCGGCTGCCACCACGAATTACTGCCGAGCCCGGAGATCGGCTCGAGGATCACTACGCCCGGGTTCGTCAGATTGGGCAGAGATTCGGTTGCGAAATCGATCGCGCCGTCACCGCTGTTCACGCCGTGCAGGGCGATGACGACGGTCCGGCCGTTGTGGACGTTGTGCTCGCCGACGCCATCCTTCGAGTAGAAGTTGACGGAATCGAGGACGCCGTTGCCGTCGTCGGCCATGTTTGCGAGATGGTCGGCGGTCATGGTGGGCATGGTCGTTTTTTCCTTTGAAGGTTCGGCGGCCACAGGGCCAGCCGGGCTGGGAAAGGGCGGCCCGGCGGGTCGGTGTGGCCGGGCGAAGCGGTGAAGGCGGTGCTACGGGGCCGAAGGCCGCGGGAAGCCGCACTGCCGGGCGAGCACCTCGGCGGTGCCGTCGACCCAGACCTGTCCGGTGCGGGTGTCGGCCTTGATGGGGCCGGGCAGCGGGCGGAATATCCCGCAGCCGCCTGAGACGGTCGCCGGCTTGGTGCCTGTCATGTTGCAGCCGGCGAGGGGGAGCGCGGCGGCGAGGGTGAGAAGCGTGAGGCGGGCGATCACAGGGCGTTGCCCATGTCGCATTTGCCGGCGGTGTGATCCCACCGGCCGCCGGCTCCGATGCAATGCTCGACCTCGTGCCAGGTCCCGAGCGACTCGCCCTGCGCCTGTTGGTCCTGCCGGGCGATGCTTTCGCGCACGCGCTGTGCACCGCTGCGCTCGCCGTGGAGGTAGACGGAGCCGATGAGGGCGAGGGCGACAGCGGCGACCACGATGGCGGCCACCATCCGCGGCCGGGCCGTGATGAGGGCAAGGAGCGTGGACATCACAGCGTATCCTCGCCAGCGAGACCTTCGGCGCGGCGGATCGCGAAGCGCCAGAGGAGAAAGCCGCCGGCGCCGAGCACCAGGGCGAGCACCAGCACCAGGCCGAACACGGTGCCATCATTAAGCGACTGGACGTTCCGGGCCGCATCCGTGCCAGCGCTGACAATTGCCCCGGCGCCAACCACTGCGCCGCCAGCGGCGACGGGCGTTGCGGCCTTGGCGCCGGCGTCGCGCTTTTCCTGGCGCTGCCGGCGGGCCTCGACGGCGGCGGCGAGGGCGGCGAGCATTGCAGCGTCGGCGACGCCATCAGCTTCGAGGCCGCGGCGGGCCTCGAAGCGCATCACGGCATCGCGGGTGCGGCCGCCGAAGTTGCCGTCGACCTGGAGCTCGTAGTTGAGGAAGTTGAGGTCGCGTTGCAGCGCCGCGACGTCCTCGCCGCGGGCGCCGAGGCGCAGGACGCGGACGCCGAGGGGCGCTTCGTCGAACGTCTCGCGGGGGCCGCTGCCCTGCGGAGGTTCCGCGCCAGGCGGCCAGCGGATGCCGTCGGGCAGGATCGAGGCGGTGCGGAAGACCGAGCGGCGCACCTCGTTGGAGACGTTGCCGTTGATCACCGTCACGGTCGCGCCATCGGCGCTGACGCTCTCGACGATGCCGACGTGGCCGTAGAGCGGATCGGATCCGCGAGGGAAGACCACAATGGCGCCAGGCACGGGCGTGTCGAGCCGGGTGCCGTATCGGGTGAAGGAGCGCGCCAGCGCCGATCGGGTAGAGGGATAGCCGGCGTGCACGAGAGCGCCGTTGACGGCGACGGCGCACCAGGCGTCCTCGTCGTTGTTCCACCAGTCGATCCCGGCCTCGCGGCCCCAGGCGACGATCAGCGGGTTGTGCTGCGGCCCGGCGATCTCCTTCAGCCCGATGTGGTTGGCGAGGTAGTCGAGCCACGGGACGTTCGCTGCCATGGTGCCTCCAGGCATGAAGCGCAGGACGGCGCCCCGGCGGGCAAGCCCGCCAGGTGGAAGCCGTTCCTGGTATGGAAGGGGTAGGGCGCCCGGTCAGGCGACCGCGACGCCGGTGATGCTGGTCGCCACCGCGGCGGCGGTGGCGCTGTTCACGATGATGCGCTCGAGCGCGGCGGTGATCGTCACGTCACCGCCATCCTGGGTGACGGTGACCGGGCCGATGTTGGCCCAATCGCCGAGGTCGATCACGTCGCTCGGGTCGTAGTGGGTGATTGTCTGGAGCCGCGCGGTGCGGCTGATAACGAACGTATCGCTGCCCGCCCCGCCGGCCGCCTGGTTCGATCCGCCGTCGAGGACAAGCCGGTCGTTGCCGGCGCCGCCCTCCATCGTGTCGTCGCCCGGGCCGGCGATGAGCGTGTCGGCGCCGCCGATGCCCTGCAGCAGATCGTTGCCGGGACCGCCAGAGATGAGATCGCCGGCAGAGCCGCCGCGCATCTCATCGTCGCCGGCACCGCCGTGCCACTCCTGCGGCGACGAGCGCCAGGTCCAGAGGTAATCGTTGCCCGGGCCGGCATAGACGACATAGGCGCCGTAGATGTCCTCGATGCGGTCGTCGCCCTCGCCGAGGTGCATGGTCAGGTTGAAGCTCGCGTTGAGGTCCTGGATGTCGAAGGTGTTGTCCAATCCGTTCGCATAGATGGTGAACGTGTCCTTGGCCCCGGCGAGGTGGTGCGGCACGCCGATGTCCTTGACGCCGAAGGGCACACGTAAAACGTCGTGCTGGACGCCAGGCTGCACCCAGACCTTCTTGGCGCCGCGCGGCAGGTGTTCTGGCTTGAGGTCGGCATAGGCAACGTAGGCGCGACCGACCTTCGTCTTGGTCTGCTCGGCGGCGCCGAGGTAGACGGCGAAGGGCGTCGGAGCGCTGATGTCGACGCCTTCCTCGACGATGAGGAGCCCCCATCCCTGCGCGCTGGCGAGGAGTGCGGCGCGGTCGGCGGCCATGCCGGCGGGGTTCTGCGGCGCGAGGTTCTCTTGCGTCCAGGGGTCGGCGGCGAGGTCAAAATACTCGGTGGAGCCGTCGGAGTAGACGGTGATGCGGTGGGTGTCAGTGCGGCCCGAGGCGCCGCTGTACCAAGCCGAGAGGATCATGCGCTCGGGCGCGTCGCCACCTTCGACGGCGGCCTTGAGCGAGACGCCGGCATGATGCGACGGCACATCGAGCCCGGCGAGGTCGAGAAGCGTCGGGCCGACGTCCATCACGCTGACGGGGCGCGTCACCACACGGCCGCCTGCGCTGTCGGGGTCGCAGATGACGAGCGGGACGGCGCACGACTGCTCCCAGAGGGTGAACTTCTGGAAGTGGCCGTGGCTCCAGAGTTCGTAGCCGTGGTCGGAGAAGAAGGTGATGATGGTGTTGTCGTCGTGGTCGCTCGCCTCGAGGGCGTCGAGGACGCGGCCGAGCTGATAATCGAGGTGCATGACGGCGGCGAGATAGTTGCCGACGTCGCCCTTCCAGCTCTCGAGCTGCGCGGCCGACCAGGTCGACGGCGGCGTCGTCGGCTTGTTGACGAACACGTCGGTCGCGAAGGAGGCCGTCTGCCAGCCGTCCTCCCAATCCGCCGGCGGGGTGAGGTTGTCGTAGTCGACGGCCTCGAAGAACCGGATCGGCGCGTTGCGGGGCTCGTGCGGATGGAAGAAGCCGCATTCGAAGTAAAAGGGCCGGTCCTCGGCATAGTTCGCGATGAAGGTCTCGAAGGTCGCGGCGACCTGCGCGTCGAAGAACTCGGCGTCGCCGGTCGCAAAGCCGAGGCCGCCAAGCGCGCCGCCGAAGTTGGTGGTGGCGTGCTCACCGGCGTTCGGGCCGACGGAGAGGATCGTCGGCACCTGGTCGTAGAGGGGGAAGGTCCAGGGTGCGGGGTCGGCGCCATAGCCTTCGCCGGTGTTGTGGTGGACCTTGCCGATGGAGCCCATGAAGTAGCCAGCCTGGCGGAAGGCCATCGGCCAGAGCTGGTCGACGGTGAGCACGGTCTCGGTCGGTGTAAAATTGTTGAAGATGCCGGTCTGCCAGGGCGTATAGCCGGAGAGGGTGGCGGCGCGGGTCGGGTGGCAGACGGCGATCGGCGCGAAGGCGTTGGCGAACTTCGTGCCGCGCGCGAGGAGGCGGTCGAAGTTCGGCGTCGGCACGGTGACGCCCCAGCGGGTGCGATAGCGATCCCAGTCGTAGAGATCGTCGGCGCAGATGAGGAGGACGTTCTTGGCCATCAGCCGACCCACCCCCAGGCCGCGTCGGCGTAGGCGCGAAGGTCGGCGCGGAAGTTGGCCATCTGCGTGATGTCTCCTTCAAAAATCATCACGTCGGGGATCTGGCCGTAGAAAGTGTTGCCGCCGGTCTGCGGACCCTTGCCGATCACCACTTTGAACACGTTCGCGTTGGCGAGGCTGAGATTGTTCATCGTGCCGGCGGCGAAGGTCTGGCCGCCGTCGAGGCTCATCCAGTAGTCATCGCTGGCGAAGTCGATGCAGGCCATCTCGAGCACGACGGCGCCCTTGGTGGCGCCGGTGAGCACCGGATTGGTCGAGCCGGTCTCGCTGTCGGTGCCCGCGATGCTGTCGACGAAGGAGAGGCGCGGCGTGGTCGTACTGTAGGGGCGCGAGATAATGCTGACCGGCGTCGCATTGGCGTTGAAGTGAAGGCCCCAGGGCAGGACGTTGCCGGTCGCGGCGGGGTTGCAACGGTGGATCATCACCGCGGACCATTTGCCCGAGGGGAGTGCCGGCAGGTCGGCGGAGAGGATGCCGTTGAACTCGTTCGGCCAGTCGGGGGTGTTGAATCCGTTGAGGGACGCGAAGTCGATCCCGTTCTCGCGGGACATGGCGCCGAGGCCCATGCGCGGGCCGAAGATCAGGCCGCCGTTGCCGTCGTCCTCTGCAATGGTGTCGATCAGCGTCCACCAATGCGGGCTGATCGCGGGGTATTTTGCCGCGAACTTCTCCGCGACGTTGGGCGAGTCTTTGGCATAGGTGAAGACGCCGGGGAACTCGGACAGGAAGACCGGGTTGGGCATGATTATTCCTCGGTGATGGCGGCTTTGCCGGCGAGCGCCCAGCGGCGCAGCGTGATGTCGGGTACGAAGCGGGAAGGGGCGGCCCAGCTGTCGCGCAGCGAGCCGCGATTGGCCGGCTTGTCGTCGCCAGGATCGCCCGTCTCGCCCCAGGCGTAGCGGAGCGTGAGCGTGCCGGTCGGCGCGGCCGTCATGGCGATCGTCACGGTGTTGCCCGACGCAGTCACCGACGCGATGCCGGCGCCATTGGCGACACCGTCTATGGCGAAGCCGTGCTCGACAGGATCCTCAAGCACCAGGTTGGACAACGTGGTGAAGGTCACGGTGATCGTGTCACCGGTGATGCGGGCGTCCTGGATGCGCGGGCAGTACCAGGTGCCGCCCTGTTCCTTGATGTGGCAGGCATGGGCCTGGAGCTCGGACACGAGCATCGCGTCCTCGGGGTGGAGCGTCGCGGCGCCGTCCGTCTCGAGGCGGCACCAGTAGAGCGGCGTCGCGACGACGAAGCCGAGGTCGAAGTGCCGTTGCTCGAGGAGGCCCTCGGCGAGGATTACTTCGGAGGTGCCGTCGGTGCGCGTGCCGATGGACTGGTTGACGACGAAGAACGGCGCGAGCGGCTGGTCGCCGGCGATCTCGTCGCGCAGGCTCGCCGCCGTGGCGGCATAGATGAAGTCGGCGGTGAGTTCGGCTTCATCCTGCTGCCCGTCGAGGAGTTGCAGGAGCACGAACTCGACCATGCCGATCTTGCCAAATCCCTCGAGCGCGGCCTTGGCAGCTGCGACGTCCGCCTTCAGCGCCAGGCGATAAGCGCTGCCGGCAATGGCGTCCGCTTCCGTCGTCGAGCCGATCGGTTTTGGCGCGCAGAGCATCGTCGGCAGCGCCAAGCCCACGTCCTCGGCGAGCGTCAGCCAGGCGACCGCGAAGGCCTGCGTCGCGTCGTTCTGGTCGGTGTTCTCGAGCGCCTTGTCGCGAATGTGCCAGTAATAGCGCTCCTCGCCGAGGTCGCGCTCGACGCCAACGCTGCCGCCGCCGAAGCTCGCCACGATGGACGCGAGCTTGGGGCTTTGCGCAAGGGTGACTGCAGGGTCGGGGCCGCGCTCCTCGAAGCCGTGCACCTCGCCGCGCCATTGGCGGGAGAGATAGAGAATGGCGTCCTCGCCGATCCGCATCGCGTGCATGACGGGTGCGTGGGTGCTCGGCTGGGCAACCTCCACCGTGCCGCCGTTGCCGCCGCCGTCCTCAAGTCCGACGATGTCCTCGGCACGGACGCGGCAGCGGAGCGTGCCGTCCGGCTCGACATAGATGGCGAACTTGCCAGTGCGGTCTCTGAGGAGCCCGACGCCGTCGCCTGGCAGGTAGATCTCGCGCTGCTGGATGCTGTCGGGAAAGATGACAGCGAGGAGGCTGCCATCGGGATTGATGCCGAGCTGCACGCCGCCGGCGGACTTCACCAGGGCGATGCCGTCTCCGGGATAGCCGGAGAAGGCGCCGGCGTTGAGGATGTCCTCTTGCGCGAAGGCGCCGATCGCGGTGCCGTCGGACCGGACACCGAGGCCGACCTTGCCGAGCCGGTCGCGCACAAGGGCGACACCGCCGTCGCCGGGATAGATCTGCACGCCGATCGAGGCATCGAGCGCACTGATCTTGCGGCTCACGTCTTCCGGCGCGAGGGCCCAGGCCTCGACCTCGCCATCCTCACCCATGATCGTGGTCCAGACGTACCAGCGGTCGACGTCCACGACGTAGACGCTGGTCTGCCCGAGAACCTTGATCTTGGCGGGGAGGGCTTCCATCGCCGCAACGTTGGCGACGCGGAGATAGGCGCCGGAGACCTCGCCTATCTCCGTCACGGGGTAGCTGGCGGCGGCCGGGGTCACCAGGCGGTCGGGGGATTCGATGGGCACGCGGGCTTACTCCACGGTGATGGTGGCGGACGCGCCGAACTGGCGCTCTTCGAGGCTGATGAGGCGGTAGTCCTCGGTGTGGCCGTAGGCGTTCGTGACGCTCACGGTGCGCATGTCGAAGGTGATGGGCCCGAGCGCGCTCATGAGGGAGGGCGCGCCCCAGTTGGCCGGGTAGGCGTAGGCGACGTACTTGCCGCTGGGGTTCGGCCAGGTCAGCGTGCGCTGCCGGGCGTCACCGAGGGCGCTCTCGACGAATGCCGCGATCTCCGCGCCATCGGCCGAGGCGGGGTCGTCGGTCGTGCCCCAGTAGAACCGGTCCTGCAGCGCGACGGTCGCCGAGCGGCTCTGGGTACGGCCGAGGGTGTCCGTGACGGTGAGGGTATAGGTCCGATCGGCGGTGACGGCGGCGCTCGCCGTATAGGTCTCCGCGTCCTTCGCGAGCGTCACGCTGCCTTCGCCCGGTGCGGTGAGGACGAGCGTGTCGACCTCGGCGGAGCCCTCGAGCCTCCAGGTCAGGAGGGGCCGCACGCCAGGCTGGCCCGGCTCGAAGGCGGCCGGCGCGATCGCGAGGTCGGCTATCGCGACCGACTCGGACCGGGAAAGGCGCGCGAGGAGGAGCTCCTCCACCGTCACATCCTCGACCTCGATGAACGCGAGATCCACCACCTGCGGCGCGCCGCCATAGATTCGGAAGTGGGGGCGGGAATAGCGCGTGGTGGTTGGCGGCTCATAGTCGACGGTGACGCCGTCAGGCGGGTTCCTCGACATCGTGAAGGCGACTTCGAGCGGGCCACCTTCGACGGTGACGGCGTGGGCGCCGCCGATCCGCACGTTGGAGAGGTGAGCGTGGTTCTTGTTGAGATTTTGCACGCGCAGTTCGACGCCGTCGCTCAGCGGGTCGACGGGATCGGTCTGCCGCTCGAGGGCCATCCTCACGCGGTAGATCCTGCCATCGCGAATGGGCATGTCGCGCCGGGGCGCGGCGTCGAAGAACGGGCCGGCGAAGTCCGCACCTGCCAGGCGCCAGACCGTGCCATAGATGTCGGAGGCGGCTTCCACGCCGATGCCGATCGGCGCCGTAGCGGCTCCCTTGCCGGTGAGCGACGAGGTGAAGAGCGAGGGCGCCAGGCCCGGTTCTGCGCTGCCTGCGCTGGCCATCACGCCCGCGAGCTCTGTTCGCGCAGCCACCTCCGGCGCGACCACTGCGGCGGCGGCCTGGCGGACGCGCTCGGCGGACCAGGCGCGCCGCGTCGTGGCGATACCGGCCTCGGCCTCGGCTTGGGTCACGGTGGCGCCGGTCCATTCCCGGGCGTCGGTCAGCGCGGCGTTGCCTGGCTGGATCGCACTGTCGGCCTTGGCGCCTTGGGCAGCGGTGGCGTAGACACTGGCCTCTGTCATGGCGGCGCTGCCAAGGCCGAGCGCGATGCGCTGCGCGCCGGCATTGGCCGCCGTGATGAGGGTTCGGCCGGCCGGGGTCGAGTCGGAGATCGCGATGGCGGTGTGGGAATGGGTCGCGGGCGCGAAGTCGGCTGAGGCCGCAAACGCCGCCGTGCCAAGGCCGAGCGCGACGCGCTGCGCACCGGCATTGGCCGCCGTGATGAGGGTTCGACCCGCCGGGGTCGAGTCGGAGATCGCGATGGCGGTGTGGGAATGGGTCGCCGGCGCAAAATCGCTCGAGGCCGCCATCGCCGCAGTGCCGAGGCCGAGCGCCGTGCGCTGCGCCGCTGCATTGGCGCCCGTGATGAGGGTTCGGCCTGCCGGCGTGGAATCGGCGATTGCGATGGCGGGGTGGGTGTGCGTGGCCGGCGCTTTGCCCGCGAGCGCCGCCGCGGTCGCTGTCGAGATCGGCTTGTCGGCGTCGCTCGTGTTATTGACCTCGCCAAGCCCGACGGCGCCCTTGTTGAGATTGCCAAGCCGATTGGTGACGTATTGGCTGAGCCGCGCCGGGGTCACCGCGTGGGTTTCGTTCGTGCCCTCATTGGTCTGCCCCTGGTTGGCGAGCCGGTTGGCATGGTGTGCCTCCATGCCGGCGGGGGTGACGAAGGTCCCATCGTCGGCCCCGGCCCTTGCCTCGGCGAGCGTCGCCTTCGCGGGCAACCCGTTCACGGCATCGATGAGCGCATTCATCTTGATGCGCGCGTCGGTGTCCTGCTCGTCGATCTGCGAGATGGGCATCAGCTGACACTTTCGATGAAGGTGAGCGAGGGGGTGCCGAACCGGCCGACCTCGAGTTCGAGGTCCCCGTCGGCGACGTTGTCGAGGACACACCGGACCTTGGTGTCGTCGAACCGCACGGCCTGGCCGTCCGGGTAGGCACCGCGCAGCGGCGGCAGGAACGCGATGTCGTAGCTCTTCGTCGAGGCGACTGCGTCGACCCACGGGACGGCGTCGCTCCAGGGTGCGTCGTTCGCGAGCTGGTTCTCCCAGGCCGGCGTTGCCGGTTCGGCGACGATCGCGGTGATCTCGTGCAGGCGGTTTCCGATCGAGAAGCGATTGCCGACATCGAGATCGAAGCCCGACACGTCGAGCCGCATGCTCGTCGCCCGGAGCGCGACGTCGCCGTTGATCGACGCGCTCGAGCTGCTCGCGAGGCTCCCGACCGGCGGATAGCAGTCGAAGGTCGGCACGATGACCTCTTCGCCCTGGCGCAGCTGCGCGATGAGCCCGCGATGGGCGTAGACGGCGGCGCGGGTGTTCACGATGAGGCCGCGCATACCGACGGCCCAGAAGCCGGCATCGGAGAAGACGCGCTGCTGGCGCGTCGTCGGCGTGCGCCCGCCCGAAGCCGCAAAATTGCGCAGGTTCACGTCGCAGCGCTGGGGGACCAGCACCGACGGCCAGGGGATTGCCATGATCGCAGGATTGCCCGTGTCAGGGGATCGTGAGGGGTGAGCTCGTCACCCAGTCGGACGCGCCGCCTGGGCTTTTGTAGCGGGCGCGCGCCCGATAGGTGGCGCCGCGCGAGAGCGCCGGCGTCGTCGCGCGGCGGGCGCTCTGGTTGACCGGTGCGGCCTCCCATTCGCCGGAGCCGTCGACCTCGTACTCGACCCGTACCTGCAGCGAGGCCTTCGGCGGCGCAGCGACCGTCACCCGCATCGCGTAGCCACTCACCGGGTAGTCGGTCTCAGTCACCGTCGTCTCGTTGTCGCCGCTGCCGCTGTTGTAGACGGTGTTGGTGTCGGCGACCGTCACGCCGGAAAGGGCGACGGGGACGGCGGCAACCGTCACCGAGGTCGGCGCTGGGATGGTGCTGCCGCCGCCGCTCCCGGCCGGCACCGCAGGCGCAGTGCCTTCCTCCGTCTCCGGATTGAAGGAGTAGGCGGCGGCATCAAAGCTCTGAACGTCGAGGATGATTGTCATCCGCACCGTATCAAGGCGGAAGCCGGTGATCTCGAACGTCTCGTCGATGCCGAGGTCCTCGATCTGGACTCGGATCCAGCGCTGATCGAAGCATTCGAGCCCGAAGAGCGTCGTCGTGATCGTGCCGGCCCAGTTGGGATTGGCGCGGGCCATCAGGATCTTTGCCAGACGGCGTGCGTGATTGTGGTGCTGGACTTCAAAAATCTCGGGCGAGAGAGGCCGGATGATGCCGTCGGTGGCAATCGCCGCATCGTCGCGCCACGGGTCGGCCGTGGCCTCAGAATAGTTGGCCTCGACCTGCGTGTACTTGACCCGGACCTCGTTGGCCCGCCGGTGCGGCCCGGCGCCGTCCTCGAGGTCGTAGTCGAGGATTTGATCGTCGGTGAGCGTGACGGTCGGGGCGATCCACTTGCCGGCCTGGATGCCAATCTTGCCGGCCGGCGTCAGGTAAGTGCGCGCGTCCATCGCGGTGATGAAGCGCTCGATAACGTCGCGCGGCTCCTCGTCGAACTTGTAGACGAGCGCGCCGTGGTAGCGCTTGATCGTGCCGCCCGCCTTGATCGGCACATTCTCGTCGCAGACATCGGCCGCGGCGGCGAACAGGTCGTTGTCGACGAGCGAGGCGGGAATGCGCGCGCCGTCGGGATGGACGAGATAGTCGCGCAGCATGAGCGCCAAGTTCTGGCTCCAGCCGCTGGAGCCGTTGCGCGGATCGACGATCCCCGAAGCCCCGCGCGCGATGACGTTCAGCACCGGCCACTTGTTCGGATAGACCTTGGAGAAGCGCTCCTGATCGACCGCCTGGGCGATGACGACGGCATAGGCGATGCCGCGCAGCCGGTGATCGGAGGTCCAGATAGAGGGAAGCGCCGAGACCAGCTGGTTGACGGCGTTCTGGTTCGGCCGGCCGAGGCGGACGAGGATGCGCACGCTGTCGCCATTGTAGGGATCGGTCGTGACCCAGCCGCCGCCGTTGAGGTTTACAGTGCGGTCGTCGACGACAAACCCCTCGACCTCGTCGAAACCTTCGCAGAACATCACCACCTGGTAGAGATCGCCCTCGTGGCTGTGGATGAAGGCGAGCGCCCCGCCGAGGCGGCCGCGACCGTAGAGGCGCACGCGCGGTGCCACGGACGAGCGGACGACGGTCTTGACGTCCTGCGGCTTGGGGCGCTTCTGCGCGCTGCCGAGCAGGAGCTCGGCGCCGATCGACAGCGCGATGCCGAGGCCGGCGACGAGGATCTTGCCGAGGAACGTGAGCCCGCCGCCGACCGCGGTCAGGCCAGGGATGCCGATCGCGGCCACGAGCGGTGCGAGTAGAAAGCCCACGTCAGACCGTCCAGGCTTGGACGACGCAGCACGAACGCAGCGCGCAGAGCCCATCGCCGAGCTTGATCGCCCACCGCCCGCCGGGCGTCATGATCGCGCCCCAGTGCCGCCCATTGAAGGCGACGACCGCCGCGCAGCCGGGCACGGGCTTATCGGTTGGGAGGGCGCCGGCACCGGCGGCGATACCCCGAACCACCTCGAGGAGACCGCCGCCGGCGGCGAGGACCTGCTCGCAGGAGGCTTCATCGTCATAGGTCCCGCGCAGGTGCGCCGCCGGATCGACGCCGCGTGCAAACGCCCACCAGTCCGCAAGCGCCAGGCAGCAATCGAGCCGGCCGAAGGCGAACGGCTCGGCCGCAAGGCGCGCAAGGAAGGTCGCAACGACTTCGCGGGGCACCGCGCCGGCTCCGGCCTCAGTAGTCGGGGAAGGTGATCTCTTTCCCATCGATCCCTGCCACCTCTTCGAGGCCGCGGTCGCCGGGGTAGCGCAGCTGCTGGTCGCGGTCGGTCCAGTAGGAAAAGGGCGGCCGGCGCCGTGTCGTGAAGGGCGTCTCGGCCGTCAGCGAGATGGTGTATTCAAAACCCTCTTCGGTCTGGGTGCGCTTGGCCTTGATGCGCTCCATGTGGCGCAGGCTGATCGCGAACGGGTTGTCGAGCGGTTGCCAGTCGTCGCCGAAGAACTGCAGGAACACCGTGACGGGCCGGCGGTAGTACTCGGCCGCCTCGCCTTTGGCGATCGCGGCGAAGGTGGGGTCGACGCCGGAAAGGACAAAAGTCTGCGTCGGCGCGGTGCCGTTGATCGACTGCTCGAGCCCGTCGATCCGGCCCATGTTGCCGAGGCCTTGCCAGGTCTTGCCGTCCAGCGTCGGGAGCTCGCCGAACCCGTTCCAGAGCCGGATCGTGCCCGACGCGAAGGCGAACTCGACGAGGGCGTCGACCCGCACCCGCTCGCCGGCGAGTTGCGCCTTCACCGTCGCGGGGAAGTTCATCAATACTTCTCCCGCGCTGTGTCGACCTTGCCGAGGATGGTGCGGTCGAGGTTGCGGTCGTACTGGTCGAGCCCGGCCCGCACGGCGCGGCTGCTCTCGCGCAACGCCACCGGACGCGAGGCGCGCTCCACCGCCGTCTGGAACCCGCCATCGGCATCGAACCGCGACACGATCTCGATCCGGCCGCCACCGCCGCCGACGGCAACCGGCGTCAGCGCCGCGCCGCCGAGGAGGCGCGCCGGCGTCGCAATGCCGCCCTCGGCGAAGGCGGGTACGCGCCCTGCGTTGATCGCGGCAAGGAGGCCGCCATAGCGCCGGGTCGCGCGCGCATTCACCACGAACTCGCCGTCGCTCAGCATCGCCGGGATCGCATCGGACTTCGGCCCGCCCGGACCGCGCACCGCGCCGCCGGCCGCGAGCCGCACCGGGCCGCCCTCGGCGAACTTGAAGAGGCTTCCAAAAATCCCGCCGCCGAACAGCTTGCCCAGCGGCCCCGAGCCGAACAGTGCGCCCTGGATCAGCAGGCTCGCGAGCTGCTTGATGAGCGACTTGATCGCGTCCTCGGCGTTGCCGGCGCCGGAGATGATGTCGAGGAAGGTGTCGGCGATCGGCTGGCCGACCGCCTGGAACGCCTGGCCTATCTCCGAGGCGCGCTCGGCGACCCGCTGCTGCGAGGCCGCGAGGTCCTCGTTCGCCGCCTTGAGATCGAACACGGCCGCCACCTCGGCGCGGATCGCGGCTTCCATCTCGGCTGTGACGTCGACTCCGGCAGCGCGCAGCTGGTTGAGTTTTTCCCGGACGAGCTGCTCTTCGTTGAGCGCCGCGTTCACCTCCTCGAGCGAGAGCTTGCCGGTCTCGAGGAACTCGTTCTCGAGCCCCGCCATCTCGAGCTGAGCCGCGAGCGATTCGTTCACGGCGTCGATCGCGGTCTGCTGCCGCTCGCGCTCGGCGTTCTGCTGTTTTAAGAGCTCGAGCCGTTCCTGGTCGGCTTTTGCCGTGAGGTCGCGGCGATCGGCGGGAACCGGTAGTGCATTAGCGCCGCGCACGCGTCCGCCGTCGGGGCCCATCGACTCGATGTGCCAGTCTTCGTTCGACAGCGGGAACTGCAGACCGAACTGCGCCGCATTGTCGTGCACCCACTGGCGCGCCGCGTCGCTCCCAAAGCCGAGATCGGCGGCGAGGCCCACGTTGTGATTGGAGCGGCCCGGCGGCGCCACCCAGCGTCGCGCCTCCGCTTCGCTGCCGTACTTCCGCACCGCTGCGGCGAAGAGCTCGGCCTGGCGCTCGATTGTGCGGAAGCCGGAGTTCACCTTGATCTCGTGGCCGGCCTCGCGCGCCGCGGCGGCCAGCGCCGACAGCGAGCTCTCGAACGCCGAGTTGAGCCCGGCGACATTGGCGAGCGGCGCCGCCGCACTTGGCGCGGACGGAGGCGTGATCGTGATCGACGGGATCTGGCCGAGCGAGGCCTCCATCGCTGCGAGCGCGGCGTTCGCCTGCGCGAGCTCCTCGTGCAAGGCGGCTGCCGTCTCCTTGGCGACGCGGAGGCCTGTGATGCCCATCTCGCTCTCTGGCAGGCCGGCGAGCTCGTCGGCCTCGGCGAGCCGCGCCTGCAGCTCGGCCACCTTGCTTCGCTGCTCGTCCAGCGCGTCGCCGAGGGCGTCCCGCAGGTTCGGGTCTAGGATCGTCATCCCGGCCGGGATGTTCATGAGCCCCTGGCGCGCGAGGATGCGATTGAGCTTGGCAAAACCCTCGCTGTTGCCGATCCTTGCGAGGAAGTTCTCCGCCGCTGTCACCCAGGACTGGATGTTGTGTGCGATGGCGAGCGTCTGCGAGGCGACGTCGACAAGGCCCTGTTTGAGCCGCGTCTCGACGACGGCCGCGATCGCCTGGAACTCGCGGTCGACCTCGATCGCCTTGGCCGCCACTTCGTCGGACATCACGGCGCCGAGCCGGTGCGCCGCCGCGACGCTCTCGCGCAGCTTCTCGCTGCCGGCGTCGAGGAGCTGGACGAACTGCTCGCCGCCCGTCCCGCCGAGGAGCTCGTCGAACACGCGGATCTGCCCCGCCCGGTCAAGCTCTTGGGCGCGATCGATGATGTCGAAGAGCAGCTCGGGTACGTCCTTGAGCATCTCCTTTAGCTGCGCCGCGTTGTAGCCGAGGCGGGTGAAGGACTCCGCCGCCGGGCCTTTGCCGGTCGTGATGAACTCATCGGCGCGGAGCTGCAGCTCCTTGAACCCGTCGGTGAGGGCGTCGATGTTCACGCGCTCGCGACCGAATGCGAACTTGAGCTCCTGGAACGCCTCGAAGGTCAGGCCGGCCCGCTCGGCCTCGGCATTCATGTCGGCGATCGAGGAGGCGGCCTGGTTGATCTCGCTGATGAAGGAGCCGGCGGAGAAGCCGGCGAAGAGGCCCGCGCCAGCACCCACGCCGAAGCCGGCGAGGCTCGAGCGCAGCGTGTTGCGCAGCTGGCCGAACCGCGCCGCGACGTGCCCGTTCGCCTGGTCGAAGTCGGTGCGCATCCGGCGCGCCGCACGTTCGGCCGACTGCTGGATGTCCTTGAACGCCCGCTCGGCAGCGCGCTCCGTCCGCGAGAACGTCGCATTCACCTGACCCATCCGCTGGCGGAACTGCGCATCCTCGGCGCGGATCGCATAGAGCAGCTCGCGGCGGGTCGCTGCTGTCATTCTACCGGCCCTTCCGCTTTAGAATCATCTCGCGGAACTCCTCGTCGGAGGGCGCCGGCGGCTTGCCATGCGCCTCCTGCCAGCCTTCCGCGACGGCAATCCACTCGGCGAGCGACATCGCCGCGATCTCGGCCGGCTTCAGCCCCATCACCACGCCGTTCGCGATCATGCGGGCGACGGGGAGGCGCTCGCCGTCGCCCCGCCGCCCTGATGTTTTCCCGCGACGAGATCCTCGGGGAGGTAGAGGGCCGCGCCATAGATCACCTGCGCCGTCTCCCAGTTCTCGGCGAACGGCGGACGCAGGACATAACGGGATACGAGGCGCCCGGCCTCGCTGGCCTCGAGGCCTTCGCCCTCGAGGCCGTAGCGGATCACCTTGGCGACCATGTCGATGCTGCAGGTCTCATTCGAGAGGCGCCGCCAGATCTCGAGATATCCGCAGCCGCACTCCGCTTCGAGCGCGCGGATCTCACCGATGCCGAGGCGGAAGGCGCGCTCCTCACCTGCCCACGTCAGCATCACGCGCCCGTTCCAGGTTGGCTCCATCACGAGGCGGCGTCCGTCCAGGTGATCTTGCTCGCGGACTGCAGCTCGACCGTTGCGACCAGCATGCCGCCCTGGTCCTCGACGTTGCCGCGCGTCTCGAATGTCGTCAGCAGGAATGGCCCCTCGTAGTGGCCGCCGTTGCGCGCAGCCGAGACGGCGTACTCAACGCGGATCGTCTTGCGGCTCATCGACAGCAGCCACTCGCGCCAGTCGTCGAACTCGTGGAGGTCGAGCTTGCCTGTGCCGGAGATGGTGGCGGAGAGACCCGTGCCCTCGCGCTCCATCCAGGCTGCGGCGGCTGCGTCGGTGCAGTCGAACACCGGCGTCTCGCTCGAGCTCGTGGTGAACGAGATGCCCTTGTCGGTGCGCAGGAGGCAGGACGCTGTGAACGCCTCGGTCGGCGTCGCGCCGTCGCCGAGGCTGATGATGAGGTCGGACCATTTTGCCGTATCGGGCAGGGCCATCGCCGGTTCCTTTTTATAAGGCAGTTGTAGGATCGCCCGTCGCCGTCTGGGCTCGGACGGTGAACGTCATGAGGAGGCGGCCGACACGGCGATCGCCGGCGACGTCGACCGCCTTCTCGGTGTTGTGCAGCACGGTGTCGGTGGCGAGGCCGCCGAAGCTGTCGTCGTGGTCGATGGCGACCTCCACCTCGGCGGCGATCTGATCGAGCGCGTCCTCGAGTTCGTCGCCGCCCGCCGCCCACGCCTCGACGAGGAGGTCGATGGAGCGCACCAGGCCGCCGCATTCGGCATCGCCATATCGGGTGGAGGCCTCGTTCCAGGTGGTGATGCGCAGCGCCGGATAGTCGCCTTCGCCGAGCGCGTAATAGTGCTTGAAGACGCGCGGGCCTGTCGTCGCGAGGCCGGTGAGGCGCGCCTCCGCCGCCTCGCGGATCCGCTGGCGGATGTGCATCAGAGGTGCTCCAGGAAAACGTGCGAGATGCCGGTGCCGTCCGGGTGGATCTCGGTGACGCGGTAGGAGATCGACTCGAGGACGACGGTGTCGCCGTAGCCGGCGCCGGCTGGCAGGTCGGCGCTCTGCATCGTGATCGCGAGACCTCGGGCGGCGACGCCGGTGCCGAGCCGTTCGGCTGGCTCGAGGAAGCCGGCGTCGGCTATCGCCGTCAGCGCGAGCAGTGCGCCGCCGGCCGGCGTGTAGGTCACCGGCACGCCCCAGTCGGCGATCATCGCCGCCCGATCGCCAGCCTCCTCGATCGGCATCAGATGGTGATGCCGTTGAGGCGCACCTGGACCGTCGGATCGCCGCTTTCCTGGGCGGTCACGGCGGCGCCGATCAGGTGGTTGTCGGTGGCGGTCGTCGTGACGTTACCGGCGCTGTCGTCCCAAAAAATCTTGGCGCCGGCGGCGACCGCGCCAGTCGCCTTCGGCAGCATGTAGACGCCGGTCGTCTTGATGACGACCGTCTGGCCGGCGTCGGCGGCGAACATCGCGATGCCGAAGAGGGACCCGACGAGGACGCCGTCGCCGCTCCCGACGCCGCCCGCCGGGGCCGTGACGCCGATGGATTCGCCGGAATTGAGGAAGTTTTTGGTCATGGAGATTGCTTCCGTCAGGCGCAGATCGAAGCGGCCCGCCGTGAGGGCACGGCAGGATGGCTCGTCTCGCCGATGTTGTTGGGGGCGTTACTGGCCGGCGTTCTTGAACATGCCGACGGTATCGAGCGGCGCGGCGCCGAACTCGTGGCGGACCTTGTATTCGACGCCGTCGACGGTCCAGCCGTCCTTCATCTCGAGGAACGGCTCTTGGCGGCCGTCGAGGAAGGCGACCTCGATCGTGTCGTGCATCGCGGGGTCGGCCATCAGGTACCAGGCCGTGGTGCTGGCGGTGTCTAGACGGGCGTCGGCGACGACATCGCGCACCATGCTCCGGACGATGTTCGGCGCGCGCTGCGTCTTCGATGGGTCGAACTCGGCGTCGATCAGCGCCCGGAAGGTGCCGTAGAGCGCCACCGGCACCAGGGCGACCGAGGGCCGGATGTTGAGGACCGCATTGCCCGACGGGTCGCGCTGCAGCGCCATCGCCGAGCGCGCCGTGTCGAGCGACACCATGGTCGGCGCGGCGGGGGTGTCGGCGAGGTTGCCATGGTCGGCATGGAACATCGCGATGCCGTCGACGAAGACGGGGTTGGTGGTGATGAGCGCATACACCACGTCGCCGACGGTGCGCTGCGCGGCGCGGCCCATCATCTCCGGCACGCGGGTGAACTCGGAGAGGTCGTCGTTGATGATCGCCTCGCGCGAGATGCCGAACATCAGGCCGAACTTGTCGACCTTGATGATGCCGTAGCGCTCGCCGATCGAGCCGTAGTGGTACTCGCCGTGTTCGGGGATCTGCTGGAGGCTCGGAAAAGCGTTGAGACCGACGCGCTTCATCGGCTTGAAGTCCGAAGCGAAGCCGGGCCGCGCGAACCTCTGCCAGGTCTCCTCGGTCTCCTGGTAGCCGCGCAGCAGCGACTTGTTGGCGGTGTTTTCCAGGAGCGCCGCGAAATCGGAGGTGGTGTGGTAGCCGGCGCTCGACATGCGCGGCAGGAAGGCCCGGCCGACCATGCTGAGGCGGTCCATGCCACGCGTGGACACGTTCGCCCGGGCGAGCGATTCGCGGGCGAGCTCGGCCAGCGTCAGGCCGGAGAACTCGTTGCGCTCGCCGCCCTCGAGGCCGGACTTCGCCGCGAGCGCACGCTCGGCGCCCATGCGGAAGCGATCCGCCTCGTCGTCACCGACGCGCACGTGTGATCTCGGCGCGGTGCGGTCGGATTCGGTTGCGAGGTGATCGAGCACGGCTTCGCGTGCCGCCGCCAGCGAGCTGCCGCCGGCGACCAGGCGCTCGCGGAGCTCGGCGCCGACATTGTGGCGCTCGCACATCGACATGATCGCTTTGATGCGGCTGCGCTCGCCTGCGGCCGCGGCGCGTGCGTCGGCACTGGGATCATGGGCGGCCTCGCGAACCGGCTCGCGCGCTGCCTCGCGGGCTGGGGGTGGCGCGGTCTCGACGACGTCCGTCGCGACGGTCTCGGATTCCTCGTCCATATCGGACTCCTCCTGATGGAAGGCGGCGCCCATCACCGCCGACACGGCGCCGGCGGCGCCCTGGGCCAAGGACCGCTCGTGGGCAGCGGCCAGTTTTTTGCGCGCTGCGCCGAGCCGCGCGGGATCGGGACGCGCCAGGTGCTCCGGCGCGTGCAGATAAAGGTCGTAGTCGAAGCGCATTGCGGGCTGCGCCTCGATCTCGAGGGCCTCGTCGGCGAAGCCGGCGCCGACGGCTTCCTCGGCCGTGAACCAGGTCTCGGCCGTCATCAGACCGCGGATCGTCTCGAGCGGCTGGTGCGAGCGCCGCGCGTAGATCGCGGCGGCGCTGGCGGCGATGCTGTCGAGGACGCGCGCGGTGCGCTGATGGGCGGCCGCGGTGCCGACCGTGAGGGCCGACGGATCGTGGATCATCATCATCGCGCCGCTGGCCAAGGCGATCGTCTCGCCCGCCATCGCGATGATCGAGGCGGCCGAGGCGGCAATGCCGTCGACGACGACGGCGATCGTGCCGTCGTGCTCGCGCAGCGCGTTGTAGATGGCGCGCCCGTCAAAGGCGAGGCCGCCGCCGGAGTTGAGCCGGACCGTGAGATCGCCCCGGACGCCGGCGAGCGCGCGGCGGACATCGGCGGCGGTGAAACCGCCCTCGAAGAAGTCGCCGCCGACGTCGCCATAGAGCATCAGCTCGCCGCCCACCATCAGGGACGTCGTTCGTTCGTCTGCCATGTCGTGTTCCGATTGCTACTCGGTGTCGTCGCCGTCAGGCCTGGGCTCAGGCTCGGAGCCCGGCTCTTGCGCCGGCGTCGGTGTGGCCGGCGCCGAGGCGCGTCCGCCGACGCTCGTCTCGAAGGAGAGACCGCGCCGGGTCTCGTCCTTCGTGTCGGCCTCGATCTCGTCCATCACGGTCGTGGGGTCGTAGCCGTAGGAACGGATCACCTCGCTGCGGCTGGTGAAGCCGGCGCGGATCATGTCGACGAGGGCAGGGACCTCGTCCGCCGGGTTCACCATCTCGCGCCGCGGCGGGGTCCAGACGACGTGGGCATCGTCGGCCGCGGGGCCGAGCACCTGCGAGGACGCTTCGAGGAACCAGGCACCAAGCCGGTTGAGCAGCGTCGGTGCCAGCATGCCCCAGCGCCACACGTCGATGTTGCGCTGGAACTCCAGCCAGCCCATCCGGGCCGAGGAGAAGTTCACCTGGCTGAGGTCGCCTGACAGCGCCTCGTAGGAGACGCCGAGGCCGGCGGCGATCGCTCGCAGCGTTACGGCCGTATAGTCGGCATAACCGTCGACCTTGGGCGGGTTGGCGATCTGCACCTGCCAGCCGGGGGGCAGGCGCTCGATCATGCCGGGCTCGAAGGACTGCTGCAGCGCGATGTCCTCGCCGCCGAGGTTCGCACCGGCGGCGCTGTCCGTGATGGCCTCGACGTCGATAGGCATGTGGACGAAGGCCGCATAACAGGCGGCGATCTTCTGGCGGACGAGCTGTGCGTCCTCGTAGTCCCGGAAGTCGTTAAGGCGCAGCGCGATGGGGGCGAGCCAGGGCACGCCGCGCACCTGGCCGGGCCGGTCCATACGGTAGACGTGGATGATCTCCGAGGCGGGGATGCGCCGGCTCGAGGCGTACCGGCTTCGCGCGCCGGGGTGCACATCGTAGACCCAGTAGGCGACGCGGCGGCCGATCGCGTCGAACTCGATACCCTGGATGGTCGCGTTGCGTGTGCCGGTGGCGGTGCCGTCGGCCGACTGATCGAGGTGGTCGGGCTCGAGAACCTGAAGCTGCATCGGCAGGGCGAGGCCATCGGCGCCGCGACGCCAGCGCCGGCGGATGAGGACCTCGCCCGACTCAACAATGCAGCGCACCGCCTGCAGCTGCAGACCGTAGAGGTCGTGGCGGCCGTCGGCGTCACAGTCCGTCGTGTCGGCCCAGGCGCGGGCGAGCGCTTCGAGCTCCTCATGCGGCTCGCCGTCGCCCTGGCGCACTTGGGGGATGATGCCGGCGCCGATCGTGTTGTTCGCGACCACGCTGACGCCGCGCTGCGCCCAGGCGTTGTTGCGCACCAGGTCGCGGCTGACATCGCGCAGGCGATGAAGGTCGCCGCGCGTCACCGTGGTCGCGTCCGTCGACGGCGTCACCCAGCCGCGCGTGCGCCGGTTGGCACGTGCCGCCTCGTAGCGCTCCATCACCGCCAGCGCTGCGCGTGATCGCTGGCGCGCGAGCGCACGTTCCGGGCTCACCAGGGCGACAGCGCGATCGACAAGGTTCATCGGCATCACCGGCGCTCGAACACTGCGTAGCGGGTGCGCGACGTGCCGCTCGCCAGCTGGCGCACCCAACCATTCCAATAATCGACCTGCTTGCGGATCTCGGCGACGTCGGCACGGGTCAGCGACCGCGAGCCCGTTGCCGTCGTGATGGTGTAGCTCTGGCCGGCGGCCACCGCCGCGTCGGCCGCGAGCCACAGCTCGAGCCGCTCCTCGGCCGTCTGCAACGTAATACCGGGCATCAGATCCACTTCTCTCCGCGCTTCAGCCAGGCGGTGCGCGCTAACTGCGGCTTGGCCTTCGCCTCCGCCGGTGCAGGCTTGGCGTGCTCTGCCGTCGTTGTCAGTTGCGGCGACGGTGCGGGTGCAGGCGCCAGGTCCTCGAGGTCGAGCTGGGCTTCGTCCGCCACCGCCCCGCCGCGTGCCGTCTCGAGCGCGTCCCACTCGGTCTCGTTGAGCTCGAACACGCGATGGCGGATCGTGGCGACCTCGGCTTGCAGCATCGTGTCGAGCATCTCGTTGGCGAGCTTGGGGTCCTTCACCCACTGGTGGACCGTGTAGCCCTGGCGGTTGCGGATCTCCTTGCGCCGCTCCGAGGTGAGCTGCAGGAAGTAGTCCTCCTCGAGGCCGCGCGGGAACAGCACCGCGCCAGGCTCGCCCTCGTCGTCCTTCTTGAGGTTGCGATAGAGGCGCATCTTCAGAACGGACGCGTTGAAGGTGTAGAAGCGCCCCACATAAGGCCGGAGCTTGCCTGTTGAGGTGCGCTCGCGCTTGACCTTGGCCAGCAGCGGCGCGTTATCCTGGTTGCCGCCGCGCACCATGATCACTCGAGAGATCGGATGCCGCCGGGCCCAGGCCCACACCTCCTCGGTGTAGGCGTTGCCGTCGATCGCGACGCGGTCGAGCCCGAGCCGGCCGCCCCATTCGGTGCGCCACTCGCCGGAGACGAGCGCGTCGAGCCGCGGCCAGCCGCCCTGGTCGCCGATGTGCCGGTCGACGACGCCGTGATCGACCACGGCGCGCCGGCGGCGCCGGTCCCAGCCGATCACCTGCCACTCGACGCGGTCGGCCTGGCAGTCGATCCCCATCGTCAGCACCACGAAGCCGGCCGGCACCGTGCCGCGCGGCCGCTCCGACTTCGCCGCTCGCTCCATCAGCCCGGCATGATCGGGCGCCGAGCCGCCTGCATCGTAGGCCCGGCCGACAACGTCGTTGAGGAACACCTGCTCGGACGCCGCGTCGCCGCGCGCCTCGAGCCACTTGCGCGCGATGCGCTCCCAGCTCATCAGCGGCGAGTAGGCGGACCAGAGCTGGAACGAGCGGTGATAGGTTGCCATCGCCGGGTTCGCGGCCACCCAGCGGCCCCGCCGGTTCATCTCCATGCGGTGATGCTCTTCGATGACGCCGCCACAGGAGGGGCACGAGAAGTGCGCGTCCTCGGGGCGGTCCTCGTCGAGGTTGGTCAGCATGTTGTCCCATTCGAGGACGTGGGCGTGATCGCAGTGGGGGCAGGGGACGTGGAACTGCTCCTGCGTCCCGGCCTTGAAGGCGCGTGTGATCTTGCAGCCCGGCTCGATCAGCGGCGTCGAGATCTTGAAGATTTTTGCCGTCTCGTAGGCCTGGCTGCGGCTGTCGGCGAGATTCTCCGGATCGCCTGCCTTGGGGTCGTGCTCCCATTTGGAAAGGTCGTCCTGCACCTGGCGCCGCATCGAGACCTGGGACAGCGAGGAGGGCGAGCTCGCACCGGAGATCAGGATCGACCCGCGGCCGTCGGCGCGCTCCTTGAAGAGCACCGCGTCCGCCCCGTCGCGGGTGCGCTGGGGGAAGGCGCGGTCGATCACCGGTGTGGACCGCATCATCGGCGCGAGCTTGAGCCGCGACCAGCGCTTGGCGTTGTCCTCGGTCGGGTGGACGAAGAGGAAGTCGCACGGGTCCATCGCGAGCGAGCCGAGGGTGAAGATCGTCGCGAGCGCCGTGCCGCCGAGCTGCGCGCCCTTCGCCCACGACACGATGCGGCAGGGGTCCTCCGGCGAGAGCGCATGAAAGATGCCAGCGAAGAACGGAAAGAGCTCCGGGTTGTAGCGCCCGGGCATCTGCGACTCGCGCTCGGAGAAGGTGAGGTTGTCGATCGCCCAGGCCTCATAGTCCACCGGCGGCGGCGGGGCGATGACGGCCGCGGCCGAGAGCAGCGCCACCTTCCACGCGTTGGCGATCTCGACCTGCATCATGCTTCGCCCTGTACGGGTTCTTCGCCTGACAGGATCTCATCGGCGGTGAGCTCCTTCTCGCCCTCGGCGACCCGCCGGAGCTCCCGCTCGACCTTGCCGCGTACCTGGCGCAGCTGCCCGGAGAGTTCGCGGGTGACGTCCTTGATCTGCAGCTCAAAGCGCCCCGCCAGGGCAGAGGCCATCTCCGGCACCGCCGTCTCGAACTCACGCAGGATGAGTCCCGTCACGCGCGCGACCGCCTGCTGATGGTGGATGGTGCGCACATAGACGCCCGCCTCTTCGGCCTCGCGCTTCGCCGCCGCACGATTGCGGAACTCGATCTCGCGCAGCTTCTCCTGCTGGTACCGTTCGGCGACTGCCAGCTCGCTGCCAGGCGTGATGACCAGCGGACCCGACCCACGCTCCTCCTGCGGCTCGGCCTCGAACAACCCGGCGAGCCGCGTCGTCGCCCCGTTGCCGCTCATCTGCGAAAGGTCGAGGCGCCGGCCGAGATCCTCGCAGGCACGCTCCGCGTCGATCATCGTCCGCCCATCCTGGTCGATCAGCGCCGCCGGCGTGATCTTGCCCTCCGCCTTCCACTGCGACACGCGCCCAGGGGTAACGCCGACCGCCCGCGCGAAATCGGCGTTCGTCATCAAGGTCGACATTGGAATGGCTAAAGTCCCTCAAGCCCTAAACGTTTAGGCTTCGGTTCGCTCTTCAACTGGCGAGATTCCGCGGTGCGAACGACCCGCAGATCGGATTGACGCTGGAAGGACCCACGGCGGTCTGGCACCGAGGGTCACTTCGCGGTCGAGATGGCGCGGGCCAGCGCCCGCCAGAACTGCGTCGGAAACCGCGCCTCGGCGGTCTTGGCGGCGGTGTCCAGGAAGCCGAAGCGCGGCTGGTATCGCGCTTTGGCCTCGTAGGCGTAGAGCCGCTTGGCCGACCGCTTACCTTTGCGGCCCGCCTTCGTCCGCTGCCAGACACCGGCGACACCGCCAACCTTGCCCGAGAACGTGTCCGGTCGGCTGAGCGCTCGCGCCACCGCCTTGCGCGGGATGTTGCCGTACTGGTTGACCCGCGCCTGGCTCGGCAGGACCAGCGCACGGCGCTCCGGCAGACGCTCGCCGCCAGTCTCCTGGATCCCGAGATACTCGGCCTGCTTGTCCTTGATCCCCATCGTTGCGACGAGCTGCGCCTTGGTGGCGCGCTGCACGTACACCGCGCGCTTGGTGAACGGGGTCGGGCGATCGAACGCCCGGCCAATCCGCTTGTTCACGTTCGTCTCGATGTCCCGTGCCGTCTCCGTCAGGGCGAGCGCCGTCGCGAACGGCATCTGCTCGCGTACGAGCCGGCCAAGCTCGCGGCTGACGTCCTTGGTGTTGCTTGAGAGGAGGAGCATGAGCGGCCCCAGAAACGAAAAAGGGCCGCTGCTGAGCGACCCTCTGTCAGACGCAAATTGCGACATTGCGGATAAGTTGCCTGGAGACGTGCACCCTGTCAATGGGTCTGCCTTTGTTTGGGGAGCCTGTGTAAACTCTTGCGCCAGTCTAATATTCTGGCATTTTCGCGAATCAATAAAGTCTTGTAAATTCTAATAAAACGGGAAAATGGAATATGAAAAAGCGAATCGTGCCAAAATACCCGGGCAATCAAAAAAAACTTCGACCGATAAAATTTACCGATTTGCCTGATCCAGTTCTATTGTGCCCAACTGACGCCAAAAATCTAAATATAGCTTGCCAAAATGGACACAAATTTAAACCGCCATGGCGGGATAAAATGCCATTTGAATTCAGTCCTATTGAAAGTGCAGATGGATATCAATTTGTTTTGCAAAAGATACCAATTAAGTGCCCCGAGTGTGGATTTTATGCAGATTTTACATTTCCTTCGAGTGCAAAAAATATGGGAACTGTAGATCTATATGGCGATGAATCCTACCATTGGAATGAAAATAAAACAGAATTGGCGTATTTTTATTGCTTCTTTAGCCTCCTCCCGGAAGGAAAACAACAAATTTGCAAAGAAATTTCCGACATTAAATCGACTATCCGGCCATTAGTGGATCCGGAGATGTGGTTTCTTCACGCGGCAGAGATGAGAGGGTCGCGTTGGCGACAAAAATATGGTGTTTCCTTGTCTGGACATGAAGTTGATGCCCAACAAGCGCGTTTGGCTTGCGCGATAGGTGGCGTTGCAAAAAATCGGTTTATCTTCGTTGCCGCCGCACCTTCTACAGCGCGGCTTCCGAATCAGAGTCAGCATGAATGCATGGACGCAGTTCGAGAACGTCTGATTTCATCAGCCATTATGTCATCTACAGATATACTAACTAGGCAAGGTTTCTCCCCTAGATTCATATTAGAACAAGTTGAAAGGAGGGACGACGATAAATTTATGGACTACATGACCGAGAAAATTGGGCGAGGACTACACTATAGCCTTGCATTTCATTATGTCTCGCGCGGAAAGATGGTCGGTCTTCCATCTCAAACTGAAAAAAATAACTGTGTTGAACTAGAATGTTCTGATTTGGTGGCGTTCTGGGTGCAGCGCTATTTTGCTAAAACTCGAATTAAACGCGATCCAGAAGTGCCCTTGGAGAGCTTTGGGAAAATTTTATGGGGCGGGTTCCTTAATCGTGTGTATGCGGTTTTTCCTAGTATTGGATTCCCCCATGAAAAATTCAAAAATCTCAATTGATCATTTACTGGCCCGTGAGTTACACGCCTAAATGCTGCCCTAAGGGTCGGGTTGTTTACATCCAAGCGTCTGCCAACGTGCTGAGCGCGGCGCGCACAATGGCCGAGCCAGCCGCTTTTGCCGATCGAGCATTCTTCTCGCCCAGACCCTTTCCAAGGTCCTCGAGCGTTGCACCATCCCCCAACAATAACAGCAAATACCGTTCAAGCGGTCCCAGGATGGCGCTGGCGGTCTGAAGATCGCGCGCGCCGCGCAGCTTGCGATCGCTGACAAATTTGCCCCGTCGGCCGTCGATAGGATCGAGAGCGATCGCCGAGCAGCCTCCGGCGTACACGGCGTCAAACGCCCTCCGGTAGCGGTCGGCCGCCGCGACCTCGCGATCGGTGAGGCGCCCCTGGCGGGCCATGGCGACGATCGGGTCGACCATGCTCACCCGCTCTGACCCATTGCCGTAGGGGCTTTCGACCACCACGGAGACCGCACGTGCCGCCTGCGCCGGAGGGATGTCGGCAAACGTCATCGGTGCTCGCTTGGCGCGTGTCGGCTTTCTCATCGCGCCTGCAGGCCTCTTGCTCCGGTTTGGACCACCATTGGGGCACCTCGGCCGGAAAGGGCCCCGTGCTGATGCCGGCGCGCCAGGTCGCGGCGTCGTTGGTTCTCGCGATTGGTGGTCATCTCGAGTTAGCTCGGGTTGAGGCACATGCGGTTGCGGCACTTGTGGTCGATCTGCCGGCGGCCGGGCACGTAGCCGTGAAAGTGAGTGTAGACGACGCGGTGGACGGCCACGGTCTGCCCGTCGAGCCACATGCGGGCGTAGCCGCCGCCCCGGCCATCGCCGGACGTCGGGCCCTGCCAGATCCAGCACGGCGTCTCATAGCCCCCGGGCTCGACGAGGATGCGGGCCACGATCCGCGCCAGGATGTCCTCGCGTCGCTCTGGCATCACGCTGGCTCTCCGGCTGGCCAGGAGGCCCGTGCGGGCTTGGCTGGGCTATCCGCGGTGCCGCCTCGCTTGAAGCCTGCCAGGCATCGGCACGGCGTCCTCGCCGCGATACCCGAGCCCGTGTCGGTGCGGGCCAGCCGACCGCAGGGGCCGAGGGGGGTTCGGTGCATGCGGCTCATGCCGGCACCTCGTCGCGAAACGGGCCGTCGTCTCGTCGGTGGCGGTCGGCCGATCCGATAGCAAAAATCACCGCTCGTCGCAAAACCTCCCGGCTACGCTGAAGTTTGCGAGGGTTGCGAGGGTTGTGCGAGGGTTGGCGACAACCCTCGCAGCGATTTTTTCTCATACGTTTCAATGTTTTACAGACCCCTCTGCGAGGGTTGCGAGGGTTAGTCCTCGCGCTACGTGTGAGTCGATTGCTGAAGCCGACCCTGGAGGGCATTTCCCCAAGCCCCCCTCACGCGTAGCGCGCGCGAAACCCTCGCAACCCTCGCACCTCTCCGGTAAGTCGTTGATGTCAAAATCGGAATTCGCCTGCGAGGGTTGTGCTCAACCCTCGCACAACCCTCGCAACCCTCGCAGGAGGGCTTTTGCCTCGCAGGTACTACATCTTGTGCCCCGCAGGCTGATACGCCCCACCCTCGGGGCCGTAGTTCAATTCTTCGGATTTCAGCGGTACGTCGCCGAGGCGAACATTTTTATACTTACGAATACGCTCTCTGCTGCGAATAAGGCCCGCCGCTGTCGCCTCAGAGGCGAACCGCTTCTCGGAGTAGGGGCGCATGGCGTTCGCCTCGCACCACAAGATATAGGCTTCGTACATCTGCCGCGCGCCTACCGTCGCGCCGTCATAGTGCTGGACGCACTCGTGGATGAACTCGCCCACCGGGTCCATGTCGGAGCGGTAGTCCTCAGTCGCGTCCACCACGGCGCCAGGCGCGCGAAGGCCTTCCGAACGGTACCGGAGGAGCCCGGCGATGAGCCAGTTGAGGATGCCCGCCGCCTCGGCCTCGAACTCGGCGAGCACCTCGACCATGGGCCGACGCTCGCACTCCTCGATCCTGACGCTCCAGTGGACGAGGCGCAGGCGCCGGAACACGGCGTAGTCCGAACCTGTCGCCTGCGGCTTGTTGTTGCCCGTGAGGGACGCCTTGAACTCGGGGATGAGCTCGAAGGGGTCCTTCATCAGGTAGCGCACCGTCATCGGTTCGCCGCCCGTCATCAGCTTGATCGTCTCTTCCTTGAGCGGCGCCCCCTTGGGCAGCTCGCTCACCTGCACGAAGCGTGCACCGCCGAGGCGGGCGAACTCCGGCGAGGCGGCGCCGGAGCGCGCCATGTGTTCGCCCGTCACCGCCTCGGCCTGGAGAACGCGGGCGTAGTCGCCCATCAGCCGCCGCAGCGCCTCGATGAAGGTCGACTTGCCGTTGGCGCCGGAGCCGTAGTGGAACAGGAACACCTGCGCCGACGTGAGGCCCGTGAGGCCGTACCCGTAGTAGGTCTGCACGAAGTGCCGGACGGCCGGATCGGGCAGGAACCGTTCCAGGAAAGCCTCCCAGCGCGGCGCCGTAGCGTCCGGATCGTAGCGGCAGTTCATCACCTTGGTGATGCGGTCTGCCGGGCGATGGGGATCGAGCCGCACGGCCGGGATGGTCCGCTCGGCGTCCGGGTCGGGACACTCCGGATCGGGAACGTCGATCAGGCGGAGGGTGCCGTTGCGGACGTTGATGGCGAGCTTCTCCCGATCCATCTCGTCGACGGAAACGTTGAAAAGAGGCTCGGCCATCTCGAGCGTTCCGCGCACCCGCGATGCGTTGCCGCTGTTCACGGCATGCCGGGATCGCTGTTGCTGGCGGCGCGGCACCAGCTCCTTGAGAGCCTTCAGCCGGGTCTCGGCGAGCCGCCGGTCGACCTCGAGGTCCGGTCGCAGGGGCACGACGTTGCTGTCGTCATACGAGGCCGGTTCCTCGCCGCGGAGGATGGCCTCGAGCTCGGCGATCTGGGCGCGCTCGCGATCGGAGAGGGCAAGGTAGGCCGCCTCGGCATGGATGCGGCGACCCGTCTCCTGCGAACGTTCGACCGCGCCATAGATGCCGGCCTCGAACTCCCAGCGCTGGCCGTCCCACACGTGCCAGCCGAGGCCGTGCACATGCAGGAGGTCTTCGCCGAACCAGGCCTTGAGGCGATGGGCATTGCCCGTATCGCTTAGCTCGAATTCGCTGCAGCGCATGAGAATGTCGCGTGACAGGCCATCGCCGTTCCCAGGGCGCCCATCGTGCGAGGGTGCGCCATTCGGCGCGTCCGCCTCGGAGGGGGGAGGGGGGCGCGAGGGGCGGTCCCGTCGGTCGGTCGGCGCTTCGACCTCGCGAAGGTCGCGCGGTTGCGCCATCCCCGCCGTCAGGCCGCTGCGGATCGTGCCGCGGCTCTTCTTGAGATTCGGCCAGGCGCTCGCGGCGTCCTCGAGGGCGGCGATGACGATGCTCTCGGAGAGCGCGCCGGCGCCGACGAGCTGGCCGAGGGCGAATGCGGCCGCGTTGAGGCGGTCGTTGCGCGTGCCATCCGGCGCGTCGCGGAGTTCGCGGACCTCGCTGTCGAGCGCCGACAGGGCATATTTGCGGGCGCGCTCTCCGGCAGACGGTGGGGTCGAGCGTCTCGCCGGCGGTTCGCCTGCCTTCGCGAACGCGCCGCGGCGGAGGATCGCGTCGATCAGCTCTGCAGGCGCCTCGGTCAGACCTCGGTGACCGTCCCGGCGCTGGCGCCAAGCGTAGCTCTTGCCGTCGAGCATCGCGGACGGCGGCGCGATCACATAGCCACCGGTGCCGCGGACATCGACGTTCTCGACCAGGCCGGACTTTTTGCCCGCGCGGTTGCGGATGCCGTCGGCGTCGTCGCCGGCCGGGAGGGCGAAGTAGAGATGCCAGCCGCCGGACTGCGTGACGGCGACGACCGGATCGCCGAGGCTGGCCCCGATGTGCTCTTCCAGCTGCCGCCAGAGCTCCTCGCAGCTGACGGCTCGAGGATCGAGGTCGACGACGAAGGCGCCAAGCGGCCGCCCTGTCGGCAGGCCGATCAGCGCCGACGGCCACCGGCGCCACCATCCCTTGATGATGTCCGGATCCGTCGACGCGTCATGGAGCCCTTGCTCGAGCAAGGGGGCCTTCGAGCGCAGATGCGGCTTCGGCGCCGGCTCGCACGGAAACACCGGCCAGCCGCGCGAGGCGTAGGAGAGGGCTGCGTCGAGAACGGCGCTCAAAGGGATACACCCGCGCGAGGTGGCCGGCGGTGGAAGAAGAGCGCCATCGGCGGCGCATTGGACCGCGAGCGTGGCGCCCAGGTGTTCCGCCAGCGCGCAATCACGACGACGCTCGTGCTCAGTAGCGCGCCGACGCCCAGCAGGAGACCAAGGAGCTCCGGCCGCGCGATCATGCGGCTTCCTCGACGTGTCGCCGCGCCACCTGGTCCCAGATGAACTCGGTGAAGGCGTCGTCGTCCTGGACGAGCAGCCATCCGCTCGCGCTGCGGCGGAGGCAGATGCCATCTTCTGCGGCGGCGCGACGCTTCATACTCCCGAGCCAGGCCAGGTAGGCGCTGAAAGCGTGGTCCGGGCTGGCAGCGCAGAAGCGCCCGGCCGGATCGATGCCGCGATCAAGGCGCCACCCGTGCCAGGCCATGAACGCGCCATAGCGGCTGGAGAGTTCCGGATGCGAGAGGCGGCTCACGCCGTCCTCCCCGCAAAGAAGCCCGGCGTCACCGAAGCGAGCGCCGGGCAGTCAGGGAGGAAACGCCCAAGAAGGGCATCGCCCTTGCGGGCCTCAGTGCCGCGCGCCGCGCAGGAAGAGGTTTGTCGGGTCGCTGTGGCGTCAAAGGCTTGAATACAAGAAATTGGTCGGGCGCGATTCGCTCGCCAGAAACCATGGTGCCATCTTGCAGTAGATAAACAACCATAGATAATTTGACGATGCAGTTTAGTGCGTTGGATAAATTCAGTGAAAACTACAAAGAGGAAAGGTTCCGAGGTGAATAGACCAATCGAGACGCGAGCCATCGGCGAAGTTGTTGCAACAAGTTTAGAGATTCGCCGGATCTCTCCGGGCTTTGTGTCGATTGTTTTTTGTTTCGACGAGTGGGGGCGCCGGTATGAGAGGGTCCGGGTGCTCATGGCCGAGCCCGCTCTGGCTGAGGAACTCGCCTTTGCCTGTAGCCAGCGACGATCTCATTTGCACTGACGCCCAAAACCGTCTGCAGCGCTTGCAGTTGATCTGGGCGAGGCATTCTCGCTCCCTGCTCCCATCTCACGATCGTGGGACGGCTCACACCTACGGCGTCTGCCAGCTGCTGCTTCGACAGCCCACGCTCTAGGCGCCGCTGCGAGATCGGATGCATCTTGCACATACCCAAACGTGTTCCACATTGGAACACGATTGGCAAGAGATCAGTGGTCCATGTTGGTGAATTACGCGAGGCCCGATTTGGCCCACCACATGGGGATGGCCAATCAGCGGCGTCACTCTGCATTTCTCCGCGAGCATCGCGAAGCGAAGGGTTGGAATGGCCCTGAGATGGCTCGTCGCATGAACGAGGCGCTGGGCGTCCACACCTGGGACAAGAGTGTGGTGGCTCGATATGAGCGCCGGGAGCGCGGTCTCTCGCCGGACCTCGAGGATGCCTACGCTGCGGTCTACGAGTGCAGTATCGCTGAGCTTTATGAGCCGCCGCTGCCCGCAGATGTGCCGAACATTCACAAGATGCTTCGCGAGGCGAATGCCGACCATGAGGTTTGGCGGCTCATTGGGGCGCTCACTGAGGCGACGCTCGCTCGCCGGCGGTCTGAGGGTGATTCTTGAGGGATGCCTCCTGAAACTGTATTCCAATAAGGAACACACAAGGCTTGACAAAGTGTACCGAATAGGCACACATGATGCCCCTGTCGCATTCAGACAGGAGTTTCTGCGGTGCTGTACGATATTCAGATGGATTGTGCGGCGGGGCTGGCGCGCAGCGCGAGCTTCGCACCTTACCACGCCTCTTTGCCTCACCTCTACGCCCCTGAGGCGGGCTTTGACCCCGGCGCTGTCGCGCAAAAATTTGCCCGCCAGGTTCGCCGAGAAAACGAGGCCAAGTCGCTGGGGTGGTCCGTGGAGGACTACTGCAGCATTACCGATCAGTCGTTGAGTTTGGTGGTCAACGAGGCTTGCTCTGCGGGGTGGGCGTGATGTTCGAGGGTGTCCATTCCCGCTGTTTCGTGATCGTCTTCGTCGAGACCGGTCGCAGCCGCGTACAACCATCGCCGCGTTCGGGCGGCCGGCGCCGATCGCACATCGGGCTTTCCACCTATGCCAGCTTCCTGGAGCGGGACGCTGCCCGGTTGGCCGAACGTCCCCGCGCGCGCCTCGAGGAGCGTCACGAAGACGACTTCGACGGTCTCATGAGTGGGGTGACCCTCTGATGGCTGGTCAAGCTGGAAGGTCATCTTCGATCGGACCAACTGTTCGACCGCAGAAGGGGGCCACGATCTACGAGGTGATCGGCGACGATCGCGAAGAGTACGTCGTCTCGGTTCCCTGCAAGGTGGATGGGCGCATCGGGTGCCAGATCCTCGTCATCACGGTTGGCTCCGCCGAGAGAGCGGCGGCGTGGGCCGCTGCGGCGAACGGAGAAGGGTCGGAACCGCCGCAGGTGAGCACCGAGGATGTCTGGGGTCCCTGGTTCCCATGGTCGGGCGGCTCATCCTGTCCCGTGCCGTTGGGGTCGTTCGTCCAGATCGAAAAGGACCATCACGGCCGGCGTTGTCGAGCCGAGCTTCGCATCGATTCGGTCACCTTCAACTCTCCCATCTGGCGAGCGCGGACTCCGTTGGGAAAAGTCCCGATGGTGCTTCGATACCGCGAGCGCACGCCCCGTGGCATGGCGCTGCTCCGGAGCAATCTTGCGTCGCCACCCTTTGGCTTTGCAAAGGCGCCGAACAGAAGGCCGACCACGCGCACCCGTCCGCCGGAGGGCAACGCGTGAACTCGCGGTCGGTCCACCTTGGAGCCGCCTGAAGAGGGCAAACGATGACCTCTGCTATGGACGCTGCCTTGATGGCGATGATTGGCCAGATCCAGGCTCGCTTCGATGGCTCAATTCAAGTTGGCCATTTGCGCGCGTCTGAGATCTTGGGCGTTGATCACAAGACCCTTGACGATGAGGTGGCATCGGGGCGGATCAAGCCGCTTCGCCGCGGCAAAAGGAGATTCTACACTCTGCCCATCATTGTAGAATACCTCACTCGAGGCATGGCGAACGAATGTCAGTCTACAGGCCCAAGGGCAAAGACGGGACGGCGAAAAGCCCCTACTGGCACTACGACTTCACGTTCCGAGGTCGTCGATTTTCAGGCTCTACGGGAGCAACGAAGAAGTCCGACGCCGAACGCATAGAACGGCAGAAGCGCGAGGAAGCGCACCGGCCGCGTGACGACCGGTCGATCAACGGCGCCTTCGGGCTATGGTGGGAGGAGAAGGGACGGCACGATGCAAAGTCGGGCACGACCTTCGCGCGCCTCGAACGCCTGCAGGACCTGCTGACAGAGATCCTGGAGGAGAGCGACGAAGAACCCGTCCTTGCTGCGATCAGGACCAAACACCTGACCGAGTATGTTGCCCGGCGACGGCGCCAGCCCCGCAAGGTCGGGCGCGAGTCGATGAAGTTTCCCGAACCGGCAACGATCAATCGCGAGCTGCAAGTCCTTCGGCGCGTCATGCGCTACGCCGTCGAGGTTTGGGAGCTGCCGCTCGTCCTGCCCACATTTTCGAAGGCCGAGGCCGAGGAACCCGCCGCCAAAATCAGGACGATCGACGACGACACGTTGGCTGCGATCCTGGGGGGAATGCGCGAGGACTACCGCGACGTCTTCCGCTGGCTGCTGCTCTGCGGTGCCCGGGCCGGCAACGCCATCGCGACCGACACCGGCCGCTGGCTCAAGCCCGACAATGTCGACTTCGCCTCCGGCGTCGTGTCCTGGCGGGTGAAGAGCAAGCAGCCTGGCGGGCGCAATTTCGAGCTCCCGCTGACCGACGCGATGATCGAGCTCCTCGAGCGCAACCTGGGCGCCCACCCAGATGCCGTGTTCACGTACATCGCCAAGAAGACGAGTCGGGGCCGGCTACGTGGCCAGCGCTACCCGATCACCTACACGGCCTTTTATTCGGAGTTCAAACGGGCCGCCGCGGCGGCCGGGGTCCCGCATATCAGGATCCACGATCTGAGGCACACGGCGGGGACCACCATCTTGCGAACGAGCGGAAATCTCGCGATGGCGCAAAGGCTCCTTGGACATACCCAAATCACGACGACCCGCGTTTACGCGCACGTCATGACGAGCGACCTGCGCGCCGCTATGGAACATGCTCACGAGTCCCGGAATCAAAACGTTCCCCGGAAAATCCCCGGAGGAAGGCGAGCCAAAGTCGCTAAGTAACTGATTCACCGTCGATATCAGGCCCCGATTTAGCGGTTTTTGGTACCGCCATGCGCTGGTTCGAATCCAGCCGCCCCAGCCACTAGCCGGTTGGATAAGTAGGGGCCGTTCTTCGTCGCTCCGTCACGGCTTGGCCGTTTTGGCCAAGGGCGGGGACGCCACCGAGGCATTCCAGAACGCGCTCAGGAAGCTCGCCGACCGATTGATGTCGATGGCGCTCGACACTTTGTCCTCAAACCTCTTCACCGGTCTTTTTGCCGATGGCGGCAAGGACCAGGCGTTCGCATCGCTTTACGAACGTCGGAGCCCTCGCGACGCGGCGGCTCCGAGGGTCGAGCTGCCTCGCCTCCCGGCTCCGCCGTCGGCGCGTCTGCGGCGCGATTGGTGAGGATGCCGGACAGCTCCTGCGCCGTCAGCGTCTCGCGCTCCATCAGCAGCCGCGCGCCTTCCTCCAGCGCCGGGCGGCGGTCGGTGAGGATGGCCGTGGCACGGGCGAAGGCGTTCTCGACCAGCGATCGGACCGCAAGGTCGATCTCGCGCTCGGTCGCGTCGGCGATCTCGCGGCGCTTCAATCCCGCGTCGGCGAGGAAGCCGCCCTGCTCGACGGCATAGGTGCGGTTGCCGAGTTCCGCATCCATGCCGTAGCGCGCCACCATCTCGAGTGCGATCTCGGTCGCGCGCTGGAGATCGTCGGCCGCACCGGTGGAGATTTCTCCGAAGATCAGCTGTTCGGCCGCGCGCCCCGCCAAGAGGACGGCGATGCGGTTGCGCAATTCGTCGGCACCAATGAGAAAGCGGTCCTCGGTCGGGCGCTGAATGGTGTAGCCGAGCGCGCCGACGCCGCGTGGAATGATCGAGACCTTCACGACCGGGTCGACGCCCGGCAGCGACGAGGCCACCAGCGCATGACCCATTTCGTGGTGCGCCACCCGGCTGCGTTCGGCCGGGTTCACCAACCGCGTGTGGCGAGCGAGGCCCGCGACGATCCGCTCCACCGCCTCGGTGAAGTCGTCCAGCGTCACGGTTTCGGCAGAGCGACGCGTCGCGACCAGCGCCGCCTCGTTCACGAGGTTGGCGAGATCGGCCCCGGTGAAACCCGGCGTCAGTCCCGCCACCGCGTCGAGGTCGAGGTTGGAAGCCAGTTGCACGCGGCGCACATGCACCTTGAGGATGTCGATCCGCCCCTTGCGATCCGGCCTGTCCACCAGCACCTGCCGGTCGAACCGCCCCGCCCGCAGGAGCGCCGGGTCCAGCACCTCGGGCCGGTTGGTCGCGGCGAGCAGGATGATGCCCCCGCGCGGGTCGAAGCCGTCGAGCTCGACGAGGAGCTGGTTCAGCGTCTGCTCCTTCTCGTCGAAGCCACCGATCCCGCCCGGCCCGGAGCGACTGCGGCCGAGCGCGTCGAGCTCGTCGATGAAGATGATGCAAGGCGCTGCCTTGCGCGCCTCCTCGAAGAGGTCGCGCACCCGCGCGGCGCCCACGCCCACGAACATCTCGACGAATTCCGAGCCCGAGATCGAGAAGAACGGCACACCGGCCTCGCCCGCCACGGCGCGCGCCAGCAGGGTCTTGCCGGTGCCGGGCGGACCGACGAGCAGCACGCCCTTCGGCGCGCGCGCCCCGAGCCGGCCGAAACCCGTGGGCTCCTTCAGGAAGGCGACCATTTCCTGAAGCTCGGCCTTGGCCTCGTCGACGCCGGCGACGTCGGCGAAGGTCACCTTGGTGTCGGTCTCCACATAGACCTTCGCCCGTGACTTGCCGATCGTGGTCAGCCCGCCGATCCCCTGACGCTCGGCGATCTTGCGGAAGATGAACCACCAAAAGCCGAGCATCAGCGCGACCGGCAGGATCCAGGACAGGAGCGTGGCGAAGACCGTGTTGTCCGTCGCGCCCGAGTAGGTGACGCCCTCGGCCGAAAGTTTTGCCGCAATCTCCGGCTCGACGCGGGTCGTGACGAAGCGCTCGCGCCCATCGGCCTCGGCCACCTTGAACGTGCCCTTGATGCGGGTCTCGGTAACGACAGCCTCGGAGATGTTGCCCTTGGCGAGCTCCGTCTCGAACACGCTGTAGGGGATGGTCTCGACCTCGCTCCAGACGTTCCACCACGACTGGAACAGCATGAGGAGCCAGAATGCTCCGATTATGTACCAGATGTTGGTCTGGTGTTTGCGTTCCGTCGGCATGGACTGTTCCCCTCTGCCCGTGTGTCTGGCATTCCCGGGTTCGGCAGTCTTTGATTCATAGCATCAATGGCTTCGTGGCCAGTGTCGCGGGTTTCCCGCCGTCGATTTCGTCGTCCGTCGCGGGCGCGAGCGGCGCACAGCCTCGTCGAGTGCCGGCGCGCCATGGCGCCGCCTCGCATGCCTCGGTAAAGCGGTCCCGGCGCAGGCTATGGCGAAGAGGAGTCTGATATTGATCGTTCGCAATGCCACCTTGCCCGACAGGTCTCACTCGCGCCTGCCGCGGCATTGCCGGAAGACGAGCGATCACGCAGTCTCTGCGTCCAATATTCGGCAAGGCGGATGAACCGACGTCTCCCCCATGTTGTGCTGATCCTCGCGACCGGGTGGATCGGCTCGTCCGCCGCGGCGCAGATGCTGGCGCCCTACAAGGATCAGGAGTTCGCCTATCCGCCCGTCATCACGTCGGAATTCGGCGGGGACTACCGGGTGTTCGCCTACGACGAGGCGCGGCAGGCCAGGCGTCCGCCGAAGGCGCGGGGTCAGCGCATCGTCGCGCCCAAGGCGCACGTCCCCCAGCGCGATCTCGTTTCCGAGACGAGCGCGGGGGACATCGCGCACGTCGCGGCCGGCCGCCGCGAGGACGCCACACTCATCGTGGTGTACCTGCACGGGCGGGGCGGGACCCGGCGACAGGGCGTCGACGACGAGCTGGCCGGGGGCAATTTCAACCGCATCAAGACCATGGTCGCCCAAGCGGGGGGCCTCTACCTCTCGCCGGATTTCTCTGAATTCGACGGGCGGGGTGCGGCCGAAATCGCCGCCTTGCTCGAACCCTATGCGGCGGCCTCACCGGGCGCGCCGGTGTTCCTGGCCTGCGGTTCGATGGGCGGCGTGATCTGCTATTGGCTGGCGGAGAACCCGGCGATCGCATCGCGGCTGGGCGGCCTGTTGTTGCTCGGCACCTACCCGGACGACACGTTTCTGGCCAGCGAGGCCTTCCGCCGCAAGGTGCCGGTCCTCATCGCCCAGGGCACGGGCGACAAAATCTACAACGTCGAATGGATGGAGGCGTTCTTCAGCGCCATCCGCATCGCCTCGCCCGGCTATCCCGTCAAGATGGTCAGCTTCGACAAGGGGACCCACGGCTCGCCGATCCGCATGGTCGACTGGCGCGAGACCATCAACTGGATGCTGTCCGTCGAGTAGCCATGCCCCGCGAGGCGCCGAAGGGTGGGTCCACGGGCGCGGCAGGCATGCTACGGCTCATCCCATCGAGGTCTTCAGGGACGGAACGGTCAGTTGAGCGAGACGGCGAATTCGGGCTCCGCGGCGGCGAGCACGCGCGAGCGGATCAAGGCGGTCGCGACGGAGTTGTTCGTGACGCTCGGGCACGAAGGGTTCAGCTTCGGCGATGTCGCTGCCGCCGTCGGGGTCACACGCGCCAATATCCACCACCACTTCGGCAGCAAGCGCAAACTCATGGCCGAAATGATCGCCGACATCGCCGCGGACGCGGATGCGCGCATCCGCAGGCACTGGCTCGCCGGCAATCTCACGTTCGCCGACCGGCTGGCGTTGCAGCGCGACGACCTGCGCGCCTTCCACCGCCGCTTCAATCCCGAGCCGGGCGACCGCAGGATGTGGAGCCCGCTGTCGCGCCTGAGGCATGACCTCGCCGTGCTGGGGGACGACGCCGGCGCCGCTCTGGAGAAAGTGAACGGCACCTATGACGAGGCGCTGCAAGTGGCGCTGCGCAAGGCGGTCGCGGCCGGCGAGTTCCGGCCGGACCTGCCGGTGGAGGACGTCGCCCGGCTTCTGCGCGTCTCGTTCCTGGCCTGGCCGCCGTTGACCCAGGATTCGGGTGCCTTCGATGAAATCGACGCCATGTTCGCGGTCGTCGAGCGGACGCTTTGCGCTGCCTGGGGACGTGCCGCCGCGCCGCCACGCTGAGGATCGTCGGGAGTATCGCGCAAAGCAAAGTGGTTGACAGCGTTTTGTCGCCGTACTTACTTACCTGCAAGGCAGGGGGATCGATCAACGATCCCCGATTCGCGGGAGGCGGACGTGTTGCGCGACGACCGATTCGAGACGATCGAGGTCATTCCCATTACCGGCTCGCTCGGTGCCGAGATCCGCGGTGTGGATCTCGTCGACGGCGACGACGATGTCGTCAGCGAGGTGAGGCGGGCCCTCGACGAGTACCATGTGCTGGCCGTGCGGGATCAGAAGCTCGATGCCGAGCGCCTGCACCGGGTCGCGCGGCGCTTCGGCCCTTTCAGCGGCAATCCGGTCCACACGCCGATGGACGGCTTCGACGACATCGTGCGGTTCGTGCGCGAGCCGGACGACACCGGAAAGGTCATCGGCGAGGAATGGCACATGGACCTCGCCTGGCTCGAAAAGCCGCCGGGAATCACGATGCTGTTCGGCGAGGTGGTGCCGCCGGTCGGGGGCGACACCTGCTTCACCAGCCTGGAAAAGGTGTACGATTCCCTGTCGCCGCGCATGGTCGAGCTGCTGTCCGGGCTGACCGGGATGCACAGCGGCAGAGGCGTCTTCGCGGTCAACGCGATCCAGAAGCGGCTTCCGCTGACCGCCAACATGGAGGCGGTCGAGAACACCGTCGTCGAGCATCCGGTGATCTGCGAGCACCCGGTGACGGGTCGCAAGTATGTCTTCGTGTCCGGCGTCCTCACCCATTTCAAGGGGATGACGGAGGACGAGAGCCGGCCGATCCGCGACTTCCTGATGGCGCGGGCGATCCGGCCGGAGTTCAACTGCCGCCTGCGGTGGGAGCCCAACACGCTCGGGATGTGGAACAATCCCTACGTCCTGCACACGGCGATCAACGACTATCCGGGCTATCGGCGGGTGATGTACCGCAGCACCGTGGAAGGCGCGGTGCCGCGCGCGGCCGCCGCGTAGCGGCGCGGCTCGGGCGGTGAAGCGGGCATCATGATGCGGCCGGCCGTGTCAGTCCGGCAGGCGGTAGGAGAACAGGGAGCCCGACAGGGGCGCCTGCGCGAGCTGCGCCGTCGTCAGCCGCGCGCGGGCGGACGTGAAGATCAGGCTCGGCCCGTCGCGGTTGTCGATGACGAGATCGGACGGGCGCGGCACCGGCACGACGACATCGTCGACGATCTCGCCGCACGGGTCTATCGCCAGCAGCCGCCAGCCGTCCCAAAGCGCCGTCCACAGCCGTCCGCGCGGGTCGATGGCGAGCCCCGCGGGACGGCCCTTCCACGCGTCGAAGCGCGCCAGGATGCGTTGGTCCGACGCGGTGCCGCGGGCAATGTCGTAGTCGTAGGCAAGGAGCTCGCGGCGCGCCGAATCCATCACGTACAGGATCGAGCCGTCGGCGCTCCACTCGATGCCGTTGGGCAGCGACAGGCCGCGGATCTCGCTGACCGTGCCGCCCTCTTCATCGACCTGGACGAGGCGGCTTTCGCCTTCGCTGAGATCGGCGTCGATCACACCGAGCCAAAGGCGTCCGGATGCGTCCTCGCCGCCGTCGTTGATGCGGCCTCCCGGCGAGATCGCATGGACGGGCACGCGCCCCGAAAGCCGGCCGTCGCGCGGATCGATCGTCGCGATCGCGTTCGCGAAGCCGACGGTGAGTTCGCCGCTGCGCCGCTGGACCAGCGCGCCGACGACGTCGGGCATCGGCGTGCGGCGGACGTCGCCGGAGGCGAACTCCAGCACCGAGAAGGACGGGCCGAGGAGGTCGATCCAGCAGAGCGCGCGCCCATCGGTACTAATGAGCGGGGAATCGCCGTTGAGATCGGTGCCGCGGTGGAGGCACTTCACCCCGGCGTCGCGATCCGGCTTCGGCGCGGTGCCGGGCGCGAGCGCGAACGGATAGCCGCCGGCGGCCCGGCTCGTCTGCCGCGCCGCGCCGATCACGTCCGGCGCCAGCGCATGGGCGTCGTTCTGCGCGAAGCGATGCGGCTGCCCCAGCACGGTGATCGCGGCGATCGGCCGGCCCATCTCGTCGAAAACGGGGGCGGCGACGCTGTAGGCCCCGTCCTCGCGGCGGGTGTGGACAGCATAGAACCTTGCCCTCGCAAGGTGGAGCTCGGCGGGCTCGAAGGCCTCCAGCCACGCCTCGCCGGCGTTGGAAAATGCCGCCACGGCCAGGCCCGCGGCGGACTCTCGCATGGTTTCGACGGATCCGATCCGCTGGCGCGTTCCGCCATCCTCGCCGCCGGCGGTCTCGATGCAGACGAGGCGGTCGTCGACCCGCAGCATCAGCCGCACGGTCTCGCCGCTGACGCGCGCGACCCGCTCGAGTTCGGCCGCGGCGGCCCCGCGAAGGTCGAAGCTGCTCCAGCTCGATTGCGCGAGCTCCAGAAAGCGGGGGCCGAGCAGCGTCGTGCGCCCGTCCTTGCCCGTGCGCAGGAACCCTTCTTCGACGAGCGTCGCGACGAGGCGATAGACGGTCGGGCGGCTGAGGCCTGTCGCCGTGCACAATTCGGCGATCGACGCGCCCGTTGCCGACGCCCCGACGGCGGACAGCACGTGCAGCGCCCTGCGCACCGATTGCGCTCCACCGGTCGCTCCCGTCGATTTCACGTGCGCTCTCGCGATTGACAAAACGTCGGACCTCGTATGAGGTCCAGTGTCCGTAATATGAAACGATTGTCCACAATATGGACAACGGGGGGGGGAAGGTCAATGTGGAAATTTGAACGCGCACGTCGGCAGGCGCCGGCGCTCCTGGCGGCAGGCGTCCTCTTCGGGCTTGTCGGACAGGCTTCGGCGGATTCGCTGATCATCACGGCCACCGATCCGATCGGGAGCCTCAAGGACCGCATGTGCGAGCACTTCATCGATGACGTGAAGGACAAGTCGGGCGGCGAGATCGAGTTCAACTTCGTCCAGGGCGAAGCGCTCGGGAGCGCCGGCTCGGTGATGGAGCAGATGATCGGCGGCTCGGTCGACGTGTTCTGTAACGAACTCGTCTGGTTCGCCGACTACGTGCCGAACATCCAGATCCTCGGCTGGGGCTTCACCTTCCGTGACCCCGACCACATGGCGACGTTCTTCGAGAGCGATCTGTTCGATCCTCTCGAGGAGCGGGCGATCGAGCAGGGGGCTCGCATCCTCGCCGCACAGCCGACGCAGCCGCGCATGATGTTCACGCGCGAGCCGATCACGTCGATCGACGACATCCAGGACCTCAAGATGCGCGTGCCGCAGCTGAAGAGCTACCTGGAGCTTTGGAAGGCGCTCGGCACCCGCCCGACCCAGGTCGCCTGGGCGGAGGTGTATCTGGCTCTGTCCACCGGCGTCGTTTCGGCCGCCGAGGGGCCGCCGACCGACGCGATGGGCCAGAAGTTCCACGAGGTCGCGCCCAATATCACGCGGACCGACCACCTGTTCTCGACGGTGATGATCGCCATCAACGAGGACAGCTTCCAGGCCCTCACGCCCGACCAGCAGGCCATCCTCGAAGCGAGCGCGGCCGAGGCCACCAAATGGGCCCGCGGCATCGCGGAGGAGGAGGTCTCCTCCATGCTGGCGACCGCCTCGGAGGAAGGCGCCACGGTGTCCGGGATCGACAAGGCGCCGTTCCAGGAGCGCTCGCGCGAGGCCGTGGAGCGGATGGAGGCCGACGGCCTCTGGCGCCAGGGCCTCTGGTCCGACATCCAGGGCCTCTGAGCGTCCCTTTGAGCGTCCCAGGTGCGCGCGCGTTCGCCGCGCGCGCACCGTCTGCCGAACGGGGGCCAGCCTCATGACCAATTTGCTCTGCGCAGCGCGCCGTGTCCTGCGGGCGCTCGGCTATCTCGAACTCTCGCTCGCGATCCTGATCCTCGTCGGCCTGCTGGCCACGATCGGCTCGCAGGTGTTCTCGCGATACGTCCTGGGGCAGCCGCTGATCTGGGTCGAGGAGATGGCCAGCTACATGCTGATCTGGCTCGGCTTCACCGCGGCGGCGCTGGCGCACAAGCAGGGCCGCCACATCAAGATCGCGATGCTCTCCGGCATCCGCTCGCCGGCGTTCCAGCTGTGGCTCGTGATCTTCGCCGAGGGGGTGGCGCTCGCGTTCTGCCTGATCGTGCTCGGTCACCTGCGCAAGCCGATGATGATCGAGGCGCGCGCCACCTCGATCGGCCTGCCGATCGACATCCCCAAGCACTGGTTCTTCTCCGTGCCCCTCGCGTTCGGCCTCACGTCGATCACGCTGACGTCGCTGTATAATCTCCTCGGCGCGCTGCGCAGCCTGCCGGACGGTGCGCCGCCCGAGCCGCTCCTGGGCAAGTTCGGCGACCACGAGGAGGTGGACGCCGACGAGATCGAGCGCGCCCTCGAGGTCGGCAACATCCGATGAGCATCCTCGTTCTCTTCGCGATCTTCGGCGGGCTCGTGTTGCTGCAGGTTCCGGTCGCCATCGCGCTCGGCGCCAGCGGCACGTTCTTCCTGCTTCTCGACGGAACCTTCCCGGCGACGGTGATGGTGCAGCGCATGGCGCCGGGGCTGCACAGCTTTCCGCTGCTCGCGATCCCGCTGTTCATCCTCGCCGGCCACCTCCTCAACCACGCCGGCGTCGCAAGCCGCATCTTCGTCTTTGCCAACGCGCTCGTCGGCCACATCCGCGGCGGCCTCGCGCACGTCAACGTCGTCGCCAGCATCATCTTCGCCGGCATGTCCGGGGTTGCGGCCGCCGATGCGGCGGGCCTCGGCGCCATCGAGGTGCGCGCGATGCGCAAGGCCGGCTTCAGCGCCGAGTTCAGCGCCGCGATCACCGCCGCATCCTCGATCATCGGCCCCATCGTTCCGCCGAGCGTGATCATGGTGCTGTACGCGGTGATGGCCCGCGTCTCGATCGGCGACATGTTCCTCGCCGGCATCCTGCCGGGGCTGGCGATGGGCCTCGCGCTGATGGCGACCGTCTACGTGATGGCGCTGCGCGGCAGCATCGTCGCTCCGGTGATGAAGCGGGCGACCGCGGCGCATCTGGGCGACGCGTTCATCGGTGCGCTGCCCGCGCTGCTCGCCCCGGTCGGGCTCGTGGCGGGCCTTCTCCTCGGCGTCGCGACGCCCACCGAGCTCGGCGCGCTCATCTGCATCTACGCGCTCATCCTGGGCTTCGCCTATCGCCAGCTCACGCTGGGCCGCCTCCTCGCGGCCTTCTCCGAGACGGTGTCGTCCTGCGGCGTGATCCTGCTCCTCGTCGCGGTCGGCATCCCGTTCGGCTGGATCGTGGCGATCGAGAACGTACCGCAGCTCCTCTCCAACGCGCTGACGACGGCGAGCGACAACCCGCTCGTGATCCTCCTCCTCATCAATCTGGGGCTCCTGGTGGCGGGGGCCGTGATGGAAACGGCCGCCATCCTCCTCATCGCCGTCCCCATGCTCTATCCGCTGATCCAGACCATCGGCATCGACCCGATCCACTTCGGCATCATCGTCGTGCTCAACCTCGTCATCGGGGTCACGACGCCGCCGTTCGGGATGGTGCTGTTCATCATGATGGACGTCGCCAACGTGCGGATGGGGCCGCTCGTGAAAGCGTTGCTGCCGCTCTACGTGCCGCTTTTCGTCGTCCTCGTGCTCGTCATCCTGTTTCCCGATTTCACCCTCTTCCTCCCCCGCTTCTTCGGGCACTAGCTGGACCGCTCATGACCCAAATCCGTGCTGTCGCGGCGATGGCCGTCCAATATCCGTTCGCGCTCCACTTCGGCGGCGCGGACAAGGTGCCGCCCGCGGTCTCCTCGCCGTCGAGCCATTTCCAGCGCATCAAACGGCTCGGCCAGTACGCCACCTACGTCTGCGTGCGCGACAGCGACGGCCACGTCGGTTTCGGCGAATGCTTCGGCCTCCCGCACCCCAAGCCGAGCGAAATCCTCATCAACGAGGTGATCGGCCCGGCGCTGGAAGGCGTGCCGCTCGCCCCGCCCGACGAGATGCTGCACGACTGGCGCACCTATTTCGGCGCGCTCGGCAACACGCGCGGGGCGCCGATGGAGGCCCTCAGCGGCCTCGACATCGCGATCTGGGACCTGATGGCCCGCCGCGCGGGACAGGACCTCGGCACTTTCCTGGGCGGCACCACGGCGCCGGTCGCGACCTATGCGAGCCCGATCCCCTTCGCCGACCACCCCGACCGCGCGATCGATGCGGCCCGCGCGCTGCTCGGCCTCGGCTTCACCGGGCTGAAGATGAAGATCGGGCGCGACCTTGCCACCGACCTCGACCACATCCGGGCGGTGCGCGCGTTCCTGCCGAAGTCCGTGCCGCTGATGCTCGACGCCAATTGCGCCTTCACCCCCGAGCGCGCCGCGGCCCTTCTCGACGCCCTTGCCGACCTCGACATCGCCTGGCTCGAGGAACCGCTGCCGCCATCGATGCTCGATGCCCTCGCCGCGCTCGCGGACCGCTCGCCGATCCCGTTGGCCGCCGGCGAGAACGAGTTCACCCTCGACGCGTTCGAGCGGCTGATCGTGCAAGGCAGGATCGGCATCGTGCAACCGAATCTCGGCCGCGCGGGCGGCGTGTCCGGGTTCCTCGCGATCGGGGCGCTCGCCGAACGCCACGGCGCCGCGGTCTCCCCGCACGGCGTCGGCACGACGGTGGCGACAGCGGCGCTCATCCACGCCTGCAACGCGTTGCCGGGGTTCTCGGTCGTCGAGGCGAACCGGCTCTTGAACCCGCTGCGCGACAATTTCGGCCTCGACCTGATGCCCGACGCAAGCGGCCGCCTGAAGCCGCCCGCCGGCCCCGGCCACGGCGGCGCGCCCGACTGGCACCGCATCGCGCAATTCGCCAGCCCGGCCGCCGCCACCGACCGCTTCCTCGCCATCACCGGCGACGGCGAGGCCCCCGCGCTCGCCCACGGCTGACCACCGACCAAGTTCGACACTATTCTCGTTGGGGCGGAAGCGCCGTTTCGCGACGGCAAGCCGCCTGGGAGGGGGCCGAACAGCGTTCCGCGTTCCTATTTCTGAACTGCGGGGGGCGACGCTCAGCGGCAATGGCGGCCCAGGGG
>JAUIJH010000215.1 GCA_030431335.1 Alphaproteobacteria bacterium
CGGTGCGTTGGACGACGCCTGGCTGAGCGGGAGCTTGGCCTGCTCGAGGAAGGAAAAGACCCAGCCGACATCGGTGATGCCTTCCTCGACCGAGGTCAGCGTCGCGTTGGCCTTGTAGAGCGTCCCGCCGAACGCTTCGTTCCAGTCGATCTGGTAATTACCGGTCTCGGCGAGGATCTCGTCGGTCTTCTTCATGAAATGGGTCTGGATCATCCCCACCCAGGGCACGACCGTCGGGTGGCTTGCCGCCACGGTGAGGTTGATGGTCTCCTGCGCCATTGCCGGCATCGTGGCAACGGCGGCCGCCAGCATGGCTCCGCAGAAAATAGTCTTCATGGTTTCCTCCCTCTTGTTGTTTTCGTTCGTCGGACGGGGTGAAGAACTGATCGGACGCGCCGCTCCACTTTTACAGAACTAGGCGCCGGGATGGATCCCAAACATGCCCGGCCGCGGGCCGGCGATGTTCGGATGTCCCACTCTGCAACACGGATCTCCCAGAGGATTCTGGCCGTCCCGGACCACGCTGCCGACCTGTTGTCGCACGACGGAAGCGAGCCGGACCCACTGGGCGGCTCGTGCCTGTGGGACATGAAGCCGACGGAACGCGGCGCCCCCTTGTGCAGGCGGGCTGAACGCCCCGCAGCCCGAGCCGGGTCGCGCTCCGCACACCGTTTTGCCCTCGGCGTCGGATATGAATGGCCATCATCGGCGCAGACTGCTTGCCGTTGCGCGTGGCGCCCCCCATTTTTCGCATTACGAAAATTTTTTCTATTGTCGAAAGAATTGCCGCCCCATACGATTGCGTCAAGTCAGAAAGCGAACACGGTTCGCCGGCGAGCGCAATCCGCCCGATGTTCGAGAGCATCGGGAATGTCGCGACTGAAAAAGACCTTGGACGGCATCGGCTAGCGATCGACCGAATGCTGCAGCAGGGACGTCACTGGGGAAACATACATGCGGGACATCAACCAGTTCACGGTGACGCAGGCCGTGAAGAACTCCTTCAAGACCGAGCCCGGCAGCCGCTTCGAGAGCTTGCTCCAGGGCTTCATCGACCATCTTCACGACTTTACGCGCGAGCAAAACCTTACTCAAAAGGAATGGATCGACATCCTCAACTTCCTGTACGATTGCGGGAAGATTTCAACGCCGGAGCGGCACGAGTTCATCTTGCTCTCGGACGTCTTGGGCTTTTCCGCGCTTGTCGACATGGTCAACAGCAAGGGTGGCGCGACCGAAGGCTCGAACCTTGGGCCGTTCTACCTCGACGCAGCCCCCCGCAAGGCGCTCGGCGCCGACCTGTCGGACGGGCGCGAAGGCGTTCTCGTCCTCGTCAAGGGCAAGGTGACGGACACGCTTCACAACCCGCTGCCCGGCGCCATCGTCGACACATGGCAGGCCGATGCCTCCGGCACCTATCCGATCCAGGAGCAGGACCAAGGCCAGGACAAGTACGATCTGCGCGGCGTATTCGAGGCCGATGCCGACGGCCGCTACTACTACACCACCGTCCTGCCGAAGCCTTACACGGTGCCCTATGACGGCCCGGTCGGGAAGCTTCTGCGGGCAGGCAACCGCCATGCATGGCGGGCCGCGCACCTTCACTACATCGTCCGCGCCCCCGGAATGAACACGATCACCACAGAGGTGTTCTTCGAAAACACAGAGTATATCGACAACGACGCGGTGTTCGGCGTGCGGCGGTCGCTGATCACCAAGATCGTGCCGGCCAAGCCCGCCGACACCGAGGGGCTCGAACTGGCGAAGACGCCCGACGCCGTCTGCAACTTCGACTTCGTCCTGGCGCCGGAAGGCTGACAGCCGTGGGCGACGGCGTGGTGAGGCCGACCGAATTCGTGGAGGCGCTGGCCAAGGGCATGGCCATCCTCGAAGCATTGGGCCGGTCCGCCCCCGAGATGACGCTGTCGGAGGTGGCGCGGCTGGTGCGCCTCTCGCCGGCCGCCGCCCGCCGTTCGCTGCTGACCCTCGAAGCGCTCGGATACGTGGGGCGGCGCGCCAAGCGGTTCCACCTGACGCCGAAGGTCATGACCTTGGGCTCGTCGTTCTATCTCGCCGCGCGGATCGACGAGATCCTGCTGCCGGACCTCAGGGCCCTCGTCGACACCTACGGCGATGCATCCTCCATCGGCACGCTGGATGGGGCGCACGTGGTCTACCTGGCGCACTATTCGGTCCAGCGCGCCCGGCGGGCGACGGCGGTGGCCGGTGCCCGCTATCCCGCCTTCGCAACCTCCATGGGCCGCGTCCTGCTCGCGGCCCTGCCGGACGACGCCGGCAACGCCTACTGGGACACGTTCGAGCCGGTGGCGCTCACCTCCAAGACGCTGACCGATCGCGCCGCCCTCAAGCAGGAGGTGGCGCGCGTCGCCGCCGAAGGCTTTGCGACGACCGTCGACCAGCTCGACTACGGGATCACGGCCCTCGCCGTGCCGATCCGCGATGCCGAGGGCCACACGATCGCGGCGCTCAACAGCTCCGGCTATACCGGCCTGGTAACGCCGGAGGCCATGGTCCGCGACCGTCTGCCGGCCTTGCGCGAGACGGCGATGCACGTGTCCCACCAGATCGCAAGGCACCCCATGCTGCGCGCGGTGCTCTGCGCCCAATAACAACGCCAAGCCCAAGGAGCCGACCCATGTGCAGATTGTGCGACACCGGCGAGGAACGGCCCTGCCCCACCCGCCGCGATTTTCTGGCCGCCACCGCCGCCAGCGGCGTGGTGCTGGCCGCCGGTGCAGGAAGCGCCGCCGCGCAGACCGCCCCGGCCGAGCCAACGGCCGCAGCCGGAGCGGGCCTGCCGGAAGGCCTCGGCCAGCCGGGCCGCCGGCTCCTGATCCGCGGCGGGGCGGTCCTGTCCATGGACGCCGCCGTCGGCAACTTCGCGCAAGGCGACGTCCTGATCGACGGCAAGCGCATCGTGGAGGTGGGCCCGGCGATCGACGCGCCCGACGCGGCGGTGATCGACGCGGCCGGCAAGATCGTCATGCCGGGGTTCATCGACACGCATCACCACCAGTTCGAGACGGCTCTCCGGAGCCAGCTCGCCCACGGGATCCTGATCAACGACGGCCGTGCGGTGAACGCGAAGAACTATTACGAGACGATCCTGCAATCCTTCTCGATGGTCTACCGCCCGCAGGATGTCTACATCAACGAGCTGTTCGGCGGCATCGCCCAGCTCGACGCCGGCGTGACGACGGTGATGGACGTCTCGCAGATCCACCACTCGCCCGAGCATTCCGACGCCGCCGTGGAGGGTTTGCGCGATGCCGGCCGCCGCGGCGTCTTCGGCTACTTCGAGGGCTGGGGCGAGCGGGCGAAATATCCGCAGGACGCCGCACGCCTGCGCGAGCAGTATTTCTCCTCCGACGACCAGCTCCTGACGATGGTCATGGGCGGCGAGATCTATCTGCCGGGCTACGAGGAGGCGTGGCGCGTGGGGCGCGAGCTCGGCTTGCCGATCGCGCTCCACGTCGTCGGCACCTTCGGCATGCGCGACACGTTCGACGCGCTGGCCGCCGCCGGAGAGTTCGGCGCCGACAACATCTTCATCCACATGACCGGCATGTCCGACATGGCCTGGCAGGCGGCGGCCGATGCCGGCGCCCACGTCTCCTTCGCCGTGCCGATCGAGATGCACATGCGCCACGGCACCCCGCCGATCCAGAAGGCGCTCGACCTCGGCATCTCCGCCTCGCTCTCCTCCGACGTGGAATGCACCATGACGGCGGACTTCTTCACCCAGATGCGCTCGCTGATCACGCTGCAGCGGATGTTCGTCAACGAGGCCGCGCTGGCGGGGGCGCAGGACTATCCCGCCCTCATGCAGTGCATCGACGCGATCGGCCATGCGACCATCGAAGGCGCCCGCGGGCTCGCCCTGGAGGGCAAGACGGGCAGCCTGTCGCCGGGCAAGGAGGCGGACATCGTGCTCCTCGACGCGCAGGCGCTCAACGTGGCGCCGCTCAACAACGTGCCCGGCGCCGTCGTCACGCTCATGGAGCGCTCGAACGTCGACACGGTGATGGTGGCCGGCGCGATCAAGAAGTGGCGCGGCCGGCTCGTCGGGTTCGACGTCGACCGGCTGCGCTCCGAGCTCGAGGCGAGCCGGGACTACCTCTTCGAAGCGGCCGGTCAGACGCGCGACCTCTTCGCCTAGGCCCCGTTCGCCGACGCAACAACGAGACCGGCTCGCCGGGTGCGAAGCCGGCCCGCCGTCACAAAGGACCGATCCATGTTGCTCCCCACCACCCTCGTCGGCAGCTACTGCCAACCCGATTGGCTCATCGACCGCGAAAAGCTGAAGGGCCAGTATCCCCCTCGCACCCGCGCCGCGGAGCTGTGGCGGATCCCCGACGCGTTCCTGAAGGAGGCGCAGGACGACGCCACACTGGTGGCGATCCGCGAGCAGGAGATGGCCGGGCTCGACATCATCACCGATGGCGAGGTGCGGCGCGAAAGCTACTCCAATCGCTTCGCCACCGCGCTCGACGGGCTCGACCTCGACAACTACGGCACCGTCATGACCCGGTCCGGTGCACCTGTCCCGGTGCCGCGCATCGTCGGCCCGATCAGCCGGGCCCGCCCCGTCGAGGTGGAGGACCTGAAGTTCCTGCGCGCCCACACTGACCGCAAGGTCAAGATCACGCTGCCGGGTCCCTTCACCATGAGCCAGCAGGCACAGAACGACTACTATCCGACGGTCGCCGATGCGGCGATGGACTACGCACGCGCCGTGAAGGACGAGATGGCGGATCTTTTCGCCGCCGGGGCCGATATCGTGCAGCTCGACGAGCCGTGGCTGCAGGCCAAGCCCGAGCTTGCCGAAGAGTACGGCCTCGCCGCGCTGAACGCCGCGCTGGAGGGGGCGGCCGGAACCACGGTCGTGCACATCTGCTTCGGCTACGCGGCGCTGACCAAGAACCGACCCGCCGGCTATTCCTTCCTGCCGCAGATGAAGGACTGCACGTGCGACCAGATCAGCATCGAGACGGCGCAGGCCAATCTCGACACCTCGGTGCTGGAGACGGTGCGCGGCAAGACCATCCTCGTCGGCGTGCTGGACCTGTCGGACCACACCGTCGAGACACCCGAAATCATCGCGCAGCGGATCCGCCGGGCTCTCCCTCACGTCGATGCCGCAAAAGTGGTCGTCGCCCCGGATTGCGGCCTCAAGTACCTGCCGCGCGAGGTGGCGTTCGGCAAGATGAAGGCGATGGCGGACGGCGCCGCGTTGGTCCGCGCCGAGCTCCAATGAGTTGAGCCGGCCGTCTCTTTCCCGGTTGCGACGGCGGAGGCCTCCGGCGGGCTCGGGCTCACCAACAATCAGGGCCGCCTGATCGTCGGAACCGCCGTCGCTTGTCCCCCTGGCAGCGGAGGAGGCGGGCCGCAAGGGCAAGCGGCTTCGCCGGCCTTCGGCCCCTTGCAGCCCGCCTCCTCCGCTGCCCTGTCGGGGGCGCGACGGCGGCTCCGACGATCAGGCTCCGGCCGAGCTTCGTTCGCTCTGGGTGGGGCGGGGGGCCGGGAGGCTTTAGTCGTCGGTGGCGGATGTGTCCTTCGCGGTCCTCGCCGCCTCCTTCATCGAAAGGCCGAGCTCGTCGCCGAGTGCCTTCAGCGCCGGGAGCTGCACCGCCATGCCGAGGATCGATTCCAGCGCCTGGTTGACGGGCGGCTTGTCGCCGCCGCCCTCGCCCGAGCCGCCCGCTCCGCCGAGGCCGGTGATGTTGTGGATCCGGATCGAGTCGATCCGCTCGGCGGGTTTCACGAGCTCCGAGATTGCTCTGGGAAGTGTCTCGATCCGGGCGAGCTCCTCGCGCATCGCCACGATGTGCGGCTCGAGCTGGTTCTCCGCCTCCGCCAGCGCGCGGGTGCCCTCTGCCTCGGCGAGCAGGCGCTCGCGCTGTGCCGCGATCCGCTCGCGCTCGGCGCCCGCCTCCGCCTTCGCCGTGTGGAGCCGGGCGGTGGCATGGTCGGCGGCGGCGTCCTTCTCCGCGATGGCGAGGATACGCAGCCGCTCGCCATCGGCCTCCGCAACCTGCTGGGCGAGGAGGAGCGCCAGCCGCTTCTCGCGCTCGGCCTCCGCCAGCCGGTGGGCCGTGGCGATGGCGGCCTCCGCCTTGGCCGCCTCGGCGCGGGCGAGATCCGCCGCAGCACGGGCGGCGCTCTCCACCTGCTGGCGCTCGGCCACCTTGATCCGGCGGTCCTGCTCCTGGAGCTCCAGGTCGAGCGCCGCGGCGATCTCGGACGCCTGGACCTCCAGATCGCGCGCGATCTCGGCCGCGCGGACAGCCCGGTCGCTGGCGATCCGCGATGCCTTCACTTCCTTCTCCTTGGCGATCCGCGCCTCTTCGATGGCCCGCTCCGCCTCCACGCGCCGCTGGGAGATCTCCGCCTGCTGCGCCGCCTTCAACGTCTCGATGTCGCGTTGCTGGCCGATCCGCGCCTCTTCCTCCTCCCGCTCGATCTCCAACTTCCGGCGCGTCGCCCCCATCGCCGAGAGCGCGACGGCCACCTCCGCGTCCGCGTCGATCTGCGCGCGCTCCTTCTTCGATGTGGCGATCACCTCGGCGAGCTTGCGCATGCCGACCGCATTGAACGCGTTGTTCTCGTCGAGCGCTGCGAACGGCGTCTGATCGAGCGCCGTCAGCGACACCGACTGGAGCCGCAGCCCGTTTTCGGCGAGATCGTCGGCGATCATCTCGCGCACCTCGCGGACGAACTCGGACCGGCCCTCGTGCAGCTCGTCCATCGTGCGGCGGGCGGCGACGGCGCGCAGGGCATCCACGAGCTTGCCCTCCACGATGTCCTTCAGCTTGTCGGCGCTGAAGGTGCGCTCGCCGAGGGTCTGCGCCGCCTTGGCCACCGCCTCGTCGGTCCCGTCGACCGCGACGGAGAAGCTCGCGCCGATGTCGACCCTGAGGCGGTCCTTGGTGATGAGGCTCTCATCGCCCGAGCGCGCGACCTCCAGGCGCAAGGTGCGCATGTTCACCTCGGTCACGTCGTGGAAGTAGGGCAGCGCGATCGCGCCCCCGGCGAGGATCGTGCGCTGGCCGCCGAGGCCCGTGCGGATCAGGCTCACCTCGCGCGTGGCCTTGCGGTAGAGCTTGGCCAGCACGACCACCGCCACGACGGCGATGAGGACGAAGACGACGAGAACAGTCACCAGGCCGGGCATGGGCCCCTCCCTTTCAAGGTGATGAGGCGGCGCGCAAACACTATCGGTCCTTCCGCGCGAGAACGAAATCGTAGTCGACGCACCACGCCGGCGAGGGAACGGCGCGGCCGTCCGGGGCGCGCACGCCCGTCTTCTTCGCGAAGGTTTCCACCAGCGACTGCTTCACGCCGAACACGGGGTCAGCGTCGAGGTAGGGATCGCCGTCGAGGAACAGCATCGTCGTCAGGCGCCGGAAGCCGGGCGCCTCGATGCGCACGTGGACGTGGCCCGGCCGCACGGGCGAGCGGGCGGCGGCGCGCAGGAGGTCGCCCACCGTGCCGTCCTCGGGGATCGGGTAGCTCGCGGGCAGGATCGAGGTGAACCAGAACCGGCCCGCGCCGTCGGAGCGGAACAGGCCGCGCATGGCGGCCTCGTCGATGTCTGGGTTGAGCAGGTCGTAGCCGCCCTCCCCGTCGGCGTGCCAGATGTCGACCTTCGCCCCCACGACCGGCCGTCCCTCGGTGTCGAGGACGCGCGCGTTGAAGAACATCGGCTCGCCCTTGATGCCGGCGGAGATGTCCGCGCCGTTGTCGAAGGCGGGCCTGTCCTCGATGTAGAAGGGGCCGAGCACGGAGTTCTGGGTCGCCCCGCCAGGGAAGCGGTGGTTGATGAGGTCGACCCGCGCGGTGGCGCCCATCACGTCCGACAGGAGGATGAACTCCTGCCGCCCGCCGACGCTGAGCTGGCCGGTGCGGGTGAGGAACTCGATCGCGTACTCCCACTCCTCCTCGGTCGGCTCGACCTCCTCCAGGAAGGCGTGGAGGTGGCGCGTGAAGGCGGTGAGGATCTTCTTGGCCCGCGGGTTCGGCGTGTCGCGGAAGGTGGCGAGGACCGCGGCGGTGAGGCTCTCCTCGCGGACGTCGCGCCCGTGGCCGGCGAGCGGCTCGCGGCGGCGGCGCGAGGCCGGCATCGGGAGCGGCACCGCGGCCGGCCGGCGCGGGCTCGCCGCGGCGG
>JAUIJH010000022.1 GCA_030431335.1 Alphaproteobacteria bacterium
TGTCCTGCAGGAGCCAAAGGCTGATGATGACGATCACGAGGCAGATCAGGACGACGAGGACACCCAGCGCCGAGGCGCGCCCGACCTCGAAGAACTGGAAGGCCTGATTGTAGATCGCGACCGAGGCGGTCTCCGTCGCGCGGCCGGGGCCCCCCTTGGTGAGGACGAAGATGGTCTCGATCTCGCGGAAGGACGACAGCACCGAAAGGGGCAGCGACACGGCGATGACCGGGCGCAGCGCCGGCAGCGTCACCCAGAAGAACGACTTGACCGGCCCCGCGCCATCGATGCGCGCCGCGTCGAGCGCGTCGCGCGGTACGGCGTTGAGGCCGGCCATCAGCATGACGGTGAAGAAGGGGTAGCTCTTCCAGGCCGAGACGAAGATCACGGTGGGCAGGGCCCAGGCATGGCTGCCGAGGAAGCTGATGGGCCGCTCGGCCGCGCCGGTCGACAGCAGCGCGTAGTTGATGAGGCCCGTCTCGGAATTGAGGAGGAACATCCAGGCGAGGCTGGCGACGACGGCCGCTACCGCCCAGGGGCTGACGATCAGCATCCGCACCACGGCGCGGCCGGGAAAGGCGCGCGCGAGGAGAAGCGCCGTCGCGAGCCCCCACACGAAGGCGAGCCCCGTGCCGACGAAGACGTACACCGCCGTCACCTTGAAGATCGTGAGGGTGCGCGGGTCGCCGAGGAGGCGCTCGAAATTGCGTGTCGTGTAGTCGGCGGTCCGATCGCGCATCAGGTCGAAGAGCTCGACGTCCTGAAAGGCGAAATTCGTCATCGCGACGATCGGGTAGGCGACGAGGACGAGGATCAGGAGGGCGGCCGGCACGAGCATCCACAGGAGGAGCCGCTCGCGCTGGCGGTCGAGCCCCCGCACCGTGCGGTGCGGAGGCGTCGCATGTGTCATCGGATCAGAAGAACTCACGGGAGAGTTCATCGTGGATCTGGTCGGTGGCCTGATCGACATCGAGCGCGCCGCTGGCGAGGCCCGAGATGCCTTCCGAGACGATGGCGGCGAACTTGTTGTATTTGTCCTCCAGGCCTTCCGGCAGGTAGGAGCGGGTCGCACGGGCGGAACTCGCCTCGAACACGGGGATCTCGGGCCAATCGGCACGGGCCTTGTCGGTGAGCGTGCCCAGGCGCGCCGGCGGGTTACCGGACATTTCCGCGTAGGCCTGTTGCCACTCGGGGCGCTGGACCATCTGGATGAACTTGCAGGCGAGCGCCTTGCGTTCGTCGTCGAGGGCCGCAGGGATCGTGAGCACGTTGCTCGGGCCGCCCGCCTCGTCGGGGAAGGGGAGCGGGGCGACCCGGAAGTTCTCGGAGACCGAGGATTCAGCGTCCTTCTTGAAGGCGGGCGCCCAGCTTCCGTCGATATACATCGCCGCACGGCCCTGCCAGAAGAGCTGGCGCACGTCGTTGTTGCCGATGCCGGTCGGCGTCACGCCCGCCTCGAGGAGTTCGCCGGTCATGGCAACCGCCTCGCGCAGGGCATCGCGGGAGACCGGCTCGCCGTCCTCGACCCAGCCGTGGCCGAGACCGGCGAGCACGTAGGTCAGCGCGAAGTAGGTCTGGGTGCTCTGGTCGGTGACGAAGGGGAAGCCGTACTGGTCGATGCGCCCGTCGTTGTCGCTGTCGAGCGTCAGCGCCTTGGCGGCCGCCACGAACTCTTCCGGCGTCGTCGGCACGGCGATACCGGCGGCATCCAGCATTTGCGCGTTATAGAAGAGGCCCCAGCCGTAGCCGAGCAGCAGCTGGCCGTAGACCTGGCCGTCGCGGCGCATCTGCTGCTGGGCGCTGATGAAGTCCTCTTCCTTCCAGTCGATCTCGGCCAGGCAGGCATCGAGCGGCTCGAGGAAGCCCGAATCGGCGAAGCCGAACATGAAGCGCGCCGAAATGTGGGCGATGTCCGGCGGATTGCCGGCGACGAAGCGGGTCGTCAACTGGTCGTGGTGATCGCCGAAGGGGGCACCGACGAGCTTGATGGTGTGGCCGGGGTTCTCCTCGGCAAACGCCTCGGCGGCCGCCTTCCACCACACGCCGAAGCCCTCTTGGAGCTGGTAGGTGGGAAGCTCGAGTTCGGCAGCATTGGCGAGCGAAAACGGTGCAGTCAGCACCATCGTGGCAGCGAGTGCCATCGTCGGCAAACGGCAGGCTGGCATGGGCAGGGTCCTTCGCGGGTTCCGATCAACTGTCGGCCGCAATATTGATATTCTGTGACGTTGGTGAGACAAAATCTCATTATTCGTTCAAGTGCAAGGCATCGACGCGCGATGAAAAACGACCACGATCTGATGCTGCGCGCGGCGTGGGCTCATTTTATCGAGGGTCGCACGCAGGACGCCGTGGCGAAGGAACTCGGCCTGACACGGGCCAAGACCAACCGCCTCATCTCCGAGTGTCGCGATTTGGGCCTCGTGCGGATCGGGATCGACAGCGAAGCGCGAATCGCGGTGCGCGAAGAGCGTGCGCTCAAGGACCGCTTCGGCCTGCAGGACGTGTGGGTCGTTCCGAGGGCCGACAGCGAGGAGGCGGCGGTCCGAACGGTGGGAGCCAGCGCCGGGGCCTATGTGTCGGAGCACCTCGGCCCCGACGAGACCCTGGCGATCGGGTGGGGCCGCACCTTGAGTGCCTCCATCGCGGGGCTGCAGCCGCGCAAGGCGCAGGGGAACCGGGTCGTGACGCTGCTCGGCGGCATGGTCCGCGGCAACGGGCTGAATTCGTTCGACATTGCCTCGCGCTATGCGCGGACCCTCGCCGGGGAGTGCTGCTACCTGATCGCCCCGCGCGTCGCCGAGAGCGAGGAGCAGGCACGCAACCTCCTTGCGCAAGAGCACGTGCGCGAGGCGCTCGCCATCGCGGCGCAAGCGGATCTTGCGCTGATCGGGATCGACGATCTCAGCAGCGCGAGCACGCTCAGCCGGATGGGGCAGTTCAGCAAGGCCGAATATGACGAGTTGAAGCGGCAGGGCGCCGTCAGCATCTTGCAGGGTGTGGCGCTGGATCGCGATGGCAACGTGATCGCCCATCCGATCGCGGCACGGACGGTCGGCCTCGACCCGGCGACCTTTGCCGAGATTCCGCGCCGCATCGTCGCCGCCAGCGGATCGCGGAAGACAGCCTGCATTCGTGCCACCCTGAAGGGCGGGCACTGCAACATTCTGATCACCGATGAGCCCACGGCAGAAGCGGTTTTGCAGCTCGCGCCGTGAGGGTGGCGGCCACGGTGAGGGCGGCCTTCACATGCACCGCGTCAGCCGCAAGCGGCGGCGCGGGCGAGGAGAAAATCCTTTTCCCGCGCGTTGCGGGTGAGGTTGGCCGCTGCCTCGAATTCGCTGCGCGCTTCGGCCAATCGCCCGGCGCGGAACAGGAAATCGCCCCTGGCCGCCGGCAACGGCGCATAGTTGCGCAGCGCGGCGGCGTCGGCGATCTCGTCCACCAGCCGCAGCCCCTCCTCGGGCCCGAAGGCCATGCTGTGGGCGACCGCCCGGTTAAGATCGACCACCGGGGAGGGCATCACCGCTCGCAGCCGGTCGTAGAGCGCCGCGATATGAGGCCAGTCGGTCTCTTCGGCGCGGCGCGCACGGGCATGGCACGCTGCGAGCGCGGCCTGTAGCGCATAGGGGCCATCGCCCCCGAGCGTCTCGGCGCGGGCCAGCGCATCGAGGCCCCTGCGGATCAGCAGCCGGTCCCAGCGTGCGCGGTTCTGCTCGGTGAGGGTCAGGAGGGTGCCGTCCGGCCCCACGCGGGCGGGTAGGCGCGAGGCCTGGATTTCCATCAGGGACAGCAGGCCGAATACTTCGGCGTCGCCGGGCATCAGCCCGGCCAGGATGCGGCCCAGCCGCTGCGCCTCCATGCAAAGGCTCGGCCGGACGAGATCGTCGCCCGCCGTGGCGGCATAGCCTTCGTTGAAGATCAGATAGATTACCTCGAGGACGGAGGAGAGCCGTGCCGCGCGTTCGGCGCCGCGCGGCACCTCGAAGCGCAAACCGGCCTTTCCGATCGTTTGCTTCGCGCGGACGATGCGCTGGGCGATCGTCGCCTCGCTCGACAGGAAGGCGCGGGCGATCTCGTCCGTCGTCAGGCCGCCGACGACACGGAGCGTCAGCGCCGCGCGGGCATCGGCCGAAAGGGCCGGGTGGCAGGCCGTGAAGATGAGGCCGAGCAACTCGTCGCCGAGATCGTCGTCCATGGCCACTTCGATTGCCTCGGCTGCGTCGTCGAACGTGCCGTCCAGCTCCCGCGCAAGCGCCGCATCCTTGCGCTCGCGCATCTTGTCGCGACGGAGCGCGTCGATGGCGCGGCGTTTGGCCGTCGTCATCAGCCACGCGCCGGGGTTGGCCGGAACGCCGGTCCTCGGCCACTCGGACAAGGCGACGACCAGGGCGTCCTGCGCCAGCTCCTCCGCCCGGTCGACGCTGCGCACCACACGCACGAGACCCGCGATAAGCCTGGCCCGTTCGGTGCGGACGATCGCTTCGATTGTCTGGTGCGACTCGCCTGTCGTCATGCCGCCTTGTCGGCCAAAGCCATCGGGGAGGCAAGCCGGCTCAGTTGCCGTCGAGCCGTTAGTACGTGCGGTCGTGGGTGTCGCTGGCCTCCGCGGTCGGCGTCAGGATTTCTTGCAGATCATCCATCTCGTACAGCGGCCGGATTTCGATCTCGCTCGGCCCCAGCATGGGGTTGGGGCAGCGCTTCACCCAGGCGACCGCCTCTTCCATGTCCTTGACTTCCCAGAGCCAGAAGCCGGCGACCAACTCGCGGGTCTCCGCGAAGGGGCCATCGATGACCGTGCGGCCGGGTCCGTCGAACGCCACGCGCTTGCCTTGCGAGGAGGGCTTGAGACCGTCGCCGGCGAGCATGACGCCGGCCTTCACCAGTTCATCGTTGTACTTGCCCATCGCCTCGAACATCGCTTTCGTCTCGGCCGTGGGCTGGAGGCCGCCTTCGCTGTCTTCGGTCGCCTTCACCAACACCATCACACGCATCGTCTGTCTCCCTGTTTGGGCTGGCCATCCCGGCCACGCATAGACACAACGAACGAGGTCCGCGCGATTCGACAGCGCCTCTCAATTTTTTTGAATGGCCGCGGGGCCAGCGTGTCCGTCCCTGCGATGGCGCGACGGAATGCGCGCCGGCACAGCGGCGGGCTCCCTTCGGCGCCTAGAGGATTTGCGCGAGGAACGCCTTGGTGCGGGCGTGTTGCGGGTTGCCGAAGAATTCCTGCGGCGGCGCGTGCTCGACGATCTCGCCGTCCGCCATGAAGATCACCCGGTGCGCGACAGCCTCGGCGAAGCCCATCTCGTGGGTGACGCAGATCATCGTCATGCCTTCCGACGCGAGCCAGATCATGGTGTCGAGAACCTCCTTGACCATTTCCGGATCGAGGGCGGAGGTCGGCTCGTCGAACAGCATCAGCTTGGGCGACATGCAAAGGGCCCGCGCGATCGCGACCCGTTGCTGCTGGCCGCCCGAAAGCTGCGCGGGGAACTTGTTCGCCTGGTCGGCGATGCGCACGCGTTCCAGATAGGTCATCGCCGTTGCCTCGGCCTCGGCGCGCGCGACGCCCCTCACTTTCATCGGCGCGAGCATGCAATTGGCGAGGACCGTCATGTGAGGGAACAGGTTGAACTGCTGAAAGACCATGCCGATGTCGCGCCGGACGATCTCGGAGGCGCTCTTGTTGGCGCCCATGGTGACGCCTTCCACGACGACTTCGCCTTCGTTGATCGGCTCGATCATGTTGATGCAGCGGATGAGCGTCGACTTGCCGGACCCGGACGGGCCGCAGACCACGATCCGCTCGCCGGCATGGACATCGAGATCGATGCCGTGCAGCGCGCGGAAGGAGCCGAAATACTTCGACACCCGGCGCATCGAAACCAGCGGTTCGCCGGCATCGACCTCGGTTTGCGCGAGGGAGGTGGTGGACATGGTCGTATCTCCTAGCGCGAAGCCGCCGCCATGCGGTGCTCCATCCGCGTGCTCCAGAACGACAGCGGCCAGCACAGGGCGAAGTACATGAGGCCGACAACGCCGTAGACGATCATTGGCTGATAGGTGGCGTTGGTGATGTACTGCCCGCTGCGCATCAGCTCGGTGAAGCCGACGATGGAGGCGAGCGACGTTCCCTTGATGAGTTGCACCAGGAAGCCGATCGTGGCCGGCAGCGAGATCCTGAGCGCCTGCGGCAGCACGATGTAGCGCATCCGGTGGCGATAGGAGAGACTGAGCGCAAAGGCGGCCTCCGACTGCCCGGTCGGCACCGCCTGGATGCAGCCGCGCCAGATCTCCCCCAGGAACGCGCTGGCGTGGCAGGTGTAGGCGACGCTGATTGCGACCCAGGGGTTGACGTTGATGCCCAGGATGCCGATCCCGAAATATACGAGGAAGAGCTGCATCAGCAGCGGCGTCCCCTGAAAGATTTCGATGAGGTATTTGGCCGGCAGGCGCAGGAGCCGCTTGGGCGAGACGCGGCACAATGCGATCGCCAGTCCGCCGACCGCACCGCCCACGAAGGCGACCGCCGCGATCAAGACCGTCCACTGCAGGCCAACGAGCAGCAGAATGAAATCGTCGAGCCCGAAGATTCTAACCATTTCTGCCGTTACCGGATTGGGTAGGAGAAGAGGATGCGGTCGAGCAGATTGAATAGCCTCGTGAATATGCTGGACATGATCAGGTACATTGCGGTGGCGATGAAATAGATCTCGAAGCTGCGGAAGGTCACCGAATCGAGCCGCTGCGCCACCGCGGTGAGCTCCGAGGCGGAGATCGCCGAGGCGATGCTCGACGTCAGCAGCAGCAGGATGAATTGGCTCGTCAGCGCCGGGTAGATCGCCCGCATCGCCGGCGTGAAGATCACGTAGCGGAAGATCTGCAGCGGCTTCAGGCCGAGCGCGAACCCGGCTTCCCACTGGCCTTTGCCGATGGACGCGACACCGCCGCGCATGATTTCCGCCGCATAGGCCCCGCCGTTCAGCGCCAGGGCGACCAGCGCGGCGGTGTTGGGGCTCATGCGGATGCCCAGGCTCGGCAGCCCGAAGAAAAAGAAGTAGAGCTGCAGGAGAAACGGCGTGTTGCGGATGACCTCGATATAGCCGATCGCGATCCAGCGCGCCGGGGCGATCCTCGAGGTGCGCGCCTGCAGCGTCACGACGGCAATAATGGTCGCCGCAACCATCGACAGGGCCGACAGTTGCAGCGTCATCAGCGCGCCGTCGAGGAGCAGCCCAATGTTGTCCCAGACGACGCTGAAGTCGAATTCGTAGGTCAAGATCTCCACGGGCCTCGCGTTGACTGGCAGCCGCGAACGACGGCGCGACTGCCACCAAAATCAGCCGGGCGGACTATTGATCCGTGGTGAAGGGAATTTCCGGCAGCGAGCTGGGGAATTCCGGATGTTCCGAACCCAGCCAGCGCAGGCTGATCTCGTTCAATTCGCCGCTTTCCTCGATGCGATCGAGAAAATCGTTCAGGTACTCGTTGAATTCCTTGTCGCCCTTGCGGGTGGCGATGCCGGTCCATTGGTTGTTGACCACTATCTTGGATTCGAGGTCGTGGCCGGGGTTGGATTCATCGAGCATCTTGAGCGGGAAGATGGCAAGGCCCACGGCGTCTGCCTGGCCCGACAGCACGGCCTGCACGGCCGAGGCGTCATCGTCAAAGCGCAGGATCTGCGTGTCGGAAGGGGCATTTTCGGTGACCGCGATGTCGATCACGTTGCCGCGGTTCACCGCGACGCGCATTCCGGCAAGGTCCTTGTAGTCCGAAATATCCTTGTCCTTGCTGGCGACGACAAGGTTGACGTTGGCGACGTAGGGCCGGGTGAACTGCACGACCTTCGCCCGGTCGGGAAACATGCCCATCGACGCGACGAGGAGATCCACCTTGCCGGTCAGCAGCGTCGGGATACGGCTGGTCACGATGACGCGCTCGTATTCCGGTTTGACGCCAAGATCCTTGGCGAGAAGTTCGGTCACGTCGATGTCGACGCCGACGGGCTGGCCTTTTGCATCGGTGAAGCCCCAAGGCGGCTCGCCGCCCAGCACACCGACGCGGATCGTGCCGCGCTCCTTGATATCGTCCAGCGTGCCAGCGCTCGCCATGGTCGGAATCATGCCAGCAGTAACGACTGCAGTGATGACGCCAAGCATCGTGCGACGCGTTGCTTTTCCAAGCTTATGCATTGTTTTCTCCCTGTTCTTACGCGAGCAGCTTTTGTTTTGTTGACGGCCTCGCTGCGAAAGCCGCCGGGCGGTGGAACGAATTTGCTCGCAAATGTCGTCTCCGCCTCGGAGCCGGATCGGTTGCCCCGGAGGGCGCGGCGTCAGTGGATCTCTGTCCGGTCGGCGCCCTTGAGCGAGAGGATTTCGCGCGCCTCGTCGGGCGTCGCGACGGCCATTCCGAGCGACTCGATGATGTTGCGGGCGATCGTCACCTGCTCGGCGTTGCTGCGGGCAAGCTTGCCCGGCCCGGCCCAGAGGCTGTCCTCCATGCCGACGCGCACGTTGCCGCCAAGCGTCAACGCCATCGTGGCAACGCGCATCTGCGCGGAACCCGCACCCAGCACCGACCAGCGATAATCGTCTCCGAAGAGGCGGTCGGCGGTGCGCCGCATCATCATCACGTCCTCGGGATGGCTGCCGATGCCGCCGAGGATGCCGAAGACCGACTGGATGAACAGCGGCGGCTTTACGAAGCCCCTCTCCAAGAAGTACTTCAAATTGTAAAGATGCGCGATGTCATAGCATTCGAATTCGAAGCGCGTGTCATTGCCGCCGCACATCGTCAGCACGTATTCGATGTCGGCGAACGAGTTGCGGAAGACGCTGTCTTTAGATTTTTCGAGGGCTGGGCGCTCCCAGTCGTGCTTGAAATCGGTGTACCGCTCCAGCATCCGGTGGAGCGCGAAGTTCATCGAGCCCATGTTGAGCGACGCGACTTCCGGCTTGAACACCGCCGCCGGCTTCGCCCGCTCTTCCTTGGTCATGCCCGGTCCACCGCCGGTGGTCAGGTTGATGACCGCGCTCGTTGCTTGCTTGATCTGCGGCAGGAAGCGGCCGAACGCCTCGGGCGTCTGGTCGGGCTCGCCGGTCTGCGGGTTGCGCGCGTGGAGGTGAATGATCGCCGCGCCCGCCTCGGCGGCGCCGACGGCCGCGTCGACGATCTCGTCGGGTGTGATCGGCAAATGCGGCGACATCGACGGCGTGTGGATCGCGCCCGTCACCGCGCACGTAATGATCACCTTCTTCTGAACGGCCAATTCGTCCTCCCTGGAGCGAAACTTATTTAGTGGGAAGTCGACCCTTCTCACTATGATTTATCTCATATAGTGAGACGTAATGCTCCCTTGTCAACGGACTTCTCGTACTGAAGGGTGGGGCAAGAGTGGAAAAAGACGGGGCCATGTCAGCTCAATCCGACAGCGAGACGGCCGGCGATCAGCGTGAGGTTCAGGGCGCGCAAACCTTGTTGCGCGGCCTCGACATTCTGCTGTTCATCGGCATGTCGGCGCAGCCGCTGCGCTTCCGTGATCTGGAGAGCGCGCTCAACATTCCGCGCGCGACGCTGCACCGGCTCGTCACCGCGCTGACGAGCCGGGGGCTGCTGCGATACGACGAGCGCACCAAGGCCTACTCGGTCGGCATGCGGGTGTTGGAGCTGTCGCGCCGGACGCTCGACACCAGCGGCGTCATCCGCACCACCAAGCCCGAGATCGGACGTCTCGCCCGGCGATTGCAGCACACGCTGCTCGTCCAGGTGCTCGATGGCGACGACGTGTTCGTTCTCGATTTCGAGGACTACGACATCTCGTTCGCGCGCCTCGTGCGGGCCTGGCCGCGTGCGAGCGCGGTGGAGACGGCGGCGGGCCGCGCGATCCTTTCGGTCATGCCGCGCGAGAAGTGCGAGCAGGTGCTGCGCCGCGCCGACGGAACGCGCGAAGTGGAGCGCTTCTGGGGCGATCTCAGCATCGCCAAGGCGCTCGGCTACGCGGTGATGGCGAGCGAGCCGGGCTCGGGAAAAGCGAGCGCGGCTGCACCGATCGTCGACACCACCGGCTATCCGATCGCCGCGATCGGCTGCCAGTTCGATCCGCAAACGACCTCCTCTGAGGAGCTCCACGAGGTCGGGCGAACGCTCGCCGAAGGCGCGCGCCGGGCATCGGGCCAGGTCAGGGCCGGATTTGCCACGCCCCAGATCCTGCCGCGGCCCGAGCCCGGCACCGACAAGAGCTATGACGTCGAGGTGTTGCCGACCGGGCGCGATTTCGTCGGCGACAACCCGATCTGGAACCAGAGACGGGAAAGGCTCTACTGGCTGGACGTTCTCGCGCCCGCGCTGCGCTGGTGGGAGCCGGCAACGCGGGATGTCGGCCGGCTCGAGCTGACGCAAATCACTGCCGGCCTCGCCTTCGACGAGGACGATCGGTTCATCGCGCTTGGCGAGAAGGGCGTCTGCCTCCTCGACCCGAACGACGGCTCGCTGACCACGCTATTAAATCCGGAGGCGGACCGGGAGGGCAACCGCTTCAACATCGCCTCGGTCGACGAGACGGGCCGGCTCTGGGCCGGGACGATGGCGGTGAACCACGAGGTCGGCAAGGGAAGCCTCTACTCGATCGAACCCGGCCTGATCGCCAAGCGCCGGGTGGACCGCGTCGGGACGCCGAAGAACGTCGCATTCGACAAGGCCGGCCGGCGGATGTACTTCGCCGATACTGCGGAGCGGGCGGTGTTCGTCTACGAATTCGACCTTGCGACGGGCGACCTCGGCGATCGCCGCCCGTTCGTGAAGGGGGACGATTCGAGCCACCCGGGCGGCATCACCGTGGACGCCGAAGACCACGTGTGGGTCACGTTCCTCGGCGGCTGGTGCGTCAAGCGCTTCGCCCCAGACGGCTCGCTTGCCGGCGAGTACATCCTGCCGATCCCGATGCCGATGAACTGCGCTTTCGGCGGCGCTGACCTTTCGGTCCTCTTCGTCACCAGCACGTGGATCCGCATGCCGCACGGTCTTTCCGCACAAGCGCCAAGCGCCGGCCAGCTCATCGCGATCCACAGCGACGTCCGCGGCCGCCCCGCACCCCGGTTCCGCGTCTAGGCCCGCACGGCTCGCGCGTCGCTTCGGCGCCCGGATCGGTTGGCCGTGCGACGGGTTCGTGCCGGTCGTTCTCGGGCCGGGGATCGCGTGCTGGCGACCGGAATGCGGCTCGTCGGGGTGTTGAACCGGCCGCATGCAACGCTTGTTGCAGCCGTGAGCAAATTGCGTCCATACTGACGTTAGAGCCAGATAAGGCGGGGCGGCAGGTCTGCCCAAAATGAGAGCCGGCCAAAGTGCCGGCACCGCGGAGGAAGCGTGGCAGGCCTTCAGGGTCCAACGGCCACCATCGTGCCTGAGAAACCGGCGATCCTCTCTTTCAGGGGGATGCGAAAGGTATTTGGCGGCACCGTTGCTGTCGACGACGTCTCGCTCGATGTCTATCCCGGCGAGGTGCTTGCCCTTTTGGGCGAGAACGGCGCCGGCAAGTCGACGCTCATCAAGATACTCGCGGGCGTTCACCAACCCGACGATGGCCGGATCCTCTTCGCCGGGCGGCCATTCACGCCCCGCTCGGGGGCAGGGGAGGTCGCGTTCATCCACCAGGATCTGGGGCTGATCGAGTGGATGACGGTCGCGGAAAATATCGCGCTCTATCGCGGCTACCGGCGACGTTTCGCGCTCGTCGACTGGCGGGGAACGTCGCGGGCCGCGATCGAGGCGCTTTCCATCGTCGCCGGCGACCTCGACCCCGATCGGCGTGTCCAGGAGCTGAGCCGCACCGAGAAGTCCCTCGTTGCCATTGCCCGTGCGTTGAGCATGAAGGCGTCGGTCCTCGTCCTCGACGAGCCGACGGCGAGCCTGCCGAAGGACGAGGTGGACATCCTGTTCAACGTCCTGCGCGAGCTGCGCAAGCGCGGTGTCGCCATCATCTACGTGTCCCACCGGCTGGACGAGGTGATGGCGATCTCCGACCGGCTCGCTGTCCTGCGCGACGGCCGCCTCGTCGGCGTGCGACCAACCGCCGAGACCGCTCCCGACGCGTTGATCAAGATGATCATCGGCCGCCCGCCGGAAAGCCTCTTCGTCCGCCCGGCGAAACCGAGCGGCGAGGCGGTCCTCTCCCTCGCAAACCTGGTCGTCGGCGACATCGGCCCCCTCGACTGCACGGTGAGGAAGGGCGAGATCGTCGCCTTCGTCGGTCTCAGGGGTGCGGGCCAGGAAGAGGTCGGGCGGGCGCTGTTCGGCGATCGCCCGCGCGATGGCGGCAGCATCGTCCTGAACGGCGAGGACGTGGAGATCGATGGTCCGCCGGACGCCATCGCCCGCGGAATCGGCTTCGTCGCGGGCGACCGGACGTCGGATTCCATCGCCCATCGCCTCACGGTGCGTGAAAACATGTTCGTCAATCCGGGCGCGATGGGCCGCACCATCTTCGACATGCGCACCCCCCAGGACGAAGCCGTCGAGACGCGCCAGCTCGGCGATCGCGTGACATTGTCGCCGAACGACCCCGACGCACCGATGGAGACGCTGTCGGGCGGCAACCAGCAGAAGGTGGTGATCGCGCGCTGGCTGCGCATCGGCGGCACCGTGCTGATTTTGGAGGACCCGACTGCGGGCGTCGACGTGGGTGCGAAGGGCGAGATCTACCGTCTTCTTGGCGCGGCGGTGGAACGGGGACTGACGCTGATCTTGATTTCGACGGACTTCGAGGAGGTCTGTGCCATCTGCCATCGCGCGTTCGTCTTCCGCGACGGACGGATCGTGGCCGAACTCGATCAGGACGAGCTGACCATGTCGCGCGTCACCCACGCCGCCTCGCTGTTCGATGCAAAAGCCGCGTCGGCCGGCCCGGGCGAACAGGCGCCGTACGAAGGGAACGTTCACTGATGCAATCCGTCAAGTCGAATGCGCTGGAGCCCACCCGCTTCGACCTCAAGCACATGAGCAGCTCGCAGAAGATCCTCCGCCTGCTCCCGGTCTACGGCATCCCGATCCTGACGGTGGTGCTGATCATCCTGTTCTCGATCCTGTTGCCGCGCACGTTCCCGACCATGCTGAACGTCCGCTCGATTTTGGGCGACAAGGCGATCATCGCGCTGCTCGCGCTGGCGGCGACCGTGCCGATGATGGCGGGGCGGATCGACCTCACCGTCGGCTACGGCATCGTGCTGTGGCACATCCTCGCCATCGGCCTGCAGGTCCAGTTCGGCTTCGAGTGGTGGCAGGCGGTGCTGGTCGTTCTCTTCCTCGGCGCGATGCTCGGCCTGTTCAATGGGCTCCTCGTGGAACTCGCCCAGATCGATTCCTTCATCGCGACGCTCGGCACGGGTACGGTCGTCTACGCCATCGCCCTCTGGTACACGGAAGGGCGCCAGATCATCGGCTCGCTCCCCGCGGAATTTACCGGCCTCTACACGACACAGATTTTCGGCCTGCCGATCGCGGCACTTTATGTGCTTGTCGTGGCGCTGATCATGTGGATCGTCACCGAATACTTGCCCGTCGGCCGCTACCTGTACGCGACGGGCGCGAACCCCAGGGCGGCGCAGCTCAACGGCATCCGCACGCGGCGGTACGTCCTCGGCGCGTTCATCACCTCCGGCGTCCTCACGGCGCTCGCCGGGGCGATCCTCGCCGCGAAGCTGCGGATCGGGCAGGCGAGCGTGGGGCTTGAATACCTCCTGCCGGCGCTCGTCGGGGCCTTTTTGGGGTCGACGACCATCAAGCCGGGGCGGGTCAACGTGTGGGGCACCGTCGCGGCGGTGGCGATCCTCGCGGTCGGCATCTCCGGCATCCAGCAATTGGGCGGGGCCTTCTTCGTGGAGCCGTTGTTCAACGGCGTCACGCTGGTCCTCGCCATCGGCCTGGCGGGCTACGCGCAGCGCAAGCGTGGCTCCGTGCGCCACAAACCCCTCGTCGGCAGCCATGCTTCGGCGCTGCCGGCAGAGCGCGTCGCGGACGCAAAAATACAAGAACGCCGCACGTGAACGACCAAAAAATTATAATAGGAAGAGGAAAATGCCGATGAAGCGCATGTTGATCGCCGCCGGGCTCGCCGCGGGAATGGCGACCGCAAGTCTCGTGCCCGCGCTGGCGCAGGACGAACTCGCAAAGGCACAGGAGATCGTCGAGGCCTACTCCAAACCGAACCCGCCGTGGGACGGCCCGACCACCGGCCCGAAGGGACAATCCGACAAGCTGGTCGTCTACGTCTCCACCGATCAGCGCAACGGCGGCGCGCGCGGCGTTGGCGAGGGCGTTGTCGAGGCGGCCGAGGTTCTCGGCTGGGACACGCGGACCATCGACGGGCAGGGGACCGTGTCCGGCCGCTCGTCCGGCCAGTCGGGTGTCGGCTTCGACTCCGGGCCGATCGAGCTCGAGGCCTCGACCCGCGTGGCGATCGAGTCCGCAGAGCTGGCACTCACCGACGTGCGCCTCCAGCCCAGCGCGATCGTCCTCGGCGGCATCGATGCCAACGAGCAGGCCGCGCTGCTCGAGCAGGCCGCGGGCGCGGGGATTACCGTCGTCGGCTGGCATGCCTACGCCGCGACCGGGCCGCACCCGACGCTGCCGATCTTCACCAACATCACGACCGATCCCTTGAAGGTGGCCGAGGCGGCAGCGTCCTACGCCGTCGTGACGTCGGAAGGGAAAGCCGGCGCGATCATCTTCACGGACAGCGTCTACGAGATCGCTGTCGCGAAGTCGGATGCGATGGCCGAGGTCATCAAGGCGTGCGCGGGTTGCACGTTGCTCGAGTTGATCGACACCCCGCTGTCGGACACGGCCATCCGCATGCCGCCGATGACCACCAACCTCCTGCAGAAGTACGGGGACAAGTGGACCCACGCCCTGTCGATCAACGATCTGACGTTCGACTTCATGGCGCCGTCGCTTGCCTCCGCCGGTCTGCCGGGTGACGGGCAGCCGACGAACATCTCCGCCGGCGACGGCAGCGAGGCCGCCTTCCAGCGCATCCGCGACAAGCAGTTCCAGGCAGCCACCGTGGCGGAACCGCTGCGCCTGCAGGGCTGGCAGGTCGTCGACGAGATCAACCGCTCTCTCGCTGGCGAGAAGGACTCCGGCTACGTTGCTCCGCCGCACCTCTTCACGCCGGACAATATTCAATACGACGGCGGGCCCGATAACATCTACGACCCGAACAACGGCTATACGGACGTCTACAAAAAGATCTGGGGTTCCAACTAAAAGCGCCCCGCTAGCGCCCCCGTCCGAGCACGGGGGCGCGCCATCACATTAGCCTCAGGACCGACAATGACCGATGTGCTCCCCAAGGCGGATTTTGCCCGCAACATGACCCTGATCGGCCACAGCGACATGGGTGGCCGGCCCGACGGCGTCCAGCTCATGATCAACAAGGGCCACGCCTTCAACGGCCACATGTTCTCCAAAGGCTTCAGCGTTGTCGACGTCCGTGACCCGCGCAACCCGAAGCCGGTAAACTACGTCGCCGCGCCCGAAAACACGTGGAACATCCACCTGCAGACCTTTGGCGATCTTCTCCTTGTCATCAACGCCAAGGACATGTTCGCCTCGAGCGAGTTCGCGGACGAGAAGGCGTACTACACCACGTCGGTCGGCAAGACGGTGGGCATCGACCAGGTCGGCAAGCGGCCTCGCGACTGGACCGCCGGCATGGCGGTCTATGACATTTCAAACCCGGCCGAGCCGCGCCAGATCGGTTTCATGGCGGTGGAGGGCGGCGGCATCCACCGCATCTGGTACACCGGCGGCCCTTACGCGTACGCGTCGGCTCTCCTCGACGGATACTCGGACTACATCTTCATCACCATCGACATGTCGGACCCGACGAAGCCGCGCGAACTCGGCCGCTGGTGGATTCCGGGCATGCACACGGCCGGCGGCGAGGAGCCGGACTGGCACGAGGGCAAGCGCTACGGCCTCCACCACGCCATCATCAGTGGCGACACCGCCTATGCCGCCTGGCGCGACGCCGGCATGGTGATCATCGACATTGCGGACCGGACGGCGCCGAAGCTCGTCAAGCACCTCAACTGGAGCCCGCCCTATGGCGGCGGGACGCACAATTGCCTGCCGCTGCCGGAGCGCGAGCTTCTCGTCGTCCTCGACGAGGCAGTGCTCGATCACCAGGAAGACGGGGTGAAGCACATCTGGGTGTTCAACAACGAGGTGCGCGACAACCCCATTTCCATCGCCACGTTCCCTTATCCGAACGAGGACGACTACGTTAAAAAGGGCGGCCATTTCGGGCCGCATAACCTTTACGAAAACAGGCCGGACGGGTTCGTGAGCGAAGAGCTGATCTTCACCACTTACCAAAACGCCGGTATCCGCGTTTTCAACATCGCGGATCCCTACCGCCCGGTGGAAACGGCCGCCTACGTTCCGGCGGCGCCCGAACGTCTGGTCGACCACCGTCCGAACCGCCAGAATGTCATCCAGAGCTGCGATGTTTACGTGGACAAGAACGGCCTCGTCTACGCCAACGACTATAACGGCGGCCTCTATATCCTGGAGTATGACGGATAGCCTCGCGGTGCGTTGCTACCGCATCGGTTCGACTCCGGGCCGAGAAGCCGGCCGCTAACCAAGCCTTCGGTAGGCGGCCGCAATCACATGGAAGGCGGCTTTCTTGTCGGTCTTGTTGCGGTCGATGAGGCCTTTGAGATTGTAGCCGCGCTGTAATTCTGTCTGCCGGCGCTCGCTGCGGAAATCGTAGAGGAGCCACGGGAAATAGCCGGCGATGTAGGGGACGTCCGCCACGATCTCGAGCTGGCGGGCGTGGACGTGGGCCTGGTGCGCCTCGCTGAAGAGGCGGCCCGGTTCGCCGGCGAAGCCGGTGACCGCATCGGCGCCCGTCTCGGAGATCACGACGGGCTTGTCCGGGGCGGAGTTCGCCAGGAGGCGCACGAGGCCGTCGAAGTCCGGCTCGTACCATCCGAAATATTCGTTGAGGCCGATGACGTCGACAACCGCGGTGAGCCGGTCCGCGATCGAGAACGTCTTGCGGTCGATGAGGCAGGCGGCGGTCACGAGGCGCGTGGTGTCGAGCGCGCGAGCCGTCTGCGCGAGGTGGGACAGGAAGGCGAGCCGCGCATCGGTGTCGGCGTTCTCGTTGCCGATCGACCAGGCGATGACGCTGGCCCGGTTGTGGTCGCGGCGGATCAACTCGCTGAGCTGCGCCTGGGCGTCGGCCAGCGTGTCGGGGTTGGCAAAGTCGATCGCCCAGTAGACGGGGATCTCGGCGATCAGGAGGAGGCCCATCTCGTCGGCGAGTTCGGCGACGCGCTCGTGGTGCGGGTAGTGCGCGAGGCGGATGGCGTTGGCGCCGAGCTCCTGAGCGTGGGTCAGCCGCCGGCGGATGTCGCGATCGTCGGTGGAGCGGCCGAGCGCGACGTCGTCCTCGTGGCAGCACACGCCCTTCAGCCAGATCGGCTCGCCGTTGAGGAGGATCGCCCGGCCCTCGGTGCGGATCTCGCGGAAGCCGACGCGGTCGGCAACGGTGTCCTCGCCGGTGGTGAGGCGGCAGTCGTAAAGGCGCGGCCTGTCGGGGCGCCAGAGCTCGGGCGCTGCGTCGATGACCGTCTGCCCTTCGCCAGCCACGATGGGGATGGTCCATGCGCCCAGCCCGTCGATGGCGAGGTGCGCCTCGAGGTCGACGGGTTCCGACAAGGCGATGCGCACCGCCACGCGCGAGAAACCGCTGCCGGGAACCAGCGCAACCTCGAAGGCACGGACGAAGACCGGAGGCAGACGCACCAGGGCGACCTCGCGGTGGAGGCCCCCATAGTTGAACCAGTCGAAGTGGGTCATCGGCACGCGGTCCGGCGCGCGGCGGTTCTCCACCTGGATCTGCAGCCGGTTCGGGCCGTCGCGCAGATGCGGGCCCAACTCCACGAAGAACGGTGTCGAGCCACCGCGATGGCCGCCCAGGAACGCGCCGTTCAGGAAAACACGGGCGCGATAGTTGGCGGCGCCGACACGCAGCATGAACCGTTCGCCGGGGGCAAGCGTCGGCGCGATGTCGCGGGTGTACCAGACCGACCCCTCGAAATAGGTCCACTCGGGCTTCAGGAGGTTGAAGGACGATGGGACCGGGACCGTCTGCCAGTCGCCGCCGTCGTAGTCGCGCGGCGTGGTCCAGGTGTCGGGCGGGCTGGGGTCATCCGCAAACCAGCGTTGGCGAAGGCCCTCGTCGAAAAGGTCGAGGGCGAAGCGCCAGGGACCGTCAAGCGGCTCCACGCCGCGCCCGCCCATGAAGACCGTGTCACGCCAGTCCACGAGGGCTCCGAAGGGGGCGGTGTAGTCTTCGTCGTGGAGGTGGGCGAAGGGGTCGTGCGGGGTCTCGCCGTCGTCGTGCGTCATCACGCGAGCCTTGTCGTGCGGGCGTAGCCGATGCCGATCATGCGGCGGAAGCGCCAGGGGTGCCAACGTGGCCACAGGAGGTCGGCGATCATCGCAATGGCGATCCAGCGGAACCACGTGGCGAAGGTGTTGGAGATCCCCTGGGGTTCCTCGTAGCCGCGCACCCAGCCGTCGAACCGCAGGGTGCCGGCGTCGATGTCGGCAAAGCCGCCGTCCGCGTTCTGTGCGGCCAGAAGCGCGGCGAGCTTTTGTCGGAGCGCCGCCTCGATGGGCGCGCGTTGGTCGGTGAGCGTGGCGGCGGCGTGGGTGAGGAGGTCGGCCATGTCGACGTCGATGCAGGCGCTGATCGTGCGGCCCGTCGGCAGGGTGAGCGTGTAGGCCGTGGCTTCTGCCTGGTGGGGCAGGGGCCGGCCCAGGACGTACCACAGGTGGAAGGCGTGCATGGCGCCGGCCATCGCGTGGAGGAGACCGATCTCCGACGTCTGGTCGTCGCCCCAGAAGCCGGTGGCCGGGTTCTGCGCCGCTTCCAGACGCGCGAGGAGGTGGTCGATCGCCGTCTCGGCGCGGCGCGTGTCGGCGGGGTCGCCGAAGCGGGCGATCAGCAGCAGGAAGCTTGCCAGGTTGACGAGGTTGTTGCCCTCCTGCCAGGGGTCCGACCAGTCGCGCCGTGCGAGCCAGGCATCAAGCCGCGCGGTGTCGAGATATGGCCTCGCAAAGGCGAGTTCCGGCGCGCGCGCGGGGTCCAGCATCTCGATGGCGCCGAGCGTGTAGTTGGTGACGTGGAAGTCGATATAGGCCCAGGTGTCGGCGAGGTCGGGGCGCTTGTAGACCGCGTCGTCCGCCATGCCGGGCACGCGAAAAATGCCGTCGGGGCGGCGGTGGCGTTCGAGCCAGGCCACAGTCTCCGCCCGTCCCGCCTCCGGCAGCGCGCCTAGGAGGGCGAGGCAATGGACGGCGTTATAGGTGCCGGGCAGCAGCATGCCGGGCCACCGGGCCGGGTCGTGGGCGGGCGAAAAGCGGTGCGCATGCGGCGCGACCTTGGGCTCGGCCAGTGTGCCCAGCCAGCGGACGGTGCGCTCGCGCGCCTCAAGGATGCCCGCCTTCAGCCGGTCGTCCTCGGTCCCCCTCACGACGGCGTCATGCATCACTTCACCGCCCCTTCGGCGACGCCTTCGATCACCCGGCGGTGGGCGAGGAGGAACACGATCGTCGCCGGGATCGTCGTCAGCGCCGCGAGCGCCATGATGCCTTGGAAGTTCACGCCGAGCTCGCCGTTCATGTTGAGGAGCGCGACGGGCAATGTGTACGTCTTGGGGCTGCGCGAGATGACGAGCACGGGGAACCACTGCGACCAGTTGAGGAGGAAGGTGATGATGGCGACTGTCGCCACCACGGGTGCGGAGACCGGCAGCACCACGTAGCGCAGCACCGAGATCTCGCTCGCCCCGTCCATGCGCGCCGCGTCGATGATGTCGCGCGGGATGCGGCGGAAGAACTGCTCGAACAGGAAGAACTGGATCGGCCCCAGCGCCAGGAAGAGGACGATGCCCGTCATCGTGCCCAGGAGCCCGATCTTGAACATCACGATGTACACCGGAATGACGAGCAGCATGTAGGGGTACATGATGGTCAGCAGGAAGCCCGAGCGCAGCAGCTTCATCGGCCAGGGATCCGGCAGGCGCACCAGCGCATAGGCGCCGAGCGCGGTGATGACGACGCTGAGCACCGTCGACAGCCCCGTGACGAGAACGGAGTTGAGCGCATAGACCCAGATCGACTGGCCGCCGATGCGGGCGACCTCCTCGAAGGCGCTGAAATCGAGCGTTTCAGGCCACAGGGCGAGCGGGTTGGTGAGGATCGCCTCGGTGGAGCGGAAGGCGCCGAGCAGCATCCACCAGTAGGGGTAGAGGAAGAAGATCGTGACAGAGATGGCGACGGCGTAGGCGAGGATGCGCAGGGGAATCGCGGGCGTGTTCATCAGGCGGGCTCCCGCTGGTCGCCGATCCGGTAGGCGACGAGCGCCACCACCGCGACGATGGCGAAGAGCACCGTCGCCATCGCCGTCGCCTCGCCGTACCGGCCCTGATCGAAGAGCTGGTAGGCGTAGTAGGAGACGAAGTTGGTGGTTCCGTTCGGCCCGCCCTTGGTCATGATGACGATGACAGTGAACGTCTTCAGGAACTCGATGATCGCGTAGACCGTGTTGATGAGGAGCGCGGGGCGGAGCTGCGGCAGGATCACGTACCACAGGATCTGCCGGCCCTTGGCGCCGTCCATCTTGGCCGCGTCGACGAGCGCCCGGTCGCACAGCGCGAGGTTGGCGAGGAAGATCACCGCGTAGAAGCCGGTGTGGTGCCAGAGCTCGGCGACGAGGACGGCGATCATCGCCGTGTCGACCGAGGCGATGCCGCCGAACGCGGGCAGCCCGAGGAGGGCGAGGAACGCGGTCACGGCGCCAAAACTCTGGTCGTAGAGCCAGCGCCAGACGACGTAGCCGGCAAGGTCGGGCGTGACGACGGGCAGGAACATCGCGATCTTGAAGAGGGTGCGGCCCCAGGTGATCGCCTTGGAGCTGATGACGAGCGCATAGCCGAGCGCAAAGGTGACGTTGGCGGCGACCGCGAACGCCGTATAGACGAGCGTGCGCCACAGCGACTCGAGAAAGATCGGGTCGGACAGGATTTTTCGGTAGTTGTCGAACCACACGTAGGTCGGCTCGGCCCGGAGCGCGGTGGCCGACTTGGTGAGCGACACGTCGATCGACAGGATGATCGGCCACAGCCCGAAGACGATGGTGAGCGCCGCGAACGGCAGCGCGAAGAGATAGAACACCGCCTGCCGCGGCAGGGCGAGGGAGGGTCCCCCTCGGGCCGGGGACGGGGCGCTCACGGATGTCATGGGGCGAGCCTTCTAAGGCGGACCGGGCTGCGGGGCGAGCCCCGGCGGCGGCCGGCTGTCCGGCTCGCTACGAGCCGGACGTTGCGTTGGACGCCAGTCAGTCGGCGAGTTCGGCCTTCAGGTCGCGCATTTCCGCGGCGGTCTCGGCGATGAAGGCGTCCCAGTCCGCGGGCGGATTGGCGATGCCGTCGAGGAGCTTGCGGTGGTAGGCCGCTTCGAGCTCGGGGTAGAAGGGGTGGACGGATTCGGGGAAGTCGTACGCCTCGAGCGGCCCCTTGGAGCCGGCGAAGTACTGGCGCCGCTCGGAGAAGGCCGAGATGTCGAGGTCGTCGCGCACCGCGGCGCCGACGGTTTCGAGGCTCGCCTGCTGCGCCGGCTGGGTCAGCATGAACTTGGCGAACTCGACGGCGAGGTCCTTGTGCGGCGCGTTCTCCGGCACCGCGACGCCGCGCATGCCGCCGATCACCACCTTGCCCTCTTCGCCCTGGTGGGCGGGCCAGGGGCCGACCACGAAGTCGCCGTCCAGCACGTCCGCGCCATCCCACTTCTTCACGTTCCAGTCGCCGACGCGGAACATGCCGGCGCGCCCGCCCTCGATCACCTGGTACATCTCGCCGAAGGAGTGGTTGATGGTGTCCGGCGCGACGTAGCCGTAGTCGGTGAACGTCTTCAGGAACTCCTTGAGGATGGCGGCGTGCTCGGGCTCGTCGACGACGATGTTGCCCTCGGGGTCGATCAGGGTGTTGCGCACGCCCGAGCCGAACATGAAGAGGTCCAGCATGTGGATGAGGTCGCGCGGGTTGGCCGCCTCCAGCGCGAAGCCGAAGGTGTCGTCACGCCCGTTGCCGTCCGGGTCCTGCGTCTTGAACGCCTCGGCGACGGCCTTCGCGTCCTCCCACGTCGCCGGCATTTCCATGCCGACCTTGTCGAGCCAGCTCTTGCGGGCGCCAAACCCCATCTGCACGCGCTGGATCGGCAGGATGATGGTCTTGTCCTTGTAGGCGGCGACGCGCATGTCGGCCTCGGAGAGGAAGTCCTTGTCCTCGACGCTGCCCAGAACGTCCGAAAGGTCCATGACGCGCTCGGTCTGGTCCTCGATGCGGATCACGCGCTCGTAGTTGTTGTAGATGAGGTCCGGCGCGGTGTCGGTGTTGATCGAGGCGATCACGCGGCCGAACCACTGGTCCGTCGGGTAGGACACCGACGTGACGGTGACGCCCGGGTGCGTCTTGGCGAACTCCTCGCCGAGGCGCTCGAACCAGGCGATGCCGTTGTCGCCGAGGTCGTGCCAGACCGTGAGTTCCTGCGAGAGCGCCGGCGATGCGACGACGAGCGCCGCCGCAGCGTAGGCGCCGATGAGGGCGCGCTTGATGGTGGCCATCCGTTGTTCCTCCCTGAATTGACCCGTGTATTGCGGCGCTTATTTGCTGCGCCTACCGTTGGGAAAACGATTACCCTTGGTTAGAATACACCTGCCTGATCGCAGGGCGCAAGCGGGAGATTTCGATGGCGGACGGTGAGCGGCGCGATCGGCGCAAGGGGCAGGGGCCATCGATCCAGGCCGTCGCAAAGCGCGCGGGGGTCTCTGTCGCAACGGTGAGCCGCGTCCTCAACGGGATCGAGGCGCGCTACTCGGAGACGACGCGCCGCAAGGTGCGTGCGGCGATCGACGAGCTCGGCTATCGCCCCGCGAGTGCCGGCCGCACGCTGCGTCGCGGCGAAAGCCACGTCGTCGCGGTGCTCGCGGCGAACCTCGCCAACCCGGCGATGGCGGCGATGGCGGCTTCCACCGAGCGGGCGCTGCGCGGCGGGGGCTACCTGATGGCGCTGTGCGACACCCAGGACGACCCCGCGATCCAGGACGAGTACCTCCTCGAAGCGCGGGCGCAGCGCGCGGCGGCGATCGTGTTTCTCGCCGCGGTCGAGAGCGAAGGCCTCGCCGCGGTGCGGTGCGGGGCGGAGCGGTTGGTGTTCGCCAACCGGCGCGATCCGTCGCCTGCCGGTCACCCCTTCGTCGGCATCGACAACGCGGCCGCGGGGCGCGACGCCGCCGCCCGCCTGCTCGCGGCCGGGTGCAGGCGGATCGGCCTCATCCACGGCGACCTCCGCTCGTCCGCCACGGCCGAGCGGCGCGATGGCGTGGTGGCGCTGCTGTCGGCCGAGCCGGGGGTGCGCCTGGAAGCGGTGGAGGGCTTCGGCTCCCACCTGGAATTGGGGTTTTCGGGGGTAGGGGACATTCTCGAACGCATGGCCGACATCGACGGCCTCTGCGGCCTCAGCGACCTGATCGCCCTCGGCGCGGCCCGGCGACTGCGCGAGAGCGGGCGCGAGGTGCCGGACGACGTCTTCATCGTCGGCTTCGACGGGGCGCCCTTGAACGCCTGGATCGCCCCCTGGCTGACCAGCGTCCACATCCCCTACGACGCGTTCGGGCCGGCGATCCTCGAGGCTTTGTCCCACGCCGATCGGCCCACCGGCCAGGAGATCATACTTCCCTACGCGCTGACCCGCGGCTGACCGAAGCCGCTTCCGTCAGACGGCGGCCTGCCGGCGCGATCCTTCGGCGGCCATGTCGAGGCTGGCGATGAGGCGGTGGAACTTCTCGCCTTGCACCGCGACGTGCACGCGGATCGCGGCGGCCGCGCGTTCGCCGTCGCCCGCGATGAGGGCGGCGACGATCTCCTCATGCTCGGCCATCGACTGCGCGAGGCGGCCGCGCAGCCTGAGCTGCAACCGGCGGAACGGCTTCAGCCGGCGGTGCAGGTTGATGCATTTCTGCTCGAGGAAGGCGTTGCCGGATTGCGCGTAGATGATCCGGTGAAAGGTCTCGTTGTCGCGATAGTATCCGTCCGTGTCTTGCGCATCCAGGCTCGCCCGGCACGCCTCGTTGTTGCGCTTGAGCTCGCCCAATGCGGCGTCGCTGATCCTGACCGCGGCGAAGCGGGCGGCCGCCGCCTCCAACTCGGCCATGACCTCGAACATCTCGACGAGTTCGACCGGCCCCGGCTGGCGCACGAACACGCCGCGGCGCGGGTATTGGACGAGAAGCCCCGACAGCGTGAGGCGTTGCAGCGCCTCGCGGATCGGCGTCCGCGACACGCCGAAGCGCTCGGCGAGTTGCACCTCGTCGAGCCGTTCGCCGTCCGCGAACGAGCCGTCGACAATGAGATCCTCGAGTTCGTCGGCGATGATGTCGGAGCGCTTTCTGTCCATTCTTCTGGATACCATCGGGTATCGCGCGCACGCAATGCCGCTGACTTGGGACGCAATAATCAGGCGATTGCATACAAGGCGCTTGTCATGCACACCAACGCCTGCAACGATGGAAGGCAGACCGGGTCCACCGGCTGACAGAAAAAGACCAGGGAGAGAATAGTCATGACGATGAAGCTGAAGGCGGCGGCCGCGGCCCTCGCCCTCCTCGCGGCCGCCGTCTCCGCGCCCGCGCAGGCGGAGACGCTGAAGGCCTCGCACCAGTTCCCGGGCGGCAAAGGCGATCCGCGCGACGAGATGGTGCAGATCTTCGCCAAGGCCCTCGCGGACGCCGATGTGGGGCTCGACGTGCAGGTCTATCCGGGCGAGTCGCTCTACAAGGCCAAGGACCAGTGGGGCGCGCTGACGAAGGGGCGGCTCGACCTCACCTCGTTCCCGCTCGACTACGCCTCCGGCCGCGTGCCGCAGTTCTCGGCGACGCTGATGCCGGGGCTCGTGCGCAACCATGACCGCGCCCAGCGCCTCAACGATTCGCCGTTCATGGCCGAGATCAAGAAGCTCATCGAGGAAAGCGGCGCTCTCGTCATCGCCGACGCCTGGCTCGGCGGCGCCTTCGCGTCGAAGGAAAACTGCATCACCTCGCCCGAATCCATCAAAGGCCAGGTGACACGCGCCGCCGGTCCCGCATTCGAAGAGATGCTCGTCGGCGCGGGTGCGTCGATCTCCTCGATGCCGTCGTCGGAAATCTACACCGGCATGCAGACCGGCGTCCTCGATGCGACCAATACCTCGTCGGGCTCGTTCGTTTCCTACCGCCTCTACGAACAGGTGAAGTGCCTGACTGCGCCCGGTGAGAATGCGCTCTGGTTCATGTACGAGCCGCTGCTCATCTCCAAGGAGACCTGGGACGGCCTCTCCAAGGAGCAGCAGGACGCCGTGATGGCCGCCGGCCAGAAGGCCGAGGAGTATTTCGACAGCCAGGCCAAGGCGATCGACCAGAAGATGGTCGACGTCTTCAAGGAGAACGGCGTCGAGATCGCCACGATGTCGAAGGAGGATTACGACGCCTGGCTCGCGATCGCGCAGGAGACCTCCTACAAGAACTTCTCCGAGAAGGTCGAAGGCGGCAAGGATCTCATCGACTCGGCCCTCGCGGTCGACTGATCCGCGCCACACAGCAACGGATACGGGGCGGCCATCCGGCCGCCCACATCGGAGAGCCCAGCGATGAAAGTCCTGATCCGTGTCTCAGACGCGCTGTCGAGGCTGTTCGGGATCGCCTCGATGGTGCTCCTGGCCTCGGCCACCGCAGTCGTCACGCAGATGGTTTTCATGCGCTACGTGCTGCGCGAATCGACCGTCTGGCAGACGGAGTTCGTCATCTACGCGCTCATCGCGTCGACCTTCGTCGGCGCGCCCTACGTGCTCCTCCACAAGGGGCATGTCGGCGTCGATCTCCTGCCTGAGATGCTGCCGCGGACCGCGGCGAAAGTGCTCAAGATCGTCGCCGCGGTGCTGTCGCTGGCCTTCTTCGCAGCCATCTTCTGGTCGAGTTGGCACTATTTCTACGAGGCTGCGTCCAAGGGCTGGACGACGGACACCGTGTCGGCGATCCCGTTGTGGATCCCCCTCCTGCCGCTGCCGCTCGGGATGGGGATGCTCATCATCCAGGGCCTTGCCGAGATCGCCAAGATCTTCACCCCGGAGGCCGCCCAGTGAGCCCGCTCGAGATCGGCCTCGTCATCTTCGTCGTCCTCCTTGCCTTGTTCGCGACGGGGATGCCGATTGCCTTCGCGCTCGGCGCCGTCTCGGTCGGCGCGCTGATGCTGACGGACGGTCCCGACGCGCTCGAGACGCTGAGCGAGACCTTTTTCGCGGGCCTCTCGTCCTTCACGCTCGTCTCGATCCCGATGTTCATCCTGATGGGGGCGGCGGTCGCTTCGAGCCCGGCAGGACGCGACCTTTATGCGGCGCTCGACCGCTGGCTCAACCGCGTGCCGGGCGGGCTCGTCCTGTCCAACCTCGGCGCCTGCTCGCTGTTTGCGGCGCTCTCCGGCTCCTCGCCCGCCACCTGCGCCGCCATCGGCAAGATGGGCATCCCGGAGATGCGGGCGCGCGGCTATCCGTCCGACATCGCCGCCGGCTCGATCGCCGCGGGCGGCACGCTCGGCATCCTGATCCCGCCGTCGATCACCATGATCGTCTACGGCATCTCCACCGAGACCTCGATCGGCCGCCTCTTCCTCGCCGGTGTGCTGCCGGGCATGTTGCTGACGGCGATCTTCATGGCGTGGACGATCTTCGCGTGCTGGCGCCGCGGCCTCGGTCTTTCGGAGCTGACACAGCACTACACGCTGCGCCAGAAGCTCGAAGTCCTGCCCCGCGTGCTGCCGTTCCTCGCCGTCATCGTCGGCATCCTCTACGTCCTCTACGGCGGCATCGCGACACCGTCCGAAGCGGCGGGGGTGGGGGCGGTGTTCTGCCTCCTGCTCGTGATCGTCGTCTACCGGATGGTGCGCGCCGGGCCGATCATCGAGATCTTCCGCAGCACCACCAAGGAATCGGTGATGATCATGCTGATCATCGCCTCCTCCGAGCTCTTCGCCTTCACGCTGTCGTCCACCTTCGTCACGCAGTCGATCGCCCAATGGATCGCCGATCTGGAGGTGAACCGCTGGGTGCTGATGGCGGTCATCAATCTCTTCCTCCTCTTCGCCGGCTTCTTCCTGCCGCCGGTCGCGGTGATCTTGATGACCGCGCCGATCCTGCTGCCGATCATCACCGCGGTCGGCTTCGATCCCTATTGGTTCGCGGTCATCCTCACGATCAATATGGAGATCGGCTTGATCACGCCGCCTGTCGGCCTCAATCTCTACGTCATCAACGGCATCGCTCCCGACGTTTCGCTCGGCACCATTCTCAGGGGTTCGCTTCCCTACGTCGGGTGCATGGTGTTCGCGATCGTTCTCCTGTGCCTCTTCCCCGGTATCGTGACGTGGCTGCCGGACCTTTTGATGGGGCCCGGCCGGTGACGCTTCTCGCCGATCTCCTGGGAAGCGTCTTCGAACTGCGGTATCGCTCCGTCGCGCCGCCACGGCTGGACCACAGGCCGGTGGAAGAACTCGCGAAAAGCCTTCTCGGCGCCCACGGCGAGGTGGCGGGAGCGGCGTTGGCGCGCCAGATCCTCGACCGCTACGGGGCGATGGGCGAGGGGGAGAAGCTGGCCTTCTTCCGCTTCCTCGCCGCCGACCTTGCCGTCGACACCGCGCGGATGCACGACGCGTTGTCCGCCTACGAGGCGGGCCATTCGCGCGAGACTTACCGGGCGCTGATGGCGGCCGCGGAACCGCAGCGGCAGGAACTCATCCGGCGCCTCAACCAGGTGGCGGGCGCGACGAGCCTCCTCGTCGGTATGCGCGCCGATCTCCTGCGCCTCGCCGGCGACGACCCCGAGCTTGCGGCTCTCGATGTCGATTTCCGCCACCTCTTCTCGTCCTGGTTCAACCGCGGCTTTCTGGTGCTGCGGCCGATCAGCTGGGAGAGCCCGGCGCATATCCTGGAAAAGATCATCGCCTACGAGGCGGTCCACACCATCGAGAGCTGGAGCGACCTGCGCCGCCGGCTGGAGCCGCGCGACCGGCGCTGCTTCGCCTTCTTCCATCCGGCGATGCCGGACGATCCGCTCATCTTCGTGGAGGTGGCGCTGACGGCGGGCATTCCCGGATCGATCCAGGCGCTGCTCGCCGAGGACCGGACGCCGCTCGACCCCGCGACAGCCGATTGCGCGGTGTTCTACTCGATCTCGAACTGCCAGGCCGGACTTGCCGGTATCTCGTTCGGCAACTCGCTCATCAAGCAGGTGGCCGCGGACCTGTCGGCCTCGGTCCCGGGGCTCAAGACCTTCGTCACGCTGTCGCCGATTCCGGGCCTCTGCCGCTGGATCTCCGCCGAGGGCCTCGCAAAGCCGAAAGAGCCGGCGGAAATCCGCCGCCTCGCCGCCCGCTTTCTCCTTGCCGCGAAGCGCGGCGACGGGCAGCCCATCGATCCCGTTGCGCGCTTCCACCTCGGCAACGGCGCGATCGTCCATCAAGTCCACGCGAGTGGCGACACCTCGCCCAAGGGAATGGCCCAGTCGGCCGGGGCGATGGTCAACTACCTCTACGACCTTCCCAACGTTGCGCAGAACCAGGAACGCTATGCGGCGGATCGCGAGATCGCCGCCTCCCCGGACGTCCGGTCGCTCGTCGCGGCGGCCGAGAAAGCGCGCGCATGATGGTGACCTCCATGGCGAACCCCCTTTACGACCACCTCTTCGGCCGCCACGCCGGCAATGAAACGCCGTTTCTCCACCTGCCCGGCGGCGGCACCATCTCCTACCGCGCGTTTGTCGAGACCGCCGGGCGGTTCGCGCACGTCATCGCGGGGCAGGGCCTCGTCCCCGGCGACCGGCTGGCTGCGCAGGTGGAAAAGTCGCCCGACGCGCTCGCCCTCTACGCCGCATGCGTCCAGGCGGGCGTCGTCTTCCTGCCGCTCAACACGGGCTACACGGTCGACGAGATGGCCTACTTCATCGAGGACAGCGGGGCGCGCCTGGTTGTCGCCTCGCCGGACCGGGCAGACGCGCTCGCGCCGGTCGCCGCTCGCACCGGGGCCTCGGTCATGACGCTCGGTTCGGGAGGGTCGGGCTCGCTGCCCGAGGCGGCCCGCGCCATGCGACCCTCGTTCCCGGTCGCCGCACGGACGGAGGACGACCTTGCCGCCTTCCTCTACACGTCGGGGACGACGGGGCGCTCGAAGGGCGCGATGCTCACCCAGAAGAACCTCCTGTCCAACGCCGAAACGCTGACGGAAGTCTGGCGCTTCACCGGAGAGGACGTCCTCCTCCATGCGCTGCCGATCTTCCACACCCACGGACTGTTCGTGGCGACGAATGTCATCCTCGTCGCTGGCGGATCGATGATCTTCCTGCCGAAGTTCGACCTTGAAACCGTCATCGCCGAGCTTCCGCGCGCGACCTCGATGATGGGCGTGCCGACCTTCTATACCCGCCTTCTGTCGGACCCGCGCTTCACCCGCGACCTCGTCGCCCACATGCGTCTCTTCACGTCGGGCAGCGCGCCTCTGCTCGCGGACACGCATGTCCTGTTCGAGAAGCGGACCGGCCACCGCATCCTCGAGCGGTACGGCATGACCGAGACGAACATGAACACCTCCAACCCCTACGACGGCGAGCGCCGCGCGGGGACGGTGGGCTTCCCGCTGCCGGGCGTCGAACTCAAGATCACCGATCCGGACTCGGGCAAAACGCTGCCGGACGGGGAAATCGGCGTGATCGAGGTGCGCGGCTCCAACGTCTTCAAGGGGTACTGGGGGATGCCGGAGAAGACGGCGGCGGAGCTGCGCGCCGACGGATACTTCATCACCGGCGACCTCGGCCTGATCGACGCGGACGGATACGTCCACATCGTCGGCCGCAACAAGGATCTGATCATCTCCGGCGGTTACAATATCTATCCCAAGGAGATCGAGCTCGTCCTCGACGAGCAGCCGGGTGTTCTGGAGAGCGCGGTCGTCGGCGTGCCGCACCCCGACTTCGGCGAGACGGTGGTGGGCGTCCTCGTGCCGCAAGCGGGCGAGACGCCCGACCTCGACGCGATCCTGACCGCCGCCGGCGCGTCGCTCGCCCGCTTCAAGCACCCGCGCAAGCTGATCGTGGTGGACGAGCTGCCGCGCAACACCATGGGCAAGGTGCAGAAGAACATCCTGCGCGATCGCTACCAGCACCTATTCGCTTCGACCTGAGCGGCGGGCTCGCACCCGGTGCGGGCCAGATGGCGGCGCCTGCTTTGGCGCTCGGCAAAACGGGGCAGGGGGCTACGGCGCGAACAGGCCGCCGTTCACGTCGAGGATGACCCCGGTCATATAGCTTGACGCCGGCGCGGCGAGGAATGCGATCGGGCCGGCGACTTCCTCGGGCCGCGCCATCCGGCCGAGCGGAATTTTCGCGACGTCGACGGGCTGGCCCGTCATCATCGGCGTGTCGACGGACGCCGGCGCGACGCCGTTGACAAGCACACCGTGCCTTGCGCCTCGTTGAGCGAGCCATTTGACGAGCGCATTGAGCCCGCCCTTGGAGGCGACGTAGTGCGGACTGGCGATGAGGCCGCCGGTACGCCCCGCGAGCGAGCTGACGAGGACGATCCGTCCGCCTCGCCCCTTCATTTGAGCAAGGCCCGCCCGCGCCAAATCGAGCGCTCCCTTCAGGTTGACGCCGAGAACCGCGGCGTAGGCATCGTCCCAATCTTCGGCTTCCCAGTCGTCGAACGGGCAGATGGCGGCCGTGTAGACGATCACGTCGAGCGGCGCGCTTGTTGCGACGAGCGCCTCCACCGCGGCCCGGTCCCGCACGTCACAGGACAGCGCCGTCGCGCCGAGTTCGTCCGCCAACGCCGTGGGCGCCGCCAGATCCGAGGCCGCGACGCTCGCCCCCAGTCCCGCCAGAAGCCGGCACGTGGCCGCTCCGATACCGCCGGCCGCTCCGACGACAAGCGCCCTTTGACCATCGAGGCGGAAGGGATCAGACATAGATTTCACCTATGGGACCGTATATCCCGTATGCGGCCATATTATCAAAAATTCCCATAAGCAGTGCGGATTGATCGATATACATTGCAGACAAACCTATCATACCATACGCTCCGACGATCGGCAGACGCTGCGAAAAAGAAGAGCGTTGCAAGGGAGGACGGCATGAAACGCACGACACACCTATTGACGCTCGCCGCGGGTCTGGCGATCGGGGCGGCCCCGGCGCTCGCGCAGGACATTGTGGATGACGCGCGTGCCGCCATCGGCACCTATGCCGGCGAGCAGACCGAGTTCCTGGGGCCGACCAGCTCGCCCAAACCCGAGCCCGGCAAGAAAATCGTCTATCTGTCCAACGACGAGAACAACAACGCCTCGCGCGCCTGGGGCGTCGCCATCACGGAAGCGGCCGACAAGATCGGCTGGGACGTGACGATCATGGACGGCAAGGCCACGCCCGTCGGCTGGATCAACGCCCTCAACCAGGCCATTGCGCTTCAGGTGGACGGCATCGTGACGTCGGCCGATGCCGCCAGCATGCAGGGCCCGATCCAGAGCGCGAAGGAGGCCGGCATTCCCATCGTGGGCATCCATGCCGCGGCCCTGCCGGGGCCGGATGAAGCGCTCGGCCTCTTCACCAACATTCAGCAGGACCCGCGCGAAATCGGCAAGGCGCAGGCCGACTGGGTGATTGCCGATTCGGACGGCCAGGCCCGCGTGGTGGTGACGAGCCACAACGAGTTCGCCATCGCGGAGGCAAAGTCGCGCGCGACGGAGGCTCGCCTCAAGGAGTGCGAGGGGTGCGAGGTGCTCGAGTACGTCAACTCGCCGATCGCGGAGGTGGCGCAGCGCCAGCCGCAGCTCGTGATGTCATGGGTGCAGCGCTACGGCGCCCCGCTCTACGTCACCGCCGTCGCCGACTATACGCTCGACTTCCAGGTCCCGGCGCTGCGCGGTGCGGGGGTCGACATGGATGCGGTGAAGCTCGTCGGCGCCGACGGGCAGGAATCGGCCTATGCGCGGATCCGCAACGGGGAGTACCAGGTCGTCACGGTGTCCGAGCCCGTCGAGATGCAGGGCTACCAGGCGGTGGACGAGCTGATCCGCGCGCTGGCGGGCGAAGGGCCCAGCGGCTACGTGCAGGCGCCCTATCTGGTGACGGCCGACAACGTGGACCGCGAGGGCGGAGACAACAACGAATTCGTCCCCAGCAACGACTATAAAGCCAAGTATCTGGCGCTCTGGGGCGTCGAGTAGGTCGCGGCGCCCGTGAGCGAGGTCGGCAGCCAAGGACGGCGCGCGTTGCTCGAGGTTCGCGCGCTGTCCAAGCATTTCGGTGGCACGAAGGCGTTGCAGGACGTCGACTTCGTGGTGAACGCCGGCGAGATCCATGCGCTTCTCGGCGAGAACGGCGCCGGCAAATCCACGCTGATCAAGATCCTCGCCGGCATCCATGCGCCCGACGGCGGCTCCGTCATGGGGCCGGGCGGTGCGCTGACGCCGGGGCGCGTCTTGCCGGGCGTCGCCTTCGTCCACCAGGACCTGGGCCTCGTCGACACCTTGCGCGTGGACGAGAACATCGCGCTGGGGGCGGGCTTCCGCCGGCGCGGGCCGTTGATCGACTGGCGCGCGACCCGGCACGCCGCCGCCGAAGCGCTGGCGGCGATGGACCTTGCGATAGCGCCCGGCGCGATGACCGGGCACCTCGGCGCGGCGGAAAAGTCGATGATCGCCATCGCCCGCGCCTTGATGATCAACGCCTCGATCATCGTGCTCGACGAGCCCACCGCCACGCTGCCGCAGAGCGATGTGGCGCGCCTGCAGGACACGCTGCGGCGATTGCGCGAGCGCGGGCTGGGCATCGTCTACGTCACCCATCGGCTGGACGAGGTCTTCCAGATCGCCGACACCGTCACCGTGCTGCGCGACGGCAAGGTGACCCACGCCGGCCCGGTCGCGCGCACGACGCCGCAGCAACTCGTCGAGGACATCATCGGGCGCAGCCTCGGCGCGATGTTCCCGGCGCGCCCCACAACGCGGGGTGCTCCGCTGCTCGAGGTCGAAGGGCTGCGATCGAAGCATGCGGGGCCGGTCGATTTCACCCTCCATCGCGGCGAGATCGTGGGGCTCGTCGGCCTGCGCAACGGCGGCCAAGACACCATCGGTCGCCTCCTCGTGGGCGCCCTGCCGGCGCGCGGCGGACGGGTGAGGATCGAGGGCGCTCCCATCGATCTGTCGGCCGTGGAGGGGGCGGTGCGCGGGGGCCTCGGCTTCGTCTCGTCCAAGCGGCAGGAGGAGAGCCTCTGCCCCTCGCTGAATTTGCAGGAGAACGTCTTCATGGACCCTGGCCTTTCCGGCGGCGGCGCCATCAACACACGCGCCGAAGCGGCCAAGGCCGGGCGGGTCCTCACTGAGTTCGGCGTGCGCCCGCCGGAGCCGGCGCGCGTGATCGCGACGCTGTCGGGCGGCAACCAGCAGAAGGTGGTGCTCGCCAGGTGGCTCGGTGCCGGGCGCCGCGTGATGGTGCTGGAGGAGCCCACAATCGGCGTCGACGTGGGCGCGAGGGCGGAAATCTATCGCCTCCTTGCCGCGGCTGCCGCCAAGGGGCTCGGCACGGTGCTGGTCTCGTCCGACTTCGAGGAAGTGGCGGGGCTCTGCGACCGCGCGCTGGTGTTCGACCGCGGCCAAGTGGTGGCCGAGCTCCCGCGCGACGAGATCACCGTGGAGCGCTTGACGCGCATCGCCGGCGGTGCCGCTGAAAGTGCCGCGGCATGAGCGTCATCAACGCGCTGGTGCGGCTCGTCTCCGTCTGGGGGCTGCTCATTCTCCTGGTCCTGCTGATCCTGGTGTTCTCATCGCTGTTGCCGGACACGTTCCCCACCGCCTTCACCTTCACCTCGCTCGCCAATAGCCGCTCGATCTACGCCATGGCGGCCCTCGCGGTGATGATCCCGCTCGCGGCCAACCAGTTCGATTTGTCCGTTGCCGGCACCATCGGGCTGACGCAGATCCTCGCCATCGGCCTGCAGACGCAGCAGGGCCTGCCATGGTGGCTCGCCTGCCTCGTCGTCCTCCTCATCGGCGGCCTCGTGGGGGCGGTGAACGCCTTCCTCGTCGCCAAGGTGCGCATCCACGCCTTCATCGCGACGCTCGGCACCGGCTCGGTGCTCCTCGGCCTTCTCCAGTGGTACACCGAGGGCCGGCAGGTGCTCGGAACGCTCGCGCCCGAGTTCACCGCGCTGGCGGCGCGCATACCCGGAACGCCGGTTCCCATGGCGCTCGTCTACGTGCTCGTCCTCGCGATCATCATGTGGATGATCTTCGAGCACACCCCCTTTGGCCGATTCCTCTACGTCATCGGCGACAACCCGCGCGCGGCGGAGCTCAACGGCATCAACACGCAAAAATACGTGGCGGCCGCGTTCGTCGCTTCGGGCTTCGTCTCGGCCTTCACGGGGATCATCCTGCAGGCGCAGCTGCGGGTTGGCCAGAGCACGGTGGGACAGGAATTTCTGCTGCCGGCCTTCGCGGCCGCGCTCCTGGGGGCGACCACCATCAAGCCGGGCCGCGTCAACGTCTGGGGCACGGTGATCGCCGTGGCCGTGCTTGCGGTCACCGTGGGCGGGCTCAATCAGCTCGGCGCGCCGTTTTTCGTGGAACCCCTCTTCAACGGCCTGATGCTGACGCTGGCGGTCGGCCTGTCTGTCACCGCGGCACGGCGCCGCGAACGCGTTGCGACGGAGAAATGACGATGCCCGACCACCCCACCATCGACGCCGCCCACACGGTCGCACCCTTTCACCAACTGGAGATCTGAGCGCGACATGGCCGTCTATCCCAAAGCCCAATCGGACCGGCAGGTCGCGAGCGGCGACCTTCTCGCCGTCGTCACCGCCATTTTCGCGGCCTGCCAGATGGACGACGCGGATGCGCGGCTGCTGGCGCAAACGCTGGTCGCCTCCGACCTTCGCGGCGTCCATTCGCACGGCGTCCTGCGCGTGCCGGACTACGTGGGCAAGCTGACGCGCGAGGGCGTCGATCCCAAGGGCAAGCCGACGATCGTCTCACAGCGCGGCGGCGCCATCGTGGTGGATGGCGGCAACTCCATGGGCCAGATCGGCGGCACGTTCGCGATGGACCGCGCCATCGAAGCCGCGCGCGAAACGGGCATCGCCTATGCCGCCTTGCGCGGCTCCAATCACTGCGGCGCGCTCGATTGGTACACCTTGCGGGCCGCCGAGGCCGGCATGGCGGGGCTCGCCGGCACCAACGCGCTGCCGACCATGGCGCCGCTCGGCGGGGTCGACAAGATCGTCGGCATCAACCCCCTGTCCGTCGCCTTGCCCGGCGAGCGCCACGCCCCCTTCGTGCTCGACTTCGCGTTCGGCGCGACCGCCCACGGCAAGATCCGCGTCTACCACCAGAAGGGCGCGCCGATCCCCGAAGGCTGGGCCTTCGACACCGACGGCAACCCCACCACCGATGCCGGCAAGGCGATGGAGGGTCTGATTCAGCCCATCGGCGGCCACAAGGGCGTCGCGCTGGGGATGGCCATCGGCATGTTGTCGAGCCTTCTGTCGGGTGCCGCCTACGGCACCGAGCTCGGCAACATGGTAGATGGGCCGACGGCCGGTCGCGACGGGCAATTCTTCGTCGCAATCGACATTGCCGCCTTCGTCGATCCGGCCACGTTCCGCCAGCGCGTCGATGCCGCCATCGATCAAGTGCACGGCTCGGGCCGGCGCGAGGGCGTCGACCGGCTGTACGTGCCGGGCGAGATCGAGGCGGGGTTCGAGGCGGAGTTCGCGCGCGAAGGCATCCCGCTGGCGGCCGAGACCATCAACGATATCCTCGCCGCGGCCGAAGCCCTTTCCGTCGACGCGGGGCGTCTTGTTGGCACAGGCACCGCATAAACGATGCTATCGGCCGGACCAGAGCCGCACACCCACGCCCTGAACCGGTAGCGCATCATGGCCAAACGCAAGAAATTCGAAGAGATCGCCGAGCACCTGGAACTCTCGATCGTGTCGGGCAAGCTCAAGGTGGGCGAGCGCATCGCGTCGGAGCGCGACCTGATGGACCAGTTCCAGGCGGGGCGCTCCAGCGTGCGCGAGGCCCTCTTCACCTTGCAGCGGAAGGGCCTGCTGTCGACGACGGCCGGCGCGGTGCCGCGCGTCGCCGCGCCGACGGCCGATCTCATGGTGCGCGAGCTGTCGGGCATCGCCCGGTTGATGCTGATCCGGCCCGACGGTGTGCGCGAGCTGCAGGAGGCGCGCAGCCTCTTCGAGGAAGGGCTCGCGCGCCAGGCGGCCAAGGTCGCGACGGACGCGCAGATCGCGGATCTGCGCGAGGCGCTGCGCGCCAACGAGGAGGCGGCCGACCCGGAGGCGTTCATCGCCACCGACATCGCCTTTCACACCGCCATCGCGCGGTGCTGCAACAACCAGTGCTACCTCGCCGTGGCCTCCGCGTTCACCGAATGGCTGCACGCGCAGCGCGCCGTGTCGGCCCGCGCCGGCGTCACCCGCGAGAAAGCCATCGCCGAGCACATCGCGATCTTCGAGGCCATCGCGGCGCGCGACCACATCGCCGCGGCCGACGCGATGGAGGCGCACCTGCGCACCGTCACGACCTATTTCTGGCGCGGTGTCGCCGGAGATTTCGGCGGCGCCGGCTAGCTGGCTCAGAACGCGCCGGGGCGCACCCGCTTGAAGAAAGGCTCGCGGCTGTTGGCTGGGTCGGTGGAGGGGAGGTCTTCCGGCAGGTCCTCCACCTCGCGGACCAGGATGTCGGACCACTCGATGGGCAGCCCGAAGTGCTGGAAGAGGCCGAACGTCGCCGTTTCGTGCCGCGGCAGGTGCGCGGGAAGCCTTGCGGTATCCTCATCGCACAGCCACGCGTCGGGCTCGCGCTCGTCGGCCGGCCACAGCCGCCAGCGCACGCGATGCCCGCCGCCGGCTATCGAGATGCGCTGGCGCACCCGGTAGAGCGTGTTGACGCGCACGGCGACGGGCCTCGCCGGATTGGTGGCGATCGCCCATTCGCGTTCGTCGCCGGAGTGGTCGCCCCAGGCGATGAACGCGCGGGCCCCGTCGGTCGGGCTGAGCGCGGCCATCCCCGCCGACGACCAGCCGACCTTGATGCCGCGCGGCGGTGCGCCTTCCTCCATGCCGGCGAAAAAGTCGCCGCACCCGAGCCATTTGGCGCCTTTGACGTCGCGAAACTTGATCGCGTAGGTCGCTTCCTGGCTCTTGCCCGGCGCGCCGACCAGCAGGAGCGCATCCGGCGCCACCGGTCCGCGCGAGCGGATGAGGTTGCGCGCGATGTCGAGATCGAACGCGCCGTTCACCGCCATGCCGATCTCCTGGACGTGGCCGAAGCCAGACAGGTCGCGCAGGTCGATGGGAAAGGTCGGCGGCTCGCTGTTCCAATCGAAGGCCATCGCCTCGCTGGCGCGCTGCCCGTCGCCGCCTGTGACGGTGACTTCGAGCGTGTTGCGACCGTCCACCAGCAACGGATCGGCGGCTGCGAATTCGGCCGCGAACTCGCCCTGGTCGCGGCATCGAAGCTCGGCGGGCGTGTCCTTGTAGCCCGTCGTCCAGTCGACCCCCTCGTCGGACACCGCCTCGACGTGAAGCGGACGTCGCGCGCCCCCGTTCAGCGCGAACGACGCCTCGCGCACCGGGTGCACGGCGTCTTCCACGATGCCCCTGACCGTAACGTCGCGGGTGCGCCGCCGATAGGTCTGGCGCGAGCCGTAGTCAAAAACGATCCGCATCACGGCGCTCCTTCGCTTTGCCGACCACGCCCGCTTCGAAGCGCATGTCGCAGACGGGCCATCGACAACTCTAGTAGTAGTGTATACAATTAGACAATAAGAAGCAGCTGCCCGCACCCAAGGCGTGACGGGCGCAATCAGGGAGCACGCAATGCCCTCCATCCGGCAAAAAAGCCTGTTTGCGGCTGGGGCGATCGTCCTCGGCGCGACCGTCGCGTCCGGCGCCGCCAGCGCGGCGGACAAGACGATCACCGTGGCGCAGGCCTATCCGAAGTCGTTCGCGGTGCTGGGGCACACGCCGACGGATCTGGCCAAGGAACTCGCCACCGCCTCCGGCGGCACGCTGGAGCTGAAAATCTTCGACCCCGGCGCGCTGGTGCCGGTGCTCGAGACCTTCGATGCGGTGGCCAAGGGAGCGGTGGATGCCGGCTATACGGCGGGCACGTTCTGGGCCGGCAAGGACATCACCTTCAACATGTACTCCGCGGTACCCTTCGGTCCGGCGACGGAAGAATATTTCGCGTGGATGACCGAGGGCGGCGGGCAGGAGCTGCAGGACGCGCTCTATGCCTCGCACGGCCTCAAATCGATCCTTTGCGGCGTGGTGACACCGGAGGCCGGCGGCTGGTTCAACAAGGAAATCAACAGCGTCGCTGATTTTTCCGGCCTGAAGATGCGCATCGCCGGGCTGGGGGCGCAGGTGCTGGAGCGCGTCGGCGTCTCACCGCAGCTGATGGCGCCGGGCGACATCTACGCCGCCCTCGACCGCGGCGTGATCGACGCCACCGAGTTCTCCACCCCGGCCGCCGATCTCAGCGTCGGCTTCGACGAGGTTGCCAAATACTACTACTTCCCCGGCTGGCATCAGCAGTCCGCCTTCGCCCAGCTCCTCATCAACCTCGACCTCTGGAACGGCCTGACGGACCAGCACAAGGTGCTGATCCAGATGGGCTGCGACGCGGCCATCGCGCGCACGCTCGCAGAGGGGGAGGCGCTGCAGGCGCCCGCGCTCGCCGAGCTCGAAGGGCGCGGCGTGGAAATCAAGACGCTGCCGGCCGACGTGCTGATGGCGCTCGAAGCGGAGTGGTTCGCCGTCACCGCATCGCTGGCGCAGGAGAACGAGAATTTCAAAGAGGCCTGGGAATCCTACACCGCCTTCCGCGACACCTACGCCAAATGGCGCGATGTCGGCTATCTGCGATAGCACCGCCGCCCGGACCGGCTTGCGTTGAGCCCGCCTGAACCAATGGCCGGTCCGCTCGTGCGCGCCGATCGCCTGATCCGCATTGCGATCACCGCAATCGGCCGCGCGATCGGGGCGCTCCTGCTCGTCCTCGTCGCCGTCATCGTCTTCGATATCGCGACGCGGGGATCGCTGTTCGTCAGCTCGACCGCCTTGCAGGAGCTGGAATGGCACCTCCACACCACCGTCCTGATGCTCGCCCTCGGCTACGCCTACCTCAGCGATAGCCACGTGCGCATCGGCTTCGTGCGCGACCGCCTGCCACCGCGCGGTCAGGCCGCCATCGAGGCGCTCGGCTGCCTCCTGTTCCTCGCCCCCTTCTGCGTCGTCTCGGCCTACTACGGCGTCGACTATGCGGCGACCGCGTTCGCGCAAGGCGAGGGGTCGGCCTCTCCCGGCGGTCTGCCGGCGCGGTGGGTGATCAAGGCCGCCGTTCCGGCCGGCATGGGCCTCCTGCTCCTGGCAGGCCTCTCGGTGTTCCTGCGCGCGACGATCGTGCTGGTGAAGGGGCCGCAGGGCGCGCCGCCGCTCTTCGAGGGAGCGCCGGGCGATGTCTGACGTCCTGCCCCTCGTCATGTTCGGGACGTTGGTCGTGCTCCTCTTCACCGGTTATCCGGTGGGGCTGGTGCTCGGCGGCGTCGGGCTGCTGTTCGGCTTCGTCGGGGTGATGACCGGCGATTTCATGGTGGTCCAATTCTACAACATCGTGCCCCGCATGTTCGCGGGCGCCGGCAGCAACCTCCTCCTCGTTGCCGTGCCGATGTTCATCTTCATGGGCGTGCTCCTGGAAAAGACCGGGGTGGCAGCCGACCTGCTGGACGCGTTGCAGGCGTTGCTGCGCCGCTGCCCCGGCGGGCTCGCGCTCTCGGTCATCGTGATGGGCACCGTGCTTGCGGCGATGACGGGCATCATCGGCGCCTCGGTGGTGATGATCACGCTGCTCGCCCTGCCGACGCTCCTCGCCCGCGGCTACAGCGCGCCCATCGCCACGGGCAGCATCGCGGCGGCCGGAACGCTCGGCATCCTCATTCCGCCGAGCATCATGCTCGTGGTGATGGCCGACCTCATGGGCGCCTCGGTCGGCCGCCTGTTTCTGGCAGCGGTGCTGCCCGGCCTGATGCTGTCGGCGCTTTACACGCTCTACGTCATCGGTTTCGCGATCCGCCGTCCGGCCGACGCGCCGCGCCCGACGGGGCCCGCGCCGGGCGGCTTCGCCTTCGCCGCGCTGCTCCTCAAGAGCCTCGTCCCCCCGGTGGCGCTGATCGTGCTGGTGCTCGGCTCCATATTCGGCGGCTACGCGACCACGACGGAGGCCTCGGGCGTGGGCGCGGCCGGCGCGCTCGTCCTCGCGGCCTGGTATCGGCAGCTCAACTGGGCCACCCTCGTCGATGCGCTGGACCGCACGGTGAAGACCGTCGGCATGGTCTTCCTCATCATCTTGGGGGCGACCACGTTCTCCTTCGTCTTCCGCTCGCTGGGCGGCGACGACATGGTGCGCGGACTGATCGAGGATGTGGGCGCCGGCCGCTGGACGGTGCTCGCCGTGTTCATGACGGCGATCTTCGTTCTTGGCTTCTTCTTCGACTGGACCGAGATCGTGCTCATCGTGCTGCCGGTGATCCTGCCGGCCTTCGCGGTGCTCGATTTCGCCGACCACGTGGGCAGCAACCGCGACGTAATCATCTGGTTTGCGATGCTGGTGGCGATCAACTTGCAAACCTCGTTCCTGACGCCGCCCTTCGGCTTCGCGCTATTCTACCTGAAGGGCGCCGCGCCGCCGGAGGTGGGGGTGGGGGCCATCTATCAGGGCGTGGTGCCTTTCGTGGCGTTGCAGTTGACCGGCCTCGCGCTCGTTGCGGTATTTCCTGCGATTGCCCTTTGGCTCCCCAATGAGGTCCTCAGGTGAGGCGCCTCCTCATGTGGACCGTTTAATGACCAAGCCTTCGATGCCCACCACCGATGCCGCCCCCCCGACGCTGGCGCCGCCGGTCGCGCAGCTTCCATCGATGAACCAGGCAAGCCTGCCCGAACAGGTCGCCGACGCCATCGTGGAGGGGATCGCGGCGGACGTGTTCGCGCCCGGTGCGCGGCTCGTGGAGATGGACATCTGCGAGCGCCTCGCCGTGAGCCGCGTGCCGGTGCGCGAGGCGTTGAAGCTTCTGGAGGCGCAGGGCGTCACCGTCTCGCTGCCCCGCCGGGGCTACCGCGTCGCCGCCATCGATGGGCAGCGCGTGGCGCAAATTCACGAGGTCCGCGTCAGCCTGGAACTGATCGCCGCGCGCGATGCCGCCGCGCGCTTCAGTGCCGACCCGGCGTTGGCGGGCGGGCTGGAACGGATCGTCGCGGAGATGGCCGCGCGGATGGATCGCGGCGACTGGTCGGGCCCCAACGCCATCGACATCGCCTTCCATCGCGAGATGTGCCGTGCGTCGGGCAACGCCATCGTGGGGACGCTGTGGGAGGCGATCGCCCGGCACATCCGCATCATCTTCGCCAAGTGCGTCGATGCCCACACGGACCCGGCCGTCCTCTATCAGGAGCACAGGCGCCTGCTCGACGTCCTTCTCACCGGCGATGCGGACAGTGTCGCCGCCGAGATCCGCGCCCACGTCCGCCCAACCATGTTGCGCCCCGACGCGCGTTCCTGACGGGCATTCGCGCCGCGGCCAAAGGAGGCTCTGAAGAAAATCCTCACTCAAAGCGAGGGGATCTCGGGTGGCGGGCCGAATTGGGCTCCGCCCGGCCGAGGACACCCTATGCAATTGAGGAAGGCCGTGTAGATTACGGGCGCGCAACCATGGCGGGGAACTTGAGGAAAACAATATCCATGGACGACACGGACGAGACCGTTTGCCCAACCTGCCAAGCGGCCATTTCCAAACGTGCGCGGTTTTGTTCCGAGTGCGGGACGCGCCTGTCCCCGCCTGCCAAGTCTGTCAACGCCGGCGAGCACCGGCAAATCACCATGCTGTTCGCGGATCTGGTCGGCTCCACGGTCCTGTCGGTCCAGCTCGATCCCGAAGATCTTCGCGAGGTGGTCCGCGACTATCGCGCCGTTTGCGCCGCGGAGATCGAAAGCCGCGGGGGGATGATCCAAGGCTATGCCGGGGACGGCCTGCTGGCCTATTTCGGCTACCCCATCGCCCGCGAGGATGCCGCGCGCCGCGCCGTGGAGGCCGCGCTTGCCATTGCGGGCGTGCTGGGCGCCATGAACCACCCGATCACAGCCGCCCGCGACCTGACGCTCGCCGTGCGCATCGCCGTGCACACGGGACGGGTCCTCGTCGGGGAGATGGGCTCCGGCGTATCGCGCGAGCGACACGCCATAACGGGGGTCAACCCGAACCTTGCCGCGCGGCTCGAAGGGCTGGCGCCGCCCAATGGCGTCGTCATCAGCGAAGCCACGCGCGAACTCGTCAAGCGCAACTTCCAGGTGGTGAGCCTCGGACCCCAGACGCTGAAGGGGATCCCGGATCCGGTCGAGGCCTTCCAGGTGATCGGGGCCGGCAGCCCGAGCAGCGTGCTGGAGCACCGGGCCGACTGGCTGTTCGGCCGCGAGGCCGAGCTTGCAGCCTTGGACGAAGCGTGGCGCGAGGTGGCCAAGGGGGCCCGGCGGCGCGTTGCGGTCGTGGCCGATCCGGGCAAGGGCAAGTCCGCGCTCGCCACCCACTTCGTGACCCATGCCGGGATCGCCGATGCCCACATCGTCGGCATCGCGGGGGAGGGGGCGAGCCGGAATTCGCCCTTCGCCGCGCTGCGCCAATCCATCCGCAACAACCTGCCGGCCACCGATCACGGCAGCGAAGTCGATGCCCTCGTCACCCGTTTCTTCCTCGACCAGCCCAATGCACATGCCCACGCGCAGACGTTCAAGAGGGTTCTCGATGGCGTCTTGTCCGACGGGATGGAGGGCAGGGAATCGGTCTATGCCGCCCTCGAGGCCTGGCTCAACGCGGACCCCGCGCCTCGGCTGATCGTCATCGAGGACGCGCACTGGCTCGATCCCTCCACCCTCGAGATGATCGACCGGGTGAGCGCCACCCAAACGCCGGGCCGGCTCTACCTGATGCTGTCCCGGCCCACCAACGAGGAGCGTTGGAACCAGCCGGGCGACCTCACCATCCGTCTCGGCAGGCTCTCGAGCGACGGGTGCCGGTCGCTGGCGGCTGCGGTGGCGGGCTATCCTCTCGAGGCCTCGCTGTTGGCACGCATCGAGGCGGCCACCGACGGCCTGCCCCTGTTTGTGGAGGAGTTCACCAAGACGCTGCTGGAAAGCGGTGCTGCGGAAGAGCGAAGGGGCATCCTGCGCCTCTCCGAGAGCGCCATGTCCTTCCAGACGCCGGGAACGCTGCTCGATCTCATCACGTCGCGCCTGGATGGGCTGGGATCGGCGCGCGAACTCGTCCAGGCGGCCGCCGTCCTCGGACGGCGCATGCAGCGCTCGGCGCTCGCCTTCGCGCGCGAGACGGACGTTTCCGCCCTGGCCACGGAGCTCGCGAGGCTGGAACAGGCGGGGATCCTCATGCCCACGGGCGAGGATGAGCTCACTTTCCGCCATGCCCTGTTCCAGAAAGCGGCCTTCGAAAGCCTCACCCGCCCCGCGCGCCGGGCACTTCACGAGCGGTTCGTGGCCTGGCTGCAGGAGGTTCCGGCTCGCTGGGCGGCGGCACCGCCGGAGGAGCGCGGCTATCACCTGGAATGCTGCGGCAAAGCCCGTTCCGCCGCACTGGAATACCTGGAGGCGGGGCTTGCCGCCAACCAGGCTTCGGCCAGCCTGGAAGCGGCGATCTTCTTTGGCCGCGCGCGGGACCAGGTCGAAATGGCCGGCGCCGATGTCGACGGCGGGACGCGCCTGCGCACCCAGGTTCTCCTTGCCGGCGCGCTGCTGTCGGCCCGTGGTCCGGGCGCCGCGGAGACCCGAGCCGCTTATGACGATGCCCTCATGCTCGCGGAAAAGGTGCCGGAGTGCGAATGGCATCTGGCCGCCTACTGGGGGTGGTGGCGCGTGTCGGACACCTTCTCCATGATGGCCGTGCGGGCCAAATTCCTGCTGGATGCGTCCGAGCGCATGAAAGGGGAGGAGTTCCGCCTGCAGGCCATGCACTGCGCGTGGGCCAACGCGTTCGCCATGGGCGACATCGACGCCTCCGTCAAAATCGCCAAGGACGGGCTGGACCTCTACGAGAGGGCCGGCTTCGCTCATCAACGCACGCTGTATGGCGGGCATGACTGCAAGGTCTGTGCGCTCGGCGAGACCGCGCTGTCCACCTGGCTTCAAGGCGCCGGCGATGACGCGGCTTCGCTGGCCGATGCGGCCATTGCCCATGCCGAGAACCTCGAGCACGTGGGCAGCCTCATGCATGCGCTCGACATCGCGGTGATGCTGCACCACTACCGCCGCGATGGTGCCAGCGTCGGCGCGGTCGCCGCGCGCCTTTCCCACCTCGGCGCGTTCTACGACCTCGAAGAATATCGAGCCAAGGGCGAGGTCTTCCTGGGCTGGTGCGATGTGGATGCGGGGCGCGTGGAAACCGGGCTCAGGCGCATCGAAAAAGGGTTTGGTATCCTCCAGGATATCTGCACGCCGGAAGATTTTCCCGTCTATCAATGCATGCGCGCCGAAGCGCTCTGCCTCATCGGCGCGCCGCAGAAGGCGCTGGACGCGCTGGCCGAAGGCCGGTCCGTCATCGTGGAGCAGGGTGTTGCGTTCTGGGCCGCCGAGATCGCGCGCCAGGAGGCGCGGGCGGAGTTGGCGCGGGCTGCTCCCGATCTGGATCGCGTCGCGAAATCGCTTGGCGAGGCGCGCGACATTGCCGTCTCCCAAAACGCGCTCGCTCTGGAGCTGCGTGTGGCGCTCACCGGTCTCAGCCTCGCGCAGCGCACCGGCCGCAGCGATGAAGCCGGCGACACGCTGGAAAAAGTCCTCCAGCGCTTCGCACCCGGCACAAGAGGGCGCGATCTGGACGAGGCCCGCGCCGCCCTCATCGAGACGGCGAAGGCATAGGGATGAGCGACAAGCGTTTTGTCGAAGGAACCCGCCGCGCCGTATCGCCCGACGAGACCTGGCGGCGGATCGCGCCGCTGCTGCCGGTCTTTGGGATTTCCCGGGTGGCGGGGCTGACGGGGCTCGACAGGATCGGCATTCCGGTCTTCACAGCGGTGCGCCCGAACGGTCGTTCGCTTTCGGTCTTTCAGGGCAAGGGGATGACCGCGCAAGCGGCCCGCGTTTCAGCGGTGATGGAGGCCTTCGAGACCTGGTGCGCCGAGGCGATCGTCAAACCACTTCATTTCGCGAGCCTGGATGAAATGTGCTTCGATCACCCGGTGGTCGATGTCTCGCGGCTTCCCGTGGCGACCGTCGAGCCGCTCGATCCAGGCCTGCCCTTTCTCTGGATCGAGGGCACCGACCTCTTGAGCGGCAAGGCGCGTTTCGTGCCCTACGAAATGGTGCACGCGAACTATGGCATCCCCGAACCGGCCCATTCGGGCGCCTTCGTGGCGAGCACCAACGGCCTCGCCTCCGGCAACACGCGCGACGAGGCGCTCCTCCACGGTCTGTGTGAGGTGATCGAGCGGGACGCGGTGACGCTGTGGAAGCTGGCGCCGGGCGCGTTTGACGGCCGCTGCGCCGTGCGGCTCGACAGCGTCGAGGACCCCGGATGCCGCTGGCTGCTCGAGCGCTTCTCCGCAGCCGGCGTGCGAGTCGCCGTGTTCGATGCCACGTCGGATGTGGGGGTGCCCGTGTTCGCCGCGCTGATCGCGGACGCGGCCGGTGGTGGGGCCGCCGCACCGGAGTTGGGCTTCGGATGCCATCCGGCCCCCGAGGTGGCCCTTTCGCGCGCGCTCACCGAGGCGGCGCAGGCGCGGCTCACCTTCATTTCCGGCGCCCGCGAGGACATACCCGACGCCGACTATCTCCCGGCGGCGATAGCGGAGCGCACCGCGGCGGCGGAGCAGATTTTCGACGGCCTCCAGCCCGCGCGCGATTTCGCCGCCGTCGCCTCCGTCGAGGAGGCGAGCATCGCCGGAGACGTGGCCGCCACGCTGGCCGCGCTTCGCGGCGTCGGCATTGCCGAGGCGGTGGCGGTGGACATTGCCAAGCCCGCGTTCGGCCTTTCGGTGATGCGCGTGGTGGTGCCTGGACTGGAAGCGGCGCTGGAAGGCCCGCGCTCCCAATATGTCCCCGGCGCGCGGGCCAGCACGCAGCTCCTGGGGGCGGCGGCATGAGGGTGGCCGCGTTCCTCGGGCCGACCCTCGGCGCCGACGAGGCCAAGGCGCTGTGCGATTGCGAGATCCGCCCGCCTGTCCGCCGGGGCGACATTGCGGCGCTGATGTCCGATCCGCCCGATGCCATCGCCATCGTCGACGGCTACTTCGAACAGGTGCCCTCCGTGTGGCACAAGGAGATCCTGTTCGCCATTTCCGGCGGGGTGCAAGTGGCGGGCGCCGCGAGCATGGGCGCGCTGCGCGCGGCGGAGCTGGCCCAGTTCGGCATGGTGGGGGTCGGGCGGATCTTCTCTGCCTACCGAAGCGGCCGCTTTGCGCCGTTCAACGACCCCTTCGAGGACGACGACGAGGTGGCCGTCGTCCACGGGCCCGAAGAAATCGGCTACCTCGCCTCCGATGCCCTCGTCGACATGCGCGCGAGCTTTGCCGCTGCCGCCGAGGCCGGCGTCATCAACCTCGAGGAGGCCGGCGAGCTGGTCGCCATCGCCAAAACCATCTTCTTCAAGGACCGGACCTACCAGGCCGTGCTGGAGCAGGCCGCGGCCACACCCGCCGGCCTGGCGCCTTCGTGCCACGACCGGCTGACCGGATGGCTTGCACGCCACGCGGTGCGTCAGAAGCGTGCCGACGCGATTGCGCTTCTGGAGGGGCTGGCGGCGGGACGCCTGGTCTTCGAGCCGCCCGCCTTCCGCTTCGAGCCGACGCTGCTGTGGGAGCGTTGGCACCGCGAGGGGGCGACGGAGCAGCCATGAGTTTTTCGCTCGACAGCTTCTTCCGCCACAGCGGCACTCGCTTTCGCGTCTACGCGCAATCGCCTGTGCTGGCCGACTTCAGCGAACCCGTGACGATCACCGTCTCGTCGCCGGTGGGGACGGTCGGGCCGGGGCCGTCGGACCTTCGCATGTATGCGCTGTTGCCCCAGGCGAAGTCGCCCTACGGCGATGCCGACCTGCCGCCCTTCCGCGGCAAGGTTAAACCGCCCGTGCAGCCTGGGCCGGACGGTCACTTCGATCACATCGCGGTGGACGACCCGGCCTTTCCGGCCTCGCACATGTTCGCCACCGTTCGGCGCGTGCTCGATGTGTGGGAAATCTACGCCGGCGGGCCTATCCAGTGGCACTTCTGCGGGACGCACAAGCGCCTGGAGATGATCCCCGATGTGCCCTGGGACAACGCCCACTTCGGCTGGGGATTCATGGAATGCGGGTTCGGCAAGGACGACCAGGGCGTGGACCGCAGCTTTGCGCTCAACTTCGATGTCCTCGCCCACGAAACCGGCCACGGCATCGCCTATTCCCTGCTGGGCGTGCCGACCCCGCAGACCCTGACCACGGCCTATCGCGGCTTCCACGAATCGATGTCGGACTGCGTGGCGATGATCTCCGCGCTGCATTTCGACGTCTTCGTGGACCATGTGCTGCGGGTGAGCAGGGGGCAGCTCTATCTCGCCAACGAGTTGAACCGTATCGGCGAATTGTCCAAGACCCGGCAAATCCGGTCGGCCTCGAATGCGCTCAAGATGTCGGACGTCATCTCCCTCGACACCCCGCCGTCCGAGGTGAGCGGCAAGGAGGCCCACAAGCTGGCCCAGCCGATGACCGGAGCCATCTTCGACATGCTCATCGAGTTCTTCGTTCGGCGCCTCGTCGCGTCCGGGACGATTACGCCCGCCATCGCACGCGATATGCGTCGCGCGGTGGAGGGCGAGGACGATTCGATGATGCGCACCGGCCCCATCGTCGAGGCGTACCAGCGCGAACCGCAACGCTTTCGCGACGCCCTTTGCGACGCGCGCGACATGGCCGGCCTCAGATTGCTCGAGACGTTGCGCAGGTTGAGGGCGGACGGGCTCAGCTACAAGGGCGCAGCGCGTACCTTGATGGCGGTGGATCGCCAGCTCACCGGCAGTGAAAACAGCGCCGCCATCGCCGAATGCTTCGCGTGGCGCGAAATTATCTGATGCGGCGTCGGCGAAAAGGTGGCGCTTGGAGCATGCAATCGCTACGATTCGGCAACGCGCCTGAAAAGAGGACGATAGGATGACAACCGTAGGTCTTGCGGACGAAAAAAAGGTCGTCCTGTATGTGAAGCGCGTGCCGGCTTTGTTTTTGGAAGGATCCGTGCCCGAGGCGATTGCCAAGGCGGGTCGCTTCGACAGCGCGACCTATGCGCGGACGACGCCGCCGCCGGAGACGACCTCGAACACGTCCAATCGCAAACAGGCTGTGGAGCCGCTGCCGGTGTTCGTATTGCCGCTATTGCGACTTGGCCGGCCCTGCTCTTTCAGCGCCTCACATTCCTGGATCCACGCTTCACGGCGCGCCACATCCGCCGGAT
>JAUIJH010000216.1 GCA_030431335.1 Alphaproteobacteria bacterium
GCGGCTCGGGCGGCGCGGGCGGTTACTCCAATACGATCAGCGTGGCCGACAGCGGCCTTGTGCAGACGGTGGGCGACGACGCCTACGGCATTCTGGCCCAGTCGATCGGCGGCAGCGGCGGCCACGCGAGCGCGGGCTGCACCAATTCGGCGGACCCCGGCGTTCTCAACGACAGCGCAAGCCTTTGCCTGGGCAACAACGGCCCCGGCATCACCGTCTCCGATTCGGATTGGAACGACGCGTCCGATTTCACCCTCAACGTGGGCGGCATGAACGGCGCGTCCGGCAACGGCGGCGCGGTGACCATCGACAAGACGGCCGGCACCATCGTCACGACCGGTTCGCGGGCCTTCGCCATCGCGGCGCAGTCGATCGGCGGAGGCGGCGGCCTCGTGGCGGCGGCAGACGTCAACATTGCCTCGGCGAACCTGGGCGACGGCACCTCCAGCGGCGAAGGCGGCAACATCTCCATCTCCCTCGCCAAGGGTGTCGGCATCACCACCTACGGCGACGGGGCGTTCGGCATCCTCGCCCAGTCGATCGGCGGCGGCGGCGGCTTCGCGGGCGACGCTTCGCTGGCGCTCAACGTCGCGGCGGCCAATGTCGTCGGCAGCGGCACGTTGTCCTCGAGCTCCGGATCGGTGGAGATCGGCACCGCGGCCGCCATCACCACCACAGGGGCCAACGCTCACGGTCTTTTCCTCCAGTCCCTCGCCGGCGGCAACGGTGGCGCCTATGGCAGCGGCGGCGCGCTCCTGGCGGGCAGCTCGCTGGCCAGCACGACGATGACAGGCACGGCCGGCTCGATCACCGTCAACCAGACCGGCGGCACGATCTCGGCAACGGGCGAGGGGTCGATCGGCATCTTCGCGCAGTCGAGCGGCAACAGCGGCGACCAGAGCCCGATCTCGATCTCGATCGCCGGCAGCGTGACGGGCGGCAGCGGCGCCGGCGCGGCGGGCATTTTCGTCTCCGGCGGCTTCTCCTCCAACACCGGCACGACGTCGGCCAATACGATTGCGATCGCGGCGGGCGGCTCGGTCGGTACCGCGGACGGCACCGCGGGCATGGCCATTCAGGCGGTCGACAGCTTCACCGAGGTGACCAACGCGGGCATCCTGATCGGCAGCGTCGATCTCGGCAACGGCGGGCCCGGCGACCAGACGGTGATCGGCACCCTCGCCAACAGCGGCCTTTTCGCGAGCGGCGCGACCGTCACCGTGGCGAGCCTCACCAACACCGGAACGCTGTCGCCCTTCGGCACGGGCGTTGTGGGCACCACCACCGTCGACGGGGACTTCACCCAATCGGGCCAGGGTGCGTTGAACGTCGACATCGACGCACTCGCGAGCGGCACCCCGAACGACTTGGTCACGGTCAACGGCAGCGCCACCGTCGGCGGCACCATCGCGCCGCTGGCCTGGAACCTTTTGCCGGGAACCTACACCGTCCTCACCGGGCCCGGGGCTGCGACCAGCGCGACCGCGCCGTCCTCGCTGCTGTTCGACTGGACGGTCTCCGGCAACGGCACGGACGTGATGCTGACGCCGGACGCGGACTTCACGCCCGGCGACCTCGCACTCAGCACGAACGCGCAATCCGTCGGCGCCTATCTGCAGCGGACATGGGATGCCAACGGGTCGAGCGCGCTGGCGCCGCTCTACGGCGACTTGTCGCGCGTGGATTCGGCGGCGCAGTATCAGAGTTGGCTGTCGAGCCTGTCCGGCGAGAACCGACCCTCGCACGCCAGCGACCAGGTTTTCGCCAGCCGCGACGCGCTCGATTCGACGTTCAGCTGCCCGGTCTTCATGGAAAAGGGCACGCTGCTCAGCGAGGACGAGTGCGTCTGGGCCAAGGTGGCGGGCGGTGTCGCCAGCCATTGGGGAACGCCGGATTACCAGCGCAACGCGGTGACCTTCCGGCTCGGCGGCCAGGCCGAGCTGGCCGAGGGCTGGTTCCTCGGCGCAACGGCCGCCTACGGGTTCGACCAGACGTCGGGCAACGGCGGCAGCAGCGACGGCGACACCGTGGACGGCGGCCTCGCGCTGAAGCGCACGGTGGGGCCCTGGTACTTCGCCGCGGGCGTCAACGTCGGCTACAACTGGTACGACGAGACGCGCCTCGCGGCGGTCGGCGGCGTGAACCATCGGCTGACCAGCGATTCCAGCGTCCTGACGGTGGGGGGGCGCTTGCGCGCCGCTTACGAGTTCGCCTTCGACGCGTGGTATCTGCGGCCCTACGCGGACGCCGATCTCATGTTCAGCCACCTGCCGGGCCACACCGAGCGGGGGCCGCAGGGGATCGCGCTCGACCTCGACGAGGAGAACGAGTTCACCTTCGCCTTCTCGCCGATGGTCGAGGCGGGCGGGCGCGTGGACCTCGGCGAGGGCTGGACGCTGCGCCCCTACGCGGCGGCGGGCCTGCTGCTCCTGTCCAACGACACCTACTCCACCACCGGCCGCCTGGTCGGCGCGCCCGCGGCCGCCGGCAGCTTCCAGATCGAGAGCGATGTACCGGACGTCCTCGGCCGCGTGCGTCTCGGTCTGGAAGTCTACCAGCCCACCAACTTCGACTTCCGCGTTGAGTACGATTTGCAGTCGGGCAAGGACTACCTCGCCCAGTCCGGCAGCCTGAGGCTCGAGTACCGCTTCTGATGTCGGGCAGGTCGCCCGGAAACGACGCGCGTGGCCGCTAGTCGAGCCACTCTGGCTTGTTTTCCAGGTGTTCAATCAGGAAATCGATGAGGACGCGTGTTTTGGGGGTGAGCACATTCGAGCGCGGATAGACCAGCCGGAGCACCGAACGGTCGTTCAGCCGCCAGTCCGGCAGCACGCGGACCAGGCGGCCGGCCGCGAATTCGTGCGCGACGCTCCATAAAGAGTTGGTGGAGAGCCCGGCACCCGCGATCGTTGCTTCGCGCTGCGAGGCGCCGTCATCGATGATCGTACGGCAGTGAAGCATTTTCGGGTCCAGCGATGCCATCCGGCCGTCGCGGTGCAGCAGTTCCCGCGGGTTGGTGTCGGACCAGGCGATGAAAGCATGGTCGGCCAGCGCCTCGGGACTTTGCGGCATGCCATGAGCGTCGAGATAGCTCGGCGCGGCGCAAAGCACGCGTGTGTCGTCGGCAAGTTTGCGGCCTCTGAGGCTGCTGTTGTCCATTGGCGCGCTGCGCAGGGCGAGATCGAAACTGCCCTCGATCATGTCGAACCGCGTGTCCGACAGGCGTAAATCCAGCGTGAGATTAGGGTAGCGAGTCTGAAATGCCGGCAGAAGCGGCATGATGTGCAATTGGGCAAAGGTGCTGGAGGCGGCGAAGCGCAGCGTGCCGGCGGCGCCAGCGCTTCCGTGCCCCAACGCCGCGCACGCGGCCTCCGCCTGCGCCAGGATTTCCCGAGCGTAGGGCAGGAATTCGGACCCTTCGAGCGACAGAGAAACCTTGCGCGTTGTGCGGTGTAGCAAATCCGCGCCCAGCTCCAGCTCGAGCTTGGCCAGCCGCGCACTCGCGACTGCCGGGGCTAAGCCCTGCTCGCGCCCCGCCGCGCTGATATTTAGACGCTCGGCCGCCCTGACGAAGAGGCGCAGGCTGTCAATGTCCATGCGATTATCTTTGAAATCCAAAAACTGAACTCGCAAATGGGCGGTTTTAATACGCTCCGCAATGGTCATTTCCCACCGACCAAATTTGCTGTTCCGAACTGCGTGGAAATCGGGCCGACCTTTAAGCGGCCCGCCGAAGCTCTTTTGCTCGAATCATTGATTGAGGACCTTGATGCCCAAAATCATCCTGATTACTGGCGCAACAGACGGCATCGGCCGTGAAACTGCTCGCCGCCTCTCTGCCGACGGACATCATCTTTTGCTGCACGGACGGAGTGTGCCCAAACTCGCCGCGACCGCGGAAGAGCTGCGGAATCGCTATGGCGCGAAGTCGGTAGAGACCTATCAGGCTGATTTTTCGGCTCTCGACCAGGTTGCGCGCCTTGGTCTGATCCTGCGCGAAAAGCATCACTGCATCGACGTGTTGATCAACAATGCCGGGGTGTTCAAGACGGTCCACGCGGCAGCCTCGGACGGGGTGGACCTGCGGTTTGTCGTCAACGCCTTCGCTCCGGCGCTGTTGGCGCAACTGCTTCTGCCGATCTTGCCGGCGGACGGCCGGGTCGTGAACTTGTCCTCCGCCGCGCAGGCTTCGGTGGAATTTGCCGCGCCGGGCGCCAAGCGGCGGCTCAAGGCGATGGACGCCTACGCCCAGAGCAAACTGGCGCTGACGATGTGGAGCCAGGCGTTTGCCAAGGAACGGCCCAACGGCCCGGTGAGCGTCGCCGTCAATCCGGGTTCCCTCCTGGCAACGAAAATGGTGCGCAAGGGTTTCGGCGTGGCGGGCAACGATATCGGTATCGGTGCGGATATCCTGGTCCAGGCGGCGCTGTCCGACGAATTTGCGGATGCCACCGGGCGCTACTTCGACAATGATGTCGGTGCCTTCACCTCGCCACACCCCGATGCGGCGGATCCGTCGAAGGTTGGCCGCGTCGTGGGCATGGTGGAGGATCGGATCGCCGAATACCTGCGCGAACCCCTTCACGCCTGTCTCAGGCCGGCCGACACGGCGGTGACGCGCGACGCCTTCGAGGAGAGCGGACGGGCAGGGTTCTACGGCGCGCTGGCCAGCTAGCGGATCGACCGACCTTCGGATCCCTCGCGGCGCCAAGGGCTCCGAGCCGCAACCTGCTCAAACGTCCAGAATAGTGAAAGCACCGCCGAAGAGGCTGGCGGTTCGAACCACTGTCGAGCCGCTAGAGAGGCAGGGAGCGAAGGCCTTCGAACGTGCGCATGTAGTGGCGTTGGAGGAGGTCGAGCGCCGCGGGCATGTCGCGGTCGACGACCGCGTTCATGATCGCCTCGTGCTCGGGCAGCGCGTCGCCCCGGCGGGCGTGGTTGGCGCTGACGGACAGGTTCCGGTAGCGCACCGACTGGTCCATCATGGTGGAGCAGAAGTCGATCAGCCAGGATGAGCCGCAGCGCTCCAGCAGCAGGAGGTGAAACGCCTTGTGGCGGGCCTCCCAGGCTTCGTTCTCGTCCCGGCCCGCCGCATCGCCGAGCCGGAGCTGTGTCCGGGCGAGGCGGTGATAGGCGACGATCACGCGCTCCTCCCAGTCCTCCGTGGCGTTCTTCATGGCTTCCTCGAGCGCCTTGGTCTCCAGCCAGATCCGCGTCTTCACCAGCTCCGCCAGGGCGTCCATCGACATGCCGGCGACGAAGAAGCCGCGCTGGTGCCGGTGCTCCACGAAGCCGGCGGAGCACAGCCGGTTGAGCGCCTCGCGCACCGGGTTCACCCCGATGCCGTAGCGCTCCGACAGCGCCTCAAGCAGGAGCTTGTCGCCCGGATAGAAGGCGGCGCCCAGGATGTCGCGCTTGATGAGCTCGGTCGCGAGCTCGGACAAGTTGCGCCCATCGGCACTGCTGTCCACGATCCCGTCCACGTTTATCCGACACCCCCCGGCGTGTCCGCCTTGTTCCAGAACACGAACGTTCGTTGCACCCAAACGATGAACAGGTAAAGGAACAAGCCGAGGAAACTCAGGTAGATGATGAGCGAGAACACGCGCGGCGTGTTCATCTGCGAGGCCGACACGCGGATGAGCGCGCCGAAACCCTCGCCGCCGCCGAGAAACTCGCCCGTGATGGCGCCCGCCATCACGCCGACGGCCGCGATCTTGAGGCCCGCGAAGAGGTAGGGCAGCGCCAACGGCAGCTTGAGCGCGACCAGCGTCTGGATCCGGCTCGCGCCCATCGACTTGAAGAGCGCGCGCTCGCTCTCGCTCGCCGCATAAAGGCCGGCAGCGGTGGAGACGACGATGGGGAACGTCGCAATGAAGGCGGCGAGCGCCACCTTGGACTGGATGCCGAAGCCGAGCCACGCGATGAAGAGCGGCGCGAAGGCGATCTTCGGCATGGTGTCGATGGCGACGAGGTAGGGCATCACGGCCCGCTCGCCGAACTTCGTCTCGCCCACGAGGACGCCGAGCGAGAAGCCGATGCTGAGGGCGATCAGGAAGGCGTAGATCACCGTGCGGCCCGTGGTGAAAAACGCCTCGAGCATATAGTCGCCGGAGACGAGGTTGCTGCCGACGAAGAGGATGTCCCGCCACGTCTCGTAGGGGCCCGGCAGGATGATCGGCGAGACCAGGCCGAGTGCCGTCGAGCCGTACCAGATCGCGAGGATGGCGAGGAAGAGGCCGAGCATCGCCAACCAGCGCGGGATGCGATCGATGAGGGGCTCCGCTTCGACCCAGACCGTGTCGATGGCGGCCTCGTTGGCTTCCGCCTGCTGCGCCGCGCGGTGGGCCGCCGGAGAGAGTTCGCTGTACTCGCTCAATTAACGGTACTCCTGGTCGAGCTTGCCCCGGATGTGGCCCACGATGTCACCGAATTGCTTGGTGTTGATGAGGTCGAGCGTGCGCGGGCGCGGCAGGTCGATCTCGATGATTTCGGCAATGCGGCCGGGGTTTGCCTGCATGACGTAGATGCGGTCGGACAGGATCACCGCCTCCGGGATCGAGTGGGTGACGAGGAATGCGGTGGCATTGCGCTCCGTGCAGATGCGCTGGAGCTCCATGTTCATGAAATCGCGCGTCAGCTCGTCGAGCGCGGAGAAGGGTTCGTCGAGGAGGAGCACCTCCGGCTCGGTGATGAGCATGCGGCAGATGGCGGCGCGCTGGGCCATGCCGCCCGACAATTCGCCCGGGTAGACGTCGGCGGCGTGGGAGAGGCCGACGAGGTCGAGGAGGGCGCGCGCCTGCTGATACGCCCCCTTCGCCGCGCGCCGCCCTTCGCGGATAGCGATGGGCATGACGATGTTCTGGATCGTCGTTTTCCAGGGCAGCAGCGTCGCCTGCTGGAACATCATGCCGATGTCGGCGCGCGGGCCCATGACCGGCGTGCCGCCGAGCGCGACGCGGCCGGACGTCGGCGGCAACAGCCCGGCCATGATCTTGAGCAGCGTCGACTTTCCGCAGCCCGACGCCCCGATCACGGAGGCGAACTCCCCCTCCGCGAGCGTGAGATTGACGTCCGCGAGGGCCTCGAAGCCGTTGCGCGGATAGATCTTTCCAAGTCGCGCGATCTCGTAGACCGGCCGCGTGCTCGCGGCCGGTCCCGTTGGCGCGTCCATTTCGGCCTGCAGCGTCACTCGGCGTTCCAGGTCTCGATGTGGTCGTTGGTGTAGCCCGCCTCGAGATCGCTCGACGGCTCGGACAGGACGCCGCTGTCGAGGAGGCTCTGGTGCCAGGTGTGCCAGTGCTCGGGCGGCTGGTAACCGAAGCCGTGCTCGATGTAGGCGTCGGTCGGCGTCATGCGCTCGTTGACGGCTGCGAGCAGCGCGGCGGCGAACGCCTTGTCCTCGCCCTCCTGCGGGTTGCCGGCGGCCATGTGCTTCAGCGCGACCTCCTGGTTGGCCGGATCGGTCACGAAGCGGGTGCCGCGCACGATCGCGCGGCCGAAGCCCTCGATCACCTTGGGGTTGGCTTCCATGTATTCGGCGAGCGCGGCATAGCCGTTGCCGAAGTAGGCGAGGTATTCCTCGGGCGTGATCTCCACCAGTTCGATGCCGCGGTTGGCGAGGATCGCCGCGTCGCTGACGGCGCCCGCGTAGGCCTCGACGTCGCCACGCAGGAATGCCACGCCCGCCGTGCCACCGTCGCCGACCGGCAGGAATTTGTAGTCTTCGCCCTCGTTCATGCCGGCGTCCGTCAGGATCGCCCGTGCGAACGACACTTCCGCGCCGTCGGCCGTGCCGACGCCGATGGTTTTGCCCTTGAGCTGCGTGATCTCGCTGTATTCGGGCTTGGCGAGGATGCCGAAGACGCTCTTGGGATAGAGGTTGTAGATGAACACCACGTCGAGGCCGCGGGCGCGCGCCGCCAGCAGGGGACCCGGTCCGGGGG
>JAUIJH010000217.1 GCA_030431335.1 Alphaproteobacteria bacterium
CCACCTCCGCCTGCACCGCCGCCCGCGCCGCCACAGTCTCCTCGAAGAAGGAATCGAGCGGAATGTCGGGGAACGGCACGTAGGACTGGATCGGCTGCAGGCCGACCACCAGGGCCACCAGGTGGGACCCGCGTGCGGCCGTGAAGGCGGCCGCCTCTTCGAGGAGGGCGATGCCCATCTCGGTCAAGTCGGCGTGCACCAGGATCGTCTTGGGCTGAGGCATCGGTCCCTCCAGGTCTACGGATCGCTAGGTGACCCGCCGCAAGCCGGGCGGAGTTGCGGAAAATCAAAGCCGGCGAGCCGAATCTTAAGCCCCTCCGGGGTGCCGGCCAAGCGCCGCCGATGGCGATGGCCGCACTATTCGCCCGGCCCCTGCACAGCGGTGCCGGAAAGCCGGTCCGAGCCCTCGAGGCCGTCGTTGGCGTGCGGCGACGCGTACGCGGAGGGGGCGCCCCCGGTCGCGTGCCGGTCGCGGCGCCCATCGTGGCCGTCGGCCGGCCCGTCGCCCCGGCCCCCAGCCAGTTCGAGGGGATCTCGAAAACAAACGCAGGCGTTGTAGCATGGCGCTCGCCCACCGCCCGGCCGCCTCGCCCGAGGTAACCGGCGGCACCGATCCGTCCAGTACACCTGAGATTGCATTGGCCGAGACGGCCGCCAAGCGCCTTCGGCGCGGCCGCAGTAGGGAAGCCTAGACAAATCACCAGTATTTGTTTTAGATAGCACCCATAAAAATACAATCTGACGTCGCCGAGACCGATCGAAAACGCCTCAAGGGTCGTCAAACATAGTGGAGACGCTGTGTACCAAGCTTTCGTTCACGGAGCGTTCGACATCCGCGATGCGGACGGTCGATCGGTACTGCCCAAGGGCCGCAAACACACGGCGCTGCTGGCTTGTCTTGTTCTCGCCCGCCATTTCAGGCGGACGCGCAAATGGCTTCAGGGCATCCTTTGGGGCGAGCATGGGGAGGCGCAGGGCGCCGCCTCGCTGCGGCAGGCCCTGTCCACCATCCGGCGGCACTATGCCGACAGCGTCTGCCCGCTGCAGTGCGACGGCCAGCACGTCTGGCTCGATCCGGCGCTGATCTCCATGGCGCCCAACAGCTGGGACAACGCCACGCTGCTGGAGGGCATGGAGATCGGCGAGGAGGCGTTCGAGGATTGGCTGCGCGAAATTCGCGGCGCCAAGGCTCAGCTCGCCGCGCCCGCCACCCTTGCCGACAGTTCGCCCGGCACCGCCCGCCCCGGCATCACCATCGCGTCCCTGGAGACCTGCCACGCCGCGCCCCGCTCGGTGGCTCACGCCAATGCCCTCGTCGAGCAAGTCATCTCCGAGCTGTTCGCGGTCGGCATGTTCGAGGTCTACGATCAGCGCTCCTCGCCCGGCGCGACGGCGAATGCCGACCTGGTGCTCGCGGCGTCCGTCGCCGACGCATTCGGCCGGGTCGAGGTGTATCTGACGCTGCGCGAACGGGCGAGCGAGCGGGTCGTGTGGCGCGGCTCGTGCGAGCTGGCGGGCGAGAGCCACGCCGCCGACGCCCGGATCGGCCACCAGCTCATCGCCGAGCTCACCCACGTGCTCGTGCGGCGCGCGCTCCACGGGTCGGAGGACCATCTGCGCTACGCCAACAACATCGCGAGCCTTCTGCACGGGCTGTTCAATCCGCGCTCGGTGCCGGTGCCCGAGCTCGTCGCCCGCCTCAACGAGTGCTTTGCCATCGCCCCCAACGATGCGCTGCTTTATGCGCTGCGCAGCACGATCAGCACGCTGCAGGTCGGCGAGCACATCGCCCCGAGCGATCCGTATCACCAGGTCGTCGCGGCCGACGTGCACCAGACGCTGGACCTGTGCCAGAGCAACGGCATCGCCCTGGCGCTGGCCAGCCACGCGGAAGGGTTCCTTCTGCGCAACGCCAGTTTTTCCCTGGAGCTGTCGCGCAAGGCCATCGCCAGCAATCCGGCCAATCCGCTGTGCTGGGCGCTGCATGCGATGGCGCTGGTTCGCTGCAAGCAATACGACGCCGCCCAGCGGGCCGCGACGCACGCCACCGAGATCGGACGCCTCGGCCCCTTGCGCAGCTACCTCTATTCCGTCGCCTGCGCGTGCGCGGTCATCAACAACAAGAACGAGGACGCCATCCTCTTCGGCGAGAGATCCTACCAGCAGAACACCCGCTTTCTGGCCCCGATGAAATATCTCGTCGTCGCCCACACCGCGCAGGGCAACCACCGGCGGGCAAGCGAGCTGGCCCACGCCATCCGCGAGGTCGACGGCCGTTTCGGCCTGCAGGCGCTGCTCGATCCGGGCTATTTCATCGGCTTCGACGCCGGCCGCACGCTGATGATCTCCGCCGCGCGCTCGCTGCGCCTCCAGTGACACAGCTGCCCCCTCCGCTGCGCGCCGGCTTCAGCGCACGCGTAGCGGGATGTGCACGGTCAGTGTTTCGCTGGTGACGTCGGGCGGCAGCGCCGGATAGGGCGCGGACTTGGCGGCGTAGAGCGAGGCGCGGTCGAGCTCGGTGTTGCCCGAGCCCTGCACCACCTCGGCCGAACGCACGCTGCCGTCGCGCCGGATGACCACGGCGACCACCACCTGCCCCGAGCCGCTGACGTTGCGCATCGCGCTGAAGAACAGCGGCGCGATCGCCGAGCGCACCGCCTCGGTGTAGGCGACTTCCGCCACCTGCCCCCTGCCCGCCTCGCCCGCTCCGCCGAACCCGGCCGCGAGCGCCTCGCGCAGCGCATCGCTGAGGGAGACCTGCGAGGTCGCCGTCGCCGCGGGCGTTGCGCCGGTGCCGACCACCTCGCTCGGCTGCCGCTGCGGCTTGGGTAGCGGCAAGGCGAAGCCGGGCTGGTCGGACGGGGTCGTCGCTGCGAGTTCGCTGTCGGCCAGGGTGTCTTCCAGCGGCGTCGCCTCGGCCGGCGTGTCGGCCGGCTCCTCCGCCGGCGGCACCTCGTTGGCCGCTGCCGCCGCCTCCGGTGCGTCCTGCGGCGCCTGCATCGCATCGCTGGCGGTGTCGGCGGCACTCCCCCATGTCGCCTCGCCCGGCGCGGGGTCCGAGACGGCCGCAACCGGGGCGTCCTGCGCCGGCTCGTCCGCGTCCGCCGCCGCGTCCTCGGCTGGGGCGGGCGCGCTCTGCGCGGCGGCGGCCTCGGTCTCCTGCGGCATATCGGCCTCTTCGGCCTGCTCGGTGCCGGCGGTGTCCGAGGTGCCGGTCTCGTTCTCGTTCGGCGCCGGCGGGGCGGCCGTCTCTTCCGCCGCAACGTCGGCCGGGAGCGCGGCGCCCTCGGCACCGGAGCCCGCATCGCCGTAGAGCGTGGTCGGCGTGCCGACGGCCAGCGGCACCGGGGTCGGCGGCGGTCCGCCGGCCGTTTCGGCGCCAGGAGCATTGCCGGCCGTGTCGTCCTCGGTCGCGGCGCTCTCGGGCTCCTGCTCCTGCTCCTGCGCCTGTTCCGTTACCGGCTCGGCCTCGCTGACCTCGCTGGGCTCCGCCTCCGCCTCGGCGCTTTCGGCCTCCGCCGACGTGCTCTCAGCCGTCTCGGCTGCGGCCGTTTCGGTCTCGGCGGTCTCGGCGGCCTCGGCTTCGCCGGCCGCCTCGGTCTTGGAGGTCTCTTCCGCGGCGGGCGCTTCCTCGCTCTCGGAGGACTGTTCGTTCCCCTGCTTCTGGGCCAGCGCCGCTTCCTCGGCGGCGGTCACCGCATCGAGCGAGAGGTCGAGGTTCGGGATCTGCGTTTCCTCCTCCCCGGTCTCCTCCACCAGCTCCACCTCGACGGCCTCGACGGCCGCCGTCTCATGCGCCGGCGGGCTCTTCTTCCAGATGATGAGGCCCAGCACCACGGCGTGCAGCAGCACCGAAACGAGAACCGCGGCCGTCAAACCTCGATGCTTCAACAAGTCTCTCCTTCCGACGCGCCCGCGGCGCGCGCGCAACCTCCACCTGGCCACGGAAGAGACGTCGCTCGTCTCCAGGTGGGGCTGTCGCGGCGTTCTTCCCACACGATTCAAGCGCCGAACAGAAGCCCCATCCATGCGACACGCCCGCTCATATACGACGCCGGCGCGATTGCCCGCCCTTCGCGGGCAGTTCGGCCGGAACAGCCGCCGGTAAATTTCCCATCTCCAAAATTTTTGAAAAATTTGTGCATGATTATTAAAAAAATATCGCAGATTTTATAAAATCGATTGACCGATTGGGGTGGGCTTAACCACACTTTGAGGTGCGGCATTACTTAAAAAGGAGGTTTAGAGATGATCCCCGTTAATATGCAAGATCATAAGATTGTCCATCTGGGTAACGGCGACAGCCCGGCCAAAGTGATTTTAGGCGACGCCATCCCCCTCGCCATGGCCGACCCCGGGCGGGTGCGCGTGGGCCATGTCGACAGTCCCTCGCGTGTCGCGCTGGGAGACGCCCGCCCCATCAATCGCTAGGGCGGCGACGGACAGGACCGTTGAAGCCGGTCATGCCCAGGAGTCCCGCTCAGGAAAGCCACGCGATCGTGGGCGGGATGCCCGATGATTAAGTTCTACAAGGTTGTCGAAGGGGGGTTTGCTCCCCGCTTTGCCTCCAAGTCGGCCAACGGGACGCTGCCGACCAACGGGTTTCGTTATTGCGAGCCGCTGCGGGCGGCGACCGGGTTCGGGTGGCTCGTCTATCTGCCGATGGAGTTCTGGCTGGTCTGGGACGGGTCGGAGGTGCGCTGGACCATCGACGACGGCGCCAACTGGTATCCGCTCGCCGGTGCCATCCAGTACCCAGGCGCTTCCGCCCGCTTCGACAGCGCCGCACCGCCGCAGATGGAAGGCTATTCGCCCCCCTTCATCCTGCGCGGCGTCGACCACAACGTCCTGCAGATCTGGACCGGCTGCCTGGTGCGGACCGATCCCGGCTACGCCTCGCTGATCCGCGCCCCGGTGAACCAATACTGGCGCACTGACTACATGGTGATGGAGGGGATCATCGAGACGGACCGGTGGTTCGGCCCGCTGTTCACCAACATCGTGCTGCGCAAGCCCGATACGCCCATCGTGTTCCGCACCACCCAGCCCTTCCTGCAGGTGCAACCGATGCCGCTCGCCCACCTGGCGGCGACGGCCGACACCGGCAGCGCCGAACTCGTGGAAGGCTTCGACGCGCTCACCGAGGCCGATTGGGACGCCTACGACCGGACCGTGGTCCACCGCGTCAACAACCGCAAGCGCCTCGGCGAGTATGCCGTCGGCGCGCGCCGGCGCGGCGGCGCGGGCCATGCCGCGCGGGCCGTCGACGAGCCCGACGCGTAGCCCCAGGGCGCACCAGCGATGACGAGCCGTGCGGCCGCCACAATCAGCATCCTGGCGAGCGTCACCTTCGTGGCGATGGGCGCGTTTTTCGCGCAATCGCTGCTCGGCTCGCTGGTGCCGGCGCAGATCCTGTGGATCCGGTTCGCCGGCTTCGTCGCCATCATGCTCGTGCCCACCGTGCTCGCCGACGGCAAGGCGGTGCTGCGGCCCTACCGGCTCGACCACCAGATCCTGCGCGGCATCCTCGCCGCGGCGGCGGCCTATCTCATCATCGTCTCGCTGGAGACCATCAGCCTCGCCGAGGCGATGTCGATCTTCTACATCTACCCCGTCCTCACCTATGCGCTCAGCGTCTGGTTCCTGGGCGAGGAATCGTCGACGCTGCGGTGGATCTGCGCCGCGATCGGCCTCCTGGGCGTGCTCGTGCTGATCGACGCGCGCGCGCTCACCCTGGCCAGCGGCTACGGCCTGGCGCTGGCGGCGGCCTGCTTTACCAGCGTGCGCCTGGTGCTCCACCGCCACCACAGCGGCCGCGGCCGGATGCTGAGCGCGTCGCTGTGGGAGCGCTCCGTCGGCCTCGCCGTCGCCTCGCTCTACGTGCCGTTCGTCTGGCAGACGCCGAGCGCGGCGGCCGCCGGCCCCATCGCGGGGCTGATCCTCGCCAGCGTCGCGGCCCAGCTGACGCTGGTGTTCGCCATCCACAGGTCGCCGCTCGGTGTGCTGGCGCCGTTCCTCTACTGGGAGGTTCTGGTGGCGCTGGCGCTGGACGTGGCGCTCGTCGGCAAGCCGATCGACGCCCGTCTCCTCCTCGGCATCGCGCTGATCGTGGGGGGCGGGCTGATGGTCAGCGCCGGCGGGCGATGGGCCAAGCCAGAGCCGGCGAAGAGCTGAGCGCCGGCGCTCAGGCGAGCATCTGCGTGTCGCCGCAGATCGACAGCGCCTGTCCAGAGATCGTGCGCCCGCGCGGAGAGGCCAGGAAGACGATCTGATCGGCGAGCTGGCGCGCCGTCACCATCGTGCGCAGCGACACGCGCGACAGCGCCTCGGCCTCCACCTCGGCGGCGGCCACGTTGCGCGCCCGCGCCTTGCCCGCGAACACGCGTTGGATCCGCTCCCCTTCCACCAGGCCCGGCAGGATCGCGTTGGCGCGGATGCCGAAGGGGCCGAGCTCCACCGCGAGCGACTTGGTGAACCCCACCACGCCCCATTTCGCCGCCGCATAGGGCGTGCGCAGCGCAAATCCGAGCCGCCCCGCCGCGGAGGACAGGTTGACGATGGAGGCGTTGTCGCTCGCCTTGAGATGGGGCACGGCGAGGCGGGCGCAGTTGAACTGCGAGGTCAGACACACCGACACGCATTGATCCCAGTCGGCCGGGTCGATCTCGTCGACCGCCGCCGTCGGCCCCGCGATGCCGGCGTTATTGACGAGCACGTCGAGCCCGCCAAGCGAGGCGATGGCCTCCTCGAACAGCTGTGCCACATCGTCTCGGTCGGAGACGTCCGCGCGGGTCTGGCCGATGGCGGGGTCGCTCTCCCGGAGCGCCGCCAGCGCCGCCTCGTCGATGTCGCAGACGTGCACCTTGGCGCCCTCCTCCACGAAGGTGCGCGCGATCTCGCGGCCGATTCCCGACGCGCCCGCCGTCACCAGGACGCGCAGTCCCGCGATGCCCAGTTCCATTCCATCCTCCCTGTCGCAGCCGCCTCGCGCGGGCGGCTTTCATGTCGTCGCAGTCTAGCGGAGGCGGGCGATCAGCGCCTGCGCGGCGGCCGGATTGGCCGCCTTGTGCCCGGCGATGACGAAACAGTAGACGTCGCGCGGTGTTTTGGCGGCCGGCTCGACCAGCAGCGTGCTGCCCTGCGGCATGCCGCCCCCGGCGAGCGCGGCGAGGCCCTTGGCGTGCGCGTCGAGCGCGGCGTCGCCGTAGCCGGTCGCCTCGTCCTCCTGCGTCCCCATCAGGCGCAGATAGGCGAAGTCGGCGGTGAGGTCGGCGATCTCGGGATAGGACGAATCGACCGCCCGCACGATCGCGACCCCGCGTGCCTTCGCCAGCGCCACCGCCTCGGCGTCCTGGAACGTCTCATGGCGCACTTCCACGGCGTGGCGCAGCGCGATGCCTTCCGTCTCGGGCGGCAACAGGTCGAGGAAGGCGGCGAAATCGTCCGCCTCGAAGCGCTTGGTCGGGGCCAATTGCCACAGGATGGGGCCGAGCGCATCACCCAGCTCCACGATGCCGCTCGCCATGAAGCGCGCGATGCTTTCGCCGCCCTCGCCCAGCACCTTGCGGTTGGTGGCGAAACGCGGCGCCTTCAGCGCGAACACGAAGCCGTCCGGCACCGACGCCCGCCATTTGGCGAACGTCTGCGGCGTCTGCGAGCGATAGAAGGTGCCGTTGACCTCGATCGCGGTCAGCACCGAGGCGGCGTAGGACAGCTCGTCCTTCTTCGGCACGCTCTTGGGGTAGAAGGTTTCGCGCCAGGGCTCGTAGGTCCACCCGCCGATGCCGACGACGATGCGCCCGCTCATGCCCCGAACGCGCTCGCCAGCGCCTGGTCGAGGTCGGCGATGAGATCGTCCGGATCCTCCAGGCCGATGTGGAGGCGCACCACATGCTCGTTATCCGGCCATTTCGTCGCCGAACGGGACTTGCCGAGCTGGC
>JAUIJH010000023.1 GCA_030431335.1 Alphaproteobacteria bacterium
CCGGTCTCGGCAAGGGCCTCCTTGAAGGTCGCCGGATCGACGCCCAGATGCTCGCCCAGGAGCGCGCTCCGCACCGCATGCACCGTGTCCCGTTCCGCCTGCGAGCCGCCCAGCTCCGTGTCGAGCACGATGTCGCACTCGCTGTCGAACCCCAGCGATCGGTTGTTGAGGTTGGACGAACCCACCCGCAGCACCCCGTCGTCGATCACCGTCACCTTGGCATGCACGTAGATCGCCACGCCCTTCGCGGTGACGGGGTAGTAGGCGGCGAAGCGGCCATGCACGTCGCGCTGCCACACCTCGTGCAACATTTTCTGGCGGGCACCGTCCATCGCCTTGCGCCGCAGCCAGCCCTCGGCGTGCTCCGGCATCACCAGCACGATCTCCGGCCCCTCCGGCTCGGCGAGGCGGCGGGCGATGGCATCGGCGATGGCGCGCGAGGCGAAATATTGCGATTCGAAGTAGATCGTTTGCCGTGCCGCGGCGATGGCGTCGAGATAGAACGCCTCGATCTCGCGAACCTCCTCACGGTCCTCGTGGGTGGGAAACGTGCGCGCGATGCCGGCCTCCACGTCGCGGAACGTGGGCTCCAGATGCGCCGGCCAGTTGACCGCGTTGGCCGGCGGCGGCGTCAGCACCTCCTCCGTGGCGAGCACCCAGCGACGGCGGGCGAGCTCGCCGAGCGCGCGAGCGAGGTCGCCGTCGACGGCCAGTGTCGCATCGTGCCAGGGCTTGGTCGGGTTGCCGCTCGGTGTGACGCGGCAGGGATCGTCGTCGGCGTGGGCGGGCGTGTCCCAGCGGTCGGCCGTCATGTCGATCCCGCCGCAGAAGGCGATGGCATCGTCGATGACGACGATCTTGGCGTGGTGGGCCGCGCCCATCGGGTGCACGCCGTCGAGCCGGAAATGCTGGCGATCGCTCGTCACCCAATCGGTGATGAAGATCGGCAGCGCCCCCCGCCCCAGCGCCTCGATTGTGCTGAGATCCCATTGCAGCACGTAGGTGTTGAGGGTCGGCGTGCGCTCGGTCAGCCAGTTGAGGAACTCGCCAAGCCGGTTGGGCCCCTCGATCGTCGCGCCCTGCGGCTCGAGCGAGATGCGCATGTCGAAATCCCAACCGATCATCATGATGGTGTGGCGCGCTTCGACCATGGCCTGCTTGACGGCGCGAAAATAATCGGCGGCATCGATGATGAGGGCCAGACGGTCCGCCCTCTCGATGCGCCAGCAATTGCGGCCCGTTTGCAAAATGGGAGACACGTTGATGCCCGTCGTTGCGTTGCGCGTTGCGAGCCCCGCGCCCGCACGGGCGCCCCGCGCCGCCACGATAGCGCGCCGGCGGCGGGATCGCGAGCCAAGCCGGACATTGAGCGGGCGCGCGCACCCCACGTCCACCGTTCGGTGACGGGGCGGGCTCGCGGCCGACGGAAGATGGGCGCGTTCGGGCACGCTGCGATCGGACCGGCGATCCTTGCCTCGCGCTGGCTTGGCGGCGCCGGCAGCAAACATAGCGGCCAGCCCCGCACGGACGGTGCACTTGGCGCCGTTCTGGGCTATGGCACGCGGCAAAACAGGAGTGTGCCATGAAGGTTGATCATACCGTTGCTGCCATCGTGACCGGCGGCGCGTCGGGCCTCGGCGCGGCGACGGCGCGCAAGCTTGCCGCCGCGGGCGCCAAGGTCACGATCTTCGATATGAGCCAAGAGGCCGGCGTTGCGATGGCCGACGAGATCGGCGGCGCCTTCGTCATGGTCGACGTGACCCGCGAGGACAGCCTGGCGGCCGGGTTCGCCCACGCGCGCGAGCGGCACGGGCAGGAGCGGATCCTCGTCAATTGCGCCGGCATCGCGCCGGTGGCCAAGACGGTGTCGCGCGGCGCGGCGCATCCGTTCGACATGTTCGCCAAGGTGATCGACGTCAACCTGATGGGCACGTTCCGCGCCTCGGCGCTGTGCGCGCTGGGCCTGTCGAGCCTGGAGCCGGTAACGGAAGACGGCGAGCGCGGCGTGATCATCAACACCGCCTCGGTCGCCGCCTATGACGGCCAGATCGGCCAGGTGGCCTATGCCGCCTCCAAGGCCGGCGTCGCGGGCATGACGCTGCCGCTGGCGCGGGACCTGTCGCAGTTCGGCATTCGCGTGATGACCATCGCGCCGGGCATCTTCGAGACGCCGATGCTGATCGGGCTCGGCGAGAAGGTGGTGAGTTCGCTGGGAACCCAGGTCCCCTTTCCCAAGCGGCTCGGCCGACCGGACGAATATGCCGACCTGGCGCTGGCGATCATCGCCAACGGGCTGCTCAACGGCGAGGTGATCCGCCTCGACGGCGCCATCCGCATGGCGCCCCGCTAAGGCGGCGAAGGGCGCGGCCGCCGGGCCGCGCCACCTTCTTATTTGCGGCCGGCGAGCGTCTTCAGCCGCAGCGCGTTGAGGCGGATGAAGCCGACGGCATCGGTCTGGTCGTAGGCGCCGGCGTCGTCCTCGAAGGTGACGATGTCCTCGCGGTAGAGCGACTTGGGGCTGGCGCGGCCCATGACGATGACGTTGCCCTTGTAGAGCTTGAGGCGAACGGTGCCTTCCACGTCCTTCTGCGAGTGGTCGATGGCGGCCTGCAGCATCTCGCGCTCGGGCGAGAACCAGAAGCCGTTGTAGATGAGCTCCGCATAGCGCGGCATCATCTCGTCCTTGAGGTGGGCGGCGCCGCGGTCGAGCGTGATGCTCTCCATCGCGCGGTGGGCGACGTGCAGGATCGTGCCGCCCGGCGTCTCGTAGATGCCGCGGCTCTTCATGCCGACGAAGCGGTTCTCCACCAGATCGAGCCGGCCGATGCCGTTGTCGCGGCCGAGCGCGTTGAGCTCGGTGAGGATGGTCGCCGGCGAAAGCGCCTTGCCGTCGATGGACACGGCATCGCCCGCCTTGAAGCCGATCTCGATGATCGTCGCCTTGTCCGGCGCCTCTTCCGGCGACACGGTGCGCTGGAACACGATCGAAGGCGGCTCCACGGCCGGATCCTCCAGCACCTTGCCCTCCGAGGAGGAGTGCAGGAGGTTGGCGTCGACGGAGAACGGCGCCTCGCCTTCCTTGTCCTTGGTGACGGGAATCTGGTTGAGCCGCGCGAACTCGATCAGGTCGGTGCGGGACTTGAAGTCCCAGTCGCGCCAGGGCGCGATGACGCGGATCGACGGGTCGAGCGCGGCATAGCCGAGTTCGAAGCGCACCTGGTCGTTGCCCTTGCCGGTGGCGCCGTGGGCGACGGCGTCGGCGCCGGTCTCGTGGGCGATCTCGATCTGGCGCTTGGCGATGAGCGGCCGCGCGATGGAGGTGCCGAGCAGGTAGACGCCCTCGTAGAGCGCATTGGCGCGCATCATGGGGAAGACGTAGTCCTTCACGAACGTCTCGCGCAGGTCCTCCACATAGATCTCGCGGCAGCCGAGCATCTCGGCCTTGGCGCGCGCCGGCTCCAGCTCCTCGCCCTGGCCCAGATCGGCGGTGAACGTCACCACCTCGGCGCCATAGGTCTGCTGCAACCACTTCAGGATGATGGAGGTGTCGAGGCCACCGGAGTAGGCGAGCACGATTTTCTTGGGATTGGACATACGTCGTTCAGCGCGGTTCACGGGATGCGGCGGATTTGGCACGGCAGCCGGGGCAAAGGCAACACTTGCGCGCAAACCGAGCGACGAACCGGGCCACGGGCCGCCATGCATCGCCGCCACAACCCGCGGTCGCGGCGCGGCCCGGCCTCAGCCGCCGGCGCGCGCGGGCGGCTCCTTGCCACCGGCCCCCGGCTCGCCTTCCGGCGCCGCTGCCGCCGCCCCGCCCGCGTCGACGCGGGCAACCCGCAGGCGCGGCAGCGCATCGGTCCCGTCGTGGTCGCGCACGAAGGCGAGCATCTTTTCGCGCACGCGGCAGTGCAGGTTCCAGGCGGCGCTCGGATCGTCGGCGGTGCAGTAGAAGCGCACGTCCATGCCGTCCTCGTCCTGGCCGACCACCTGCACCTTGGGCTCGGCATCCTGCGACCAGTCCGGATCGTCCGCGACGATGCTGGCAAAATGCTCCCGCAGGATGTCGACGTCGGTGCGGTGGTCGAGCTTGATGAGCACCGGCATGGTCATCATGGGGTCGGCCATCGTCCAGTTCTCGAACGAGGTGGACACGAAATTCTTCACCGGCACGATGAAGCGCTTCATGTCCCACGTGCGCAGCTGGACGTAGGTGTAGTTGATCTGCTCGACGTAGGCCCAGTGGTCCTCGAAATACACCGCATCACCGATGCGCAGCGGCTTGGCGAAGGCAAGCTGCAGCGAGGCGAGCAGGTTGCCGATCATCGTCTGCGCCGCGATGCCGAACACGGCGGTGGCGACGCCGGCCGAGACCAGCAGGCTCATGCCGAACGAGGAAAACACGTTGAGCGAGGAGATCGCCGCCGCCACGCCGGCGACGACCACCGCCAGCACGCCCACGCGCTTGGCCGCGGACAGGTTGGTGTACCAGTCGCGGTCGTTGCTGTTTTCCGGCTTGTCGATGGTGTTGAGATAGCGGTCGGATGTGTAGTCGATGATGGTGTCGAGCACGCGCGAGGCGGCGATCACCAGCGCCACGACGACGAGGAACCAGAAGATCACCGACAGAACCGCGCCGACGCCGGCGGAAAAGACGAACAGACCCAGCACCATCGTGTGAAGGAACAAGCTGGTGACGAGGAGCACCGCCGGCAATCGCGAGCGGCTGAGACCGTCGCGCACGCTGTCGCGCGGAACCCGCGCGATCAGCAGCGAGAAGGCGCGGTAGACCAGCGCGGCGACGACGGCCGCCAGCGCCAACACGATGGGCAGCGCGATGACTTCCCACCACAGCAGGCCGCCGAAGGCCTCCATCCGCAGCACCATGGGCAGCATCTGCTCCAGCGCGGTCGGCCCATAGCGGTCATAGAGCTGATCGACGTGCTCCACCGTCTGGCGGGAGAACACCCACACCGGCTCGTCTTCGCCCACCTTGACGCGGTTGAGGCGGATGGCGATGGGCCAGGGACCGAGCTCGAGGGTGCCGAGCTTGAGGCTCTTGCGCGGCTCGCCGACCATGGGCTGGCGGCTGGTGCCGCTGGTTTCCATGGCGTCGGGCCGGTCGGGGATGGCCTCGAAATCGATCGGGATCTTGCGCTCGATGATCTCGGCGAGCTCCTTGGCGAGGCGTGGGCCGGCGCTCGCCTGCTCGCCCTCGGGGATCGCATCGAGGTCGAGCATCTGGGCGGCGCGCGCGAAATCGGCTTGGCCGATCGCCAGGAAGAAGGATTCGAGGGCGGCTTGCGGCGTCGAGCGATCCAGCCTGTCCGGCGGCGCGGCCAGGCCAGAATTGAGGGTTTCAAGCTTAAATGCCGTCGCTTGATCCGATCCCTGCGCATTGGCGGAAACGACCATCAGGCAGGCCCAGATGATGCCGGCCAAAGCAACGGGAACGGCGGATTTTATTCTTTTCATTATCTCACTGTGACATGAGGCATCGGCGCGGCGGTCCGTCTCGCCGCACGCGTTATGGTTTAGCTACAAAGGGCGGGATCGCGGGACGTCAAGTTTGCTGCGCGCGCATCAAGCCGCGGCGACGCTCACATTCCGGCGGTGTTCTCGCGGATGATGGCCGGCGCGGGCTCGCCCGGGAGCCAGTCTTCGCCGACCTCCGACGCTCCCTCGTCGGCATCGGACAACGCGTCGCCGGCAATCGCGTCGTACGCGGGGGGCGCCGTCTCGCCGGCGGCGGGCGCCATCCCGTCGAGACGGGCCGCTCCGGTATCGGCGCCGACGGGGGCGGCGATGAGGCCGGTCGGAATGTGGGCTCCGACGGGGCCGAACAGGTGGCCCTGGAAGACGGTGAAGCCGTAGCTCGCCAGCAGGCTGAGGCCGTCTTCGCATTCCACGCCGCTCGCCACGGGAGTGATGCCCAGCCGGTGCGCGATGTCGGCCATGGACCGCATGACCGCCTGGAGGCGCTGGCGATCCTTGAGGGAGCCGTTGCAGGCGAAGCGGACGTCGACCTTGATGCCGGCAAGCGGCAGCTGCGCGATGACTTTGAACGAGGTGGACCCCGATCCGAAATCGTCCAGCATGAAGCGCACACCGCGTTCGGCGAGGGAGCGTATGCTGGCTGCGAGCGTGTCGGTCAGCCGGATCGCGTCGGTTTCCGACAGCTCGATGACAAGCCGGTCGGGCGGCACGGCGTTCTTTGCAAGGATCTGGACGACACGCTCGGCGAATTCGGCGCGCTGGAGCGAGGCGCCGGCGACGTTGACGGCCAGCGCCCTCGGGCAGCGGGGCTGCCGCATCGCCGCGCCGTAGGCGGCGATGGTCCGCTCCAGCACCAGGAAATCGAGCTTGTCGATCAGCTCGAACTTGTCGGCGGACTGGATGAATTCCGCCGGCTTCAAGAGCGCGCCGGAGCGCTTGCGGCGCCACCGCACGTACGCCTCGACCCCGACCGGGATACCGCCTTCGGCGGCGAATTGCGGCTGGTAGACGATCTCGAAATTCTCGCGCGTCAGGGCGTCCTGCAGCTCGAACTCGAGCATCCGCTGGGGATCGACCGTGGCGAGCAGGCCCTCGCTGAACAAGCATATCCGGGCGCCGCCGGCGTGCTTGGCGCGGTAGGAGGCGAGATCGGCGTAGTGCAGCAGCGTCTGGGCATTGTCGGTGTCGGAGGGCATCACGCTCAGGCCGATACTGGCGCTCAGCGTGATCTCCTTGTCGCCGAGGCGAAACGGCTGCTCGATCGCGGCGAGGAGCGCGCGGGCGAACTTGTGCCGATGGGGCATCCCGTCGGGCCGGCAGATGATGGTGAACTCGTCGCCCCCCATGCGGTAGAGCGACATCGAGGGCGCGAGCGCCGTGCGGATCCGCTCGGCCAGTTGCTTCAGCACCTCGTCACCCGCGGCATGGCCGTGGGTGTCGTTGACCGGCTTGAAGCGGTCGAGGTCGATGGCGATCAGCGTCAGCGGGCTGGTTTCGGCGACGTCCTCGGCGGCCTGCTCGATGGCCTTGGCGAAGGCGGCCCGGTTGCCCGCCCCCGTCAGCATGTCGTGCATGGCGAGGTAGCGGATCTTCTCCTCGGCCCGCTTGCGGTCGGTGATGTCGACGAAGATCAGGATCCGCTCGTGCTCCACCACGCTCTGGGCCACCGGATCGTCGGGCGCGGGGAAACTGACCCGCGCCGTCTTGACGAGGAAGGTGCGCGCCTGGGCCGGCAGCTTAAGCTCCACGTCGGCCTGGTCGGCGACGGCTTCCAGATGCTCCAGCAGCATCGGGAAGCCGACGAAGCGCTGACCGCCCGAGACGAAGGTGTCCCGGCAGCGGACCATTGCCTCGCCATCGGCGACGCCCAGCATGGCCAGCAGCGCGCTGTTGACGAAGCGCACCTGGCGGCTCTCGTCGATCTGGCAGATCCCCACCGGAGCGCTGTTGCCCAGCGCCGTGAAGCGCTGCACCTGCGCCTGTAGGCTGGCCTTCAGCGCATAGAACTCGCTCACGTCCACGGCGATGCCGACATTGGCGCCGCTCTTGGTGCGCGACTTGGTCACTCGCATCCACACCCCGTCGGGATAGCGCCTGTCGGTCGGAAGCCCGGTTGCGGCGCGCAGGAAGGCGCATCGGCGCGCGATCTCGAACTCCAGGCGGTCGGACGGCACCCACGGGCTCAGCGTGCGGCGCGCGATATCGGCGTAGGACGTGCCTGGAGCCAGATATTCGGCCGGGATCTGCAGGGCTTGGCGATAGCGCTCGTTGCTGAGGATCAGCCGGTCGTCACGGTCGTAGATGACGAAGGGGGCCCACGTCGCGTCGACCGCTTCCACGATCAGGCGCAGGCGACGGCGAAGGGCGATCGAGGCCAGCAGGGCCCCAACCAGCGCGATCAGCGCGCACAACTCCACCAACCAGACCCCGACGGGCGCCGCCGCGGTGAGTTCGAGCACGAAGGCGGAGCTGACGGCAAGGGTCGCGCCGACCATCAGTGGCAGCAACGCCGCTTCGGCCAGAACCGAAGGCACAAGTGCGTGAAATGTCTTACGCAACCACACGACGCTCACTTCCGTGATAGCCCCTTTGACAAGATAGGCGTACGGCGGAGCAGCGACCATGGCGGGCCGCTCCCGCGGGCAGTCCCCGCGCAAGCTTCTCGCGCCGGCTCTGCCCCCACAGCCTGCAAACGTGCGCTGCGGAAAAAGCCGTTAGGCCGCGTTTCGAATGACACCGTGATTGGAAAGATGGATCTGCGCGAACTGGGCGTAGGTCGACTTGAGGTTCGGCAGCTCGATGACGCCGGTCGCGGTCGTGCTGGCGCTGCCGATCTCGGCCAGCGTGTATTCGAACCCGTCGGGCATATCGATCCGCACGCGGTGGGCGGCGCCGGTGACGGGATTGCGGATCGGCTCGGCCACGGTGGTGAACACGCCGTCCACCTCGATGCGGCCTTGGCGCGCCTCCAGGTCGATGGTGCTCTCGATGCGGCGGAACAGCGTTTCGTGCCGCGTGGGGCACATGGCGTGGAAGATCCACCACATCGTGGCCATTTCGGCCGTGTCGCCGCCGGGCATGATCTCTTCCAGCGCCTTGCGCTGTGCCGGGCTGGCCCGTTCGTCGATGATGATCTGCATCTCGCCGTTGCCCTCGTGCACCGGCCCCGGCCACTTGTAGATCGCCGCCGCACGCAGCCCGTCGAGCGAAACGTCGCCATAGTGTCCGGTCTCGATCTGGAAGGCGCCGGCCGCATGACAGTTGCCGTGGGTTGGCAACGCATTGAATTGACAGGGGCAACCATAGTCACAATTGCAATTGGCGAGTTCGATTGCATGGACTTCCCAAGGCGTCATCGGCCGAAGCTCCAGAATTATTTCTTATGTCAAATGAATCCCGTATGAATGATACTCAAAATTGATACGGGATCGAGATCTTTTTGCTTGGGAATTTTGTCATTGATTCTGTATTGGAAAAAATTCATCCGAACGTAGCTTTGGCGCCGACGCTGCGGGAACGGCCTGCGAAACAGGCTTATCGTGCGGCGTAACGCCGGCGGCTGTTTCCAACTTGCCCCCGCCCGCACTAGAACCCCAGCCAACCACTCGAGCCTGGAGAGATCGAATGAGCGACTGGCCGGTATACGGCACCATTTCCGGCCCCATCGTGATGATCGGGTTCGGATCCATCGGACGCGGCACGCTGCCGTTGATCGAGCGTCATTTCTCGTTCGACCGTTCGCGCCTGGTGGTCATCGACCCCGCCGACACCGACCGGGCCCTGCTCGACGCGCGGGGCATCGCCTTCAAGCAGCTCGCCATCACGCGCGACAACTTCCGCGAGGTGCTGACGCCGCTGCTCACCGAAGGCGGCGGCCAGGGCTTCTGCGTCAACCTGTCGGTCGACACCTCCTCGGTGGACATCATGCGGCTGACGCGCGAGCTCGGCGTCCTCTACATCGACACCGTGGTCGAGCCCTGGCCGGGCTTCTACTTCGACACCAAGGCCGACCCCGCCACGCGCACCAACTATTTCCTGCGCGAGACGGCGCGGCGCGAAAAGCGGCAGAACCCCGGCGGCACGACGGCGGTGTCCTGCTGTGGCGCCAACCCGGGCATGGTCTCCTGGTTCGTGAAGCAGGCGCTGCTCAACCTGCAGGCCGATCTCGGACGCGGCGACAGCGTGCCGCAGGACCGGCAGGGTTGGGCCCGCCTGATGCAGGGCCTCGGCGTGAAGGGCGTTCACATCGCCGAGCGCGACACCCAGCGCACCATCAAGCCCAAGCCGCTCGACGCGTTCTGGAACACGTGGTCGGTGGAGGGCTTCATCTCGGAGGGCCTGCAGCCGGCCGAACTCGGCTGGGGCAGCCACGAGAAATGGATGCCCGACAACATGCGCGTCCAGGCCGACGGCTCGGGCTGCCAGGCGGCGCGCTTCATGCTGCAGCCGGGCGCGGCGACGCGGGTGCGCACCTGGTGTCCGACGCCGGGCCAGCAATACGGCTTCCTGGTGACGCACAACGAGAGCGTCTCGATCGCCGACTACTACACCGTCGGCGAAGGGCTCGACCCGGAATTTCGCCCCACCTGCCACTACGCCTATCACCCGGCCAACGACGCGGTGCTGTCGCTGCACGAGATGTTCGGCCAGGCCGGCAAGCCGCAGAGCGTTCACCACGTGCTGGACGAGAAGGAGCTCGTCGACGGCATCGACGAGCTCGGCGTCCTGCTCTACGGCCACGAGAAGAACGCCTACTGGTTCGGCTCGCAGCTCTCGCTGGAGGAAACGCGCCAGCTCGCCCCCTACCAGAACGCGACGGGCCTGCAGGTGACCTCGGCCGTGCTCGCCGGAATGGTGTGGGCGCTGGAGAACCCGGAGGCCGGCATCGTGGAAGCCGACGAGATGGACCATGCGCGGTGCCTCGAAGTGCAGCTTCCCTATCTGGGCCCCGTGAAGGGCTACTACACCGACTGGACGCCGCTCGCCGACCGGCCGGGCCTCTTCCCGGAGGACATCGACACCTCCGACCCCTGGCAGTTCCGCAACGTCCTGGTGCGTTAGAGCGTTTTCGAGCTTGCCGGAATCGGCAAGCGGCTCGGAAGAACGCCGCAAAAAAGCTGGAGCGGTTTGGGCGAACACGAACGAGCCCGAACCGCTCCAGCGAGCCCGTCTCCTCCGGCAAGGGGGGCGCCGGGCACGGCACATTGCGTGCATCCCGGCGCGCGCTTTGGCGCGGGGGGACAGGCTTCCCATCTCCTTGAAGCGCCGGGCCGCCCACGGCGGGCGCGCGCCGTCCACCCGCCTCACACGAAGGAAACGCCATGACCGACGCTGCCCGCGCTGGCTCTCGCCTCACCTCCACCGTGACCTCGGGGGGAACATTGCGCATCGCTCTGCAGGGCGCGCAGTTCGCCGCGCCGGGAGCGGGCGAAGTCCTGGTGGAGATGCGTGCCGCGCCGATCAATCCGTCCGACCTCGGCCTCATGCTCGGGCCGGTGGATCCGAATTCGCTGCGGCGTGGGCAGGGCGGGGCCGAGGGCGACCTGCCGCCGGAGAGCCTCGTCGCCCTCAAGGGGCGGCTCGACCGTGACCTGCCCGTGGGCTTCGAGGGCGCGGGCACGGTGATCGCGGCCGGCGAAGGCGCCGAAGCGCTGGTGGGGCGCCTGGTGGCGGTCTATTTCGGCTCCACCTTCGCCACCCACGCGCTGGTGCGGGCGGCCGACGTGATGGTGCTGCCGGAGGGCACCGCGCCGCGCGACGGCGCCTCGGCGCTGATCAACCCGCTGACGGTGCTCGGCATGATCGAGACCATGCGCGCGAACGGCCACCGCGCCATCGTCCACACCGCCGCCGCCTCCAATCTGGGGCGGATGCTGAACCGGCTGTGCCAGCGGGAGAGGATCGCGCTGGTGAACATCGTGCGCACCACGGCGCAGGCGGCGCTGCTGCGCAACGAAGGCGCGCGCCACGTGCTCAACTCCAGCGTGGACGGGTTCGGGGCGGCGCTGGAGGAGGCGGTGGCCGAGACCGGCGCGACGGTGGCGTTCGACGCCATCGGCGGCGGCGACATGGCCAGCACCATCCTCACCGCCATGGAGCGCGCGCAGTCCCGCACCATGACCACCTACACGCGCTACGGCTCGCCGGTGGAAAAGCGCGTCTACATCTACGGCGCGCTCGACACCGGGCCCACCGTGCTCAGCCGCGCGCACGGCTTCGCCTGGAGCGTCGGCGGCTGGCTCCTGCCCAACTTCCTCGCCGCCATCGGCCCGGAGGCGATCAAGCGCCTGCACGGCCGCGTCACGGCGGAGCTGACCACCACCTTCGCCAGCCAGTACAAGACGAGCCTGGCCCTGTCCGACCTCACCGACCCGGACACCCTGCGCGACCTCGCGCGCAAGGGCACCGGCGGCAAGGCGATCATCGAACGCTTCGCCTGAGCCCGGCGGACTCAGGCTCGCGTCAGCCCTCTCCGCTCAGGGATTGCGCAGCTTGCTCTCCGCTTCCAGGCGCTGCTGGCGCAGGTCGCGCAAGTTCGCCATCGCGGCGTCGATCGCGTCGGTGCGGGCCACCAGGCGCTCGCGGATGCGGGCACCGTCCGGCGTCGACACGTCGATGGCCTCGAGGTTGTCGCGGTCGGATGCCACCGCCTCGCGCAGGTCCGCCAGATCGGCCTCCAGCGTTCCGAGCTGCCGGTCGATGCTGGCAATCTCCGCCGCCGCCGCGGCGACCGCCTGGAGCCGTTCGGCCGTCTCCGCGTCGACCGCGCCGTCCACCGCCAGGACTTCCTCGATCACCGCCGTCGAGATGTTGGACACCATGTAGGATTCCCAGATCGGCCGCTTGCCGGTGATCTCGATCTGCGTCGACCCGGCGGGCAGTGCGATGCGCACGCGGCTGAGCGTGGGGCTGACGGTCGACACCTCCACCGGCACCGCCGCTTCCGCCGCCATCGCCTCGCCGTTCTCCTGCGGCAGGTCGACCACCAGGGTGATGGCCTCCTTGGCCTCCACGGTGAGCGAGATATCGCGCCGCGCCTGGCGCAGGATGCGCAGCGCCCCGTCGGAGAAGTGGGCCGAGGACAGGCTCCAGCGCTGGTCGCCCTTGACCTGGAGGTTGACGTCCGTCGACAGCGCGAAGGGCAGGATCGTCACCTCGCCGCCATCGGCCCCGGCAAAGCGGGCGTCGCCCACGAAGCCCTCCCGATCGTACACCGCGATCAGGCCGCCCGGCACGGTGGCCGCCGCGTCGAAGGCCAGCTCCAGCGCATCCATCGGCGTTTCGCCGAGCGCGAGGTTGAGGAAGGCGACGCGCTCGGCCTCGCCCGCATTGGCGAGGAAGGGCACCGTCAAGGTGCGCCCGGCGGCAAGGTCGATGGCGCCGTCGACCGGGAAGATGGTCGCCGCGCTGCCCGCCAGCGCCTCGCCGCCGGTGACGAGCTTGGCCGCCTCGCGCGGCATCGGCGCCTGCGCGGCAAACGACTGGACATCCTGCATCCGGCTGCCGAAGGCCGCTCCCATGGCCGGGGCAGGCATGTCCTGCTCGATCAGCGGCACCTCGACGGTCCGCCCCACCTGGAAGGGCGCGGTCGGGCGAGAGGTCCTGAGCGGCGAATAGACGTCCTGGTAGTAGGCGACGGGCGTGCCGACGGCGAGGCGCAGCTCGATGTCGTTCCAGTCGAGCCCGGTGGTGTTTTCCAGCGTCGCCCAGCCCTGCAGGTCGACGTTGCCGCCCTCGCCGATGATCGCGCGGTAGGAGGGCCGCCACACGGTGGTCGGCACCACGAAGGAAAAGCCGGCGTCGGCCTCGCCATCGAGCCGCACGGTGAGCTCGCGGCGCCCGTCATCGACGCTCTGGCGCAGCGCCGGCACGACGCCCGCCATCCGCTCGCCCACGGCCGGCCCGTCGATGGCGAGGGAATTGTTGGTCTCGAACGTCGCATAGGCCACGCGGCCGTCCTCGGTGGCGACGGCGATGCGCACGGCCGGCCGTTCGCCCTGCGTCTCCGACCCGGCGATGGTGATCAGCGAATAGGCGAGGAGGCGGCCCGCAATCTGGTTCGCCCCGCCGCGCACCTCGACGGTCTCGCCGATCAGCGATTCCAGGATCGTGGTGGGATCGGCAAGGTCGCCGCCGATGAGCCGGCCGGTGGCGGAGCGCTCGCCCACCGGCTCGGCCGCCTCCAGGTCGATGGAGCGCACGGGCGCATCGCCGGTGATGACGAGGGTGCGCAGCACATCGGCCACCAGCGCCCGCTCGATGGCAAGGCGCATGGTGTCGCCGGGAACCTCCAGCGCACCCTCGACTTCGGCGAGGCCGCCGGTGGCCAGCGTGACGCGCGTGACCGCGACGTTGCCGTCGTCGGACAAGCCGTCTGCCGCGAAAGCGCCTGGCGCGACGAGGATGGCGGCAAGCAGGATGGAAATACGGCCCGACGCGAGCATGGGCATGGCCTCCGTGTTGCGACTGATCGCCGAACTACCACAGGCCCCTGCCCGAGACACCGGCGAACGGCCTCAATCGGCCGCTCCATGGCTGAACCCGCGATTAATCCGCCGCCGCGCGGCAGGCGGCCGTCGCCCCGGCCGCGTCACGATCGTGCGCATTTGCGAAAAATGTGACTTGCGGATAGCGCCTCGGTGATCTGCGCACCCGTGCCGAACATGAATAGGGCGAGTGCGCCGAGATGTGCCCAAGCGTTCGCGGCGAAGGTCTCGACCCATTGCGCCGACGCGGCGCGCTTGCCGATCGTCTCGACAGGAAAGCGACGCACCTTGATCGATGTACACCATCCGAGATCGGTGGCTGATTGATTACCGCGCTTGTCGGGACGATCACTTGGCGATTGTGCGTGGCCCCCTTCACGCCTGGATAGAGCGTCAGGGCCGACTAGCGGATGGCCCCTCCAGAAATCTTCCGGAGGGGCGTGTCCTTCCAATGATTCTCGATCTTCTCGAGGAAGCGCGTCGGCTTTCCCGCCTTGCGGTAGGCGAGCGCCGCTTGGGCGAACGTCACGTGCGCTTCCGGTCCATCGAGATTACGACGCCATGCCCCGGTTTCGGCTTCCGCCGCGATCCACTGCGCGAGCATCTTGTCCGATGTGCCTGTAGAGCCGCGTGGTCGCCCTCCGGCAACAGTGCCGCGGTAGTGCCAGACTTTACCGCGCCGATAGAGGGCGAGGGACATGGGCGGGCGTCCTCAAGTAGCAGGTCACAGTGATGGGGGAGAAGAATCATCCGTTTACCAGACATACCGCAAGCGCCAATCGCCCTGTCACGCTCCCGAACCTTTCTCGGCGAGAAACCATAGCGCCGCGCGAACTCGTCCGGGGTGACAAATACTTCAAAGTCCGCGCGCCGTTAACTTCATAGCCGACACTCAACAATGAGTTCACTCCAGTTGTCGAGCTCCCCCTTTCCAATAATTTTTCTAGTTTTAGTTATCTTTATTTTGACAGGAAGATCAAAAATCCGTTAAAATCAGTGACAAAACGAATTTTTTCTCGACCATATCATCAAATGCCAACGCAATATTTTCGGTGATTGTTGCGCCATACTGATTAGATTCAATGCTATCACGATTATTTTCGATAAACATCACCGTAGAACATTCCTCGATCGCACCAACGCGAAAGAAAGGCAGAATATTAACCTTTGCCGGCATAGCCCAAAGCAATTATAGCCCACTCAAGGAAAATTTTCTTTAACAATCTAAAACTATAAATAATACTTTTCGGTCTTTCAACTCTCGACAAATTTTGGCTGCAAGATCGCAGATAATTATATTTTTATTGTAATATGATCAAAAATTTTTAAGAAAATCTTTTCATAAACTATGTAGTTAACTCGACTATAACTCGCTCGAGCGCCATCGTATGCAGAATTTCTCAATATATTCGCCGCCTCAACGCGTCAATACTAGCGCCGTCGTGGCCCATAATCTTACAAATGTGTCACGGTCCATAACGGCACCTTAGTTCGCCAATGCGGCAGACTAAACCTAGACTCGGCCGCCATTTAAGCCTGATTTTCGCCAATCTTACTAATCGCTTGATGTAACCGGTTGGGCAAGGTGCTCGCCTGACCACGAACAAGGTACACCTTGGCAACAGCCTGTGCACATCCTACGGGCGCGGTTTGCTGCACTCGCCTGCTGGACCTTCACCGGAAAAGTCTGTTCCCTGCCGCTGCGGCGCGCCGAACGCGTCGGCGGGAGAAAATGGATATGCACGAGGTTCTCATCGTCGGCGCTGGGCCTGTGGGTCTCACCATGGCGGCGGAGCTCGCCCGGCATCGGGTACGGCCGCGGATCATCGACAAGGCCACCGCGCCGCTTCCCTACTGTCGCGCCGTCGGCGTGACGCCGCGGACGCTGGAAGTCTACGACGACATGGGCATCGTCGACGCGATGCTGGACGTCGGGCTATGGCTCGAGGGACTCCGAATGATCGCACCGGACGGCGCCATCCACGACATCGCCACGGATTTCTCGGACCTGCCCTACGGGCCGCTCTCCATACGCCAGCCGGAAACCGAGCGGGTGCTGACCGAGCACCTTGCTCATTTCGGCATCCCCGTGGAGCGCGGACTAGCGCTGGCCGCACTGCAGCAGGACGGCGACGGCGTCGTCGTCACGCTGGAGCACAGCACGGGCCGCCGCGAGGACGTCCGCGCGGCCTATGTCGTCGGCTGCGACGGTGCGCACTCGGCCGTGCGCAAGGCCGTCGGCATCGCCTTCGAGGGCGAAGCGATGCCGATGGGATTCATGCTCGGCGAGGTGACGATACGGCCTTCGCCGCCGCGCGGCTTCGCCCTGCGGGCGGTGCGGCCGCGCCCGGACGACGCCCCGGATATGTTCATCGCCGTGCCGTTGCAGGGGCGCGACCGCTTCCGCGTCTCAAGCCTCGCACCTGTCGAGGAGGCGGGTCACTCGGAGCACGGCCTTTCGGCCGAGAAGCCCGGACCTAACATCGCCACCCTGCAGGCGGTCGCCGACCGGCTGCTGCCGGAGTCGGTGACGCTGTCGGAGATGACGTGGTCATCGTACTTCCGCATTTCGATGCGGCTCGCGGCCCGCTACCGCGACAGGCGTGTGTTTCTCGCCGGCGATGCCGCCCACATCCACCCGCCCACAGGCGGGCAGGGCATGAACACCGGCATCCAGGACGCCTACAACCTCGCCTGGAAGCTGGCGCTCGTTGTGCGTGGCCGAGCGGAGCCGGGCCCCAACGCCGGCGAAACGCTACTCGCCAGCTACGAGTCCGAGCGGCGGCCGGTGGGTGCAGAGGTCGTCGCCCGCACCACCCAGGCGAGCCTGAAGTTCAGCCGCGAGACCGCGGGGGGAAACCGCCTCGCCGACACCCAGATCCTCGTCGGCTATCGAGATAGCTCGATTGTCGGGCCAAGGCCGGATGACGGCCAGACCGCCGCGCGGGAGATCGAGAGCGTAGCGGATATCGCCGGCACCGGTGACGGGGCCGCGGTCCTGCGGCCCGGCGACCGGGCGCCGGACGCGGCGGGTCTCGTCCGAGCCCACGTCGGGCACCCGGCCCGGCTGCGTGAGATCCTACGCGGCACGGTGCACGTGCTCGTCGTCCGGCTCACGAGCGAGGCAGCGTCATCCGGCATATCCCCTGCAGCGGTGGAGGCGCTGGCGGCGTCCCTCGCCAGGCGATTTGGTGAGCTGCTGCGCGTCGTGGCCGTAGGCGAAGCATCGGTTGCTGCCGACGAGGCGCCGGCCGGCGTGGCGACCCATATCGACGCCGCGGGGACTTTCGCACGCGCTTATCGCGACGCCAGCGCCTGGCTGGTCCGGCCAGATGGCCATCTTGGCGCCGTGCTGCCGGTGGCCACCGAGGCGGCGGTTGCGGCTTATTTCGAGCGCTTGCTCGGCTGAGAAGCACAGGGACGTCAGCGATCGCGCGAGCCGGCGCTGCGCAAATCAGGACACCTGCAACAGCTCTATAGGCCCGCTAACAGGGATCAAAGCGGCCTCAACTCGCAACGTGAATATGCAACAGCCGTGAGCGGCGGAATGCCTCATCTTCAACCCCTGTTGCATAAGTCGTGAGTTTGGTTCGCCTTCGTCAGAGCACCAACAACGGTCTAGGCACAACCTGACGGCGAGTATGCAAGCAGTGGCTTCGCTAATCAGCCCGCCGGTTGACGGCGGCTATGCGGACCTTTGAGACGTTCGCCCCTTGAGCCTTGAACGGGTAATTCGGGCGGGAAGCGGTCATTCGCTGTGATCGACCGACAACAATGCGACACAAGCGGTCAGCCCGCAGCTCGAAAATCCGTGGGACCCAAACCCGTCGCGTTGCGGAAGGCACGGGCGAAATTGGCGGGTGACGAATAGCCGAGGTCCGTGGAAATTGCGGTGATTGACGCGGTGCTGCCCCGCAGCAGTTCTTCCGCACGGCGGGCGCGCGCCGCATTGACCATGGTGCGGAAATCGGTGCCCTGGCGGTTGAGCTCGCGCTGGAGCGTGCGTACGCTGAGGTCCATCGAACGGGCAGTGGCGTCGATCGATGTTGCGCCGCCGAGAACCTGGAGGCGGATCCGCTCGGCAATGACCTCGGGCAGGCCAATGGGCGCAATGCCGTGCCGGTCGCGTGCGAGATCGGCGATGGTGGTGATCGGATGGGATCCGCGTTCGGCGCGCCTGGCGCGGAGGTGGCGTTTGTCGAAGACGAACGTCATCGTCGCGCGTTGAAAACCACCGGGCAGCGAAACATGTCCTCGAACGGCGCTGCGTGGGCGGGGCGGGCAATGTCGAGTTCGATGCGCAGCGGTCGCCAGCCGGTGGAGCACACCGGCGGCGACGCTGGCGAGGTGGTCGTATCCGGGGACGCCGGCCAGGGCGAAGCCATAGCCGTACCGGGCCCCCTCGCCAACGACGGCCAGCGCCATCGTATCGCCGGGTTGCAGAGCGACGCATCGACTTCGGTCCCGGCTACCGGCTGTATTTCGGACGGGACGGGCAGGAGGTCATCCTTCTTCTCGTGGGAGGCACGAAGCGAAGGCAGCAGGCCGACATCGACCAGGCGAAGGCTCTGTGGGCCACCTACAAGCAACGCAAGCGGAGAGGAGGATAGAGGAATGGCTCTGACCCGGAATTTCAAGGAGACTGTCAAGGCACGCGCCGAGCGCGAGCCCGCGTTTCGCATCGGCCTTCTCCAGGAGGCCCTGGAGGCATTTCTCGACGGCAATCTCGCCACCGGCAAGATCCTGCTGCGCGACTATGTCGACGCGACCGGGGGCTTCGAGGAGCTGGGCCTACACCTGCACAAGAGCCCGAAAAGCTTGATGCGGATGCTCAGCGAAAACGGCAATCCACGTGCCGACAACCTGTTCGCCCTCGTAGCTCACCTGAAAACGACGGAAGGAGTGTCGCTCTCCGTCGTTCCGAAGCCCGTGCGCTAACAACCCAAGCCGGAGGAGAATAGGGTCTCAGGTCATGAGGCATCTACTTCTTGGGAAAGAGCAACGTCATTGTGGCGCGCAGGCCCCAGTCCGGGCCGCCCTCAGGCCGGTTGACGTAGACACGACCGCCAGCCTGCAGGCTAAGCGGCTGTTTGTCGACCGAGAAGACCTTTTGGTACATCAGGTTGATGGGCACCGTCGCCTGCTCGGTGTTCCAGTCGTAGGTGGTCTAGGTATTGAGCGCGATCGGCTGGCCCTGGCCGAGGGCATAGGTGACGAACGGCTGCAGGTAGCTGGCATTCACCTCGGTATTCTCGTCCACCGACCAGACCTGGTTGGCGAGCACGCCCACCGTCCACGGCCCCTTCTGGACGAGGCCGACGGCGGTCGGGCCGAGGCCGAACTGGCTGGTGCCGAGATAGGTGTCCGTGGCCGTCGGCAGGTAGAAGACCGGGCCGACGCCCCAGATGAGGCCGCCCGGCCCCGGCGCCTGCGGCAACAGGAAGAAGCTCTGCAGCGTGTCGCCGAGGCCGAAGACGTCGCGCGGGTAGACGTTGGTCGTCTAGCGCACCGGCACGATGGTGCGCGAGATGACGTTCCAGCTGTCGTTGATCCTGATCGGAATCACCGGCTGGATGTTGAGTGTCTGGTTGACGCCGTTGTTGTTTGGGCCGAGGCCGAAGTCAATATTGTATTGAAACGGTACACTGATGAGGCTGGCGACCGGTTTGGCGAGCTGTCTCGCCAACCCGTCAGCATCGGATTGCGCCTTCGCCGCACCCGCACAGCCGGTCAGGACGACCAGCGCCGTTATTAGCTGCTTCGCAAGAGTAGTCACGGAGAGGCCTCGTCCATGAGCGACTGCGGGAAGGTGCCGAAGGGCGTGTCGGGCAGGCCGTTGGCCCGGCCGTAGGCGTATTCCCGGTCCTTGTCGTCGTGAAAGACCAGCATCATGAGGCGGGCGCCGTCACAGCTGCCGGTCCACTCCAGCATCTGCGCGTCGCCGGCCGAATTACCGAATGCCGCGATCGGGCGACGGCCGATATGGGAGTTGATGCCGAGCGGCTTGCCGGTCTTGTCGTCGATGAAATCGATCGCCTCCGAGCGGATCAGCGCCGGCTTGCCGTCGACAACCTTGTACTCGGTCTTGAACGAGGAACCGACGACCTGTTCCGGCGGGATGCCGTAGATCTCTTCGGTCCACGGCCGCATGAACTCGATCCCGCCGCCCGAGACGATGAACGTCTTGAAATCGTTGTCCCTGAGATAGGCCAGCAGTTCGAGCATCGGCTGGTAGACGAGCTCGGTGTAGCTCTCGTCGAACTTCGGATGCTTCGCCTTTGCCAGCCATTCGCTGACGATCGCCTCGAAGTCGGCGGTGCTCATGCCCGCGTGCGTCGCCCCGACGATCTCCAGGATTCCCTTCTGGCCGGCGGCGGCCAGCGTCTTCAGGTCGCCTTCGAGCACCGCCTTGAAAGGCTGGGTGTCTTTCCACTCCGGGTGGTCCGGAGCCATCGCCTTGACGCGGTCGAGCGCGAAGGCGAGCTGGGTGTACATCGGGTGCTCGACCCACAGCGTACCGTCGTTGTCGAACGTGGCGATGCGCTCGGGACCGGGACGAAATCATCGCCGGTCTCGTCCGTGACGGCCTCGACGAATTCCACGATCGCGGTCTTGGCATCCCCGTCGTTCCAGGACGGAAGCGGGTCGTCCTGCGCTGCGGCAGGAGCGGCGAGGGCCAGTGGTGAGGCGAGCGCCGCCAGAAGTCACAGTCCAACGATCATCTTCATCAAATGTTGTCTCGTTCTCATCTCGGCCGGGCAGCGGCCGATCGCCAGGAGGTTGATGGCCGGGTTCGGCGAACCCGACCACCTTGATGATCGTGGGGCTCAGTTGCCCGTCGGTATGCCGATGTTGACGCCGTCCTTGGCGAGCTGAGGCTTGCCCTTGCCGGTCCACACCGGGGTCATGTCGTAGCTGTCGAAGATGATCGGCTCGCCTTCACGGTCCTTCTTGGGCAGCTCGGTGCCCGCGACCGACGCGAAGGTCGCCATCAGGTCGAGCCCGCCGACGATCTCGTCGCTCTTGGAGCCACCAGCCACGTGACCCGGCCAGCGCACCATCGAGGGAACCCGGTTGCCGCCTTCGCGGACGGTGCCCTTGGTGCCGCGGAACGGCGTGTAGCCGGCGTCGGGGTAGACGTCCTGCCAGGCACCGTTGTCGACGGTGTAGAAGACGACGGTGTTGTCGGCGAGGCCCAGCTCGTCGAGCTTGTCGAGGACACGGCCCACGCGCGTGTCGAGCTCGACCACCGAGTCCGCGTACTTGGACTTCGAGATCGACTTGCCCTCGAACTCGGGCGCCGGAATGTTCGGCTGGTGGTTCTTCATGAAGTTGACGTTGATGAAGAACGGCGTGCTCTTGTCCTTGGCGGCGTCCTCGATGAACTCGATGGCCGCGCTCTCGACGTACTTGTCGAGATAGGGGATGCCGACGACGCCCTTGTCCGGCGTATCGACGTACTCGCCGTTGACCTTGAAGACTTCCTTGGCCTCTTCGCCCGCGTTGCCCGAGAGCGCGCCCTTGGTGACCTTCTGGAACATTTCACGCAGTTCCGGGCTCATCGCCTTGTGCCACTCGGGTTCGGTATAGGTGTAGGCGTTGAGGTGGTAGAGGAAGGCGTACTTCATCACGTCGTAGCCTTGGGCGTTCGGCAGCGCGTAGTCCGCCTCTCCGAGGTGCCACTTGCCGGTGAAGCAAGTCTTGTAACCCGCTTCCTTCAGGACCGAGCCGAGGGTCCATTCGGCCTTCGGAAGGCCGCCGCCCTGGCCCTGAAAGGCGACCGTCGTCATGCCCGAGCGGTTCGGGATGCGGCCGGTCTGGATCGCCGCACGGCCCGGCAGGCAGATCGGCTGCCCGTAGAAGTTGGTGAAGTCATTCCATCCTCGGCGAGCTTGTCGAAGCTCGGGGTGGTCATGCCGCGCCCCGCCCCACCGAGATAGGGGCGAGATCGCCCCAGCCGGTGTCGTCGGAGACGATCAGCAGAATGTTGGGCTTGGATGCGGGCGCATCGGAGGCGGCCGTCTGCGCCAGGGCCGGACCTGTGCAGATCGCAGTGAGTCCGAGAGCCAGCGCTACGGGACGCAGCCGCGTTGCCCAGCGGCCGGGTTGCCCCGACCTGAGGGTTTCCGTCATTATTCTACTCCTGATATGATATCTTCGGTCGCCAGATGCGCTCGGCGTCTGCGGTCGCTGGCCGGGCGATCGCTGGGGTTCGGTCAGGGCAGGCTGAGGTGTTGGTCGATCTCGCCCCCGATCTCGTGGACGAGCCATTCGTAGTCGGCGATCCGTTGCGGCGTGGCCGAGTCGACCCCGCGCCAACGGTCGAGCGCGGACCGCGCTTCCACGTAGTCCGCGACGGTGGCCTTGAACTCCGGATCGACGCGACAGCGCCTGCGGATCTCGCGGATCTGATCCGGCCACCGTTGTGAGATGAAAAACCAAGCCTCCATTCCACTCGTCCCGCCAAGCGGCCGTAGGGATCACGGGCTGGCCACCTGCTCGAGGGTCGTTTGATTCAGGCCATTTGGAGAAGTGGCAAACATGTTCGTACCCCCGTTCATGGCCGCATGCGACGCGGAGGCAATTCTGCTATGACCCGGACTGCGAGATGCACAGCGAAGGCTATTCCCGAGGAGCTGATAGGGGTTTGGCATAGTGGGGAGCACGGCTGGATCCATTCGTTATCGGACCGCCGTGAACAGGCCACCGTCCGAAGACGAAATGCGTGTCGCGCTACAGAGGATTCTCGCTTCGCCCGGCTTCACAGCCACGCAGCGACGTCGCGCGTTCCTTTCATTCGTGGTTGAGGAAACACTGGCTGGGCGCGGCGACGCACTGAAAGGGTTCACCATCGCGGCCGCCGTTTTTGGGCGGGACGAGACCTTCGATGCGAAGGCGGACCCCGTGGTTCGGCTTGAGGCCCGCCGCCTCCGCCAGGATCTGGACAGCTATTACGTCGGTCCCGGCGCTACCGACCCGATCTGGATCTCGATCCCGAAGGGAGGCTATCTGCCCTGCTTCGAAGTGCGGCAGATCGAGGACGAGGCCGCTCCAACCGAGACCCTCGCAGCGATGGCCAGTGCGTCGCCCGCCATCGCGTCAGGCTTATCGGCGTTGGCCATTCGCTCGCGAGCGCGCCCCCTGTGGCTGGTCGCAGTTCTCCTGACGCTGGCCCTCCTTGCCACCATCATGTTTGGCGCCGACCACCTGCGATCCTCCGGGGTTTCGAGCGCAAGCAATCTGCGGCTCCCCGCCATGGTGGTAAGGCCCTTCAATGCGGTGGACGGATCGGATCCCGCCAAGATACTCGCTGGCGGGATATCGTACGAGCTCGTCAGCAAACTCATGCGGTCCCGGATTTTCGGATCTTCCTGTCCTCGACCCGACTCGCCGCGAGAGGCGCATCGGACGGTGATCGATCTCCACCCGCTGCTGAGATGCCGTACGCCGTGACCGGCGAGGTGGCTGTGGACGATCTCCAGATCCGCCTTTCAGTGCGTCTCTTGGATACCGCGAGCGGACAGGTGATCTGGAGCGAGACGTATGCGCGCGAGCTGGCCACCATGAGCCTGGTCGGAATGCAGGCAGATCTTGCGGGCGAGATCGCTTCGGCACTTGGCTAGCCTTACGGCGTGGTGCGCAACGACATTCTGGCCCGTGGGGCCGTGCACATATCCGCGGATCTGGAGAGCTACTACTGCGTGCTCCAAGCCTACCAACTCAGACGAAACCTCAACAGTCCAACGCGCAACGGCGTGCGCACCTGTATCGAGGCGACTGTCCAGCGCGATCCGGCCTATGCGGAAGCTTGGGCGATGCTTGGCTGGCTCCATCTTAATGAAGCCCGCTTTCCGGTCACGGCGCCAGCGGTCGAGGCCGAGCGCGCTTACTCACGTGCCTTCACCGCCGCATCAAAGGCTGTTGCCCTCGAGCCAGACAACGTGCAGGCCCTGAAGTTGCTCTCCGCGGTCAAGCACTATAGCGGCGAATACGAGGAGGGCTGGCAGGTCGCCCGCGAGGCGCTCAAGCACAATCCGCACGATCCCGACACGCTCGCGCAACTCGGCTCGCGCCTCGCCATCCGCGGACGGTTCAAAGAGGGCGTACCCTTGTTGCGCCGTGCGATCGAGCGGACGATCAGTCCGCCGGGCTGGTACTACCATCTCATCGCGATCGACCAGATGATGCGTGGCGAGTATACCGAGATGCTGACGACCGCCGGGTTGGCGGCTGCCAGCGGTGGAGCCATAGCGAATGCCCTGGTTTCTGTGGCGCAGGCCAATCTCGGAAGATTGGAGGCGGCGCGCATGGCGCTCGCGAGCATGGCAGAGGTCTCGCCAGCCTTTGCAGCCGATCCTGCCGCTACTATCCGGATGCACGGGGCAACGGACGAGATCGTCGCCGAGATTATGCGTGGCCTCACGCTCGCCGGGTGGCGTCCGTGAAGCTTTCTACCAAAAGGTTTGTGAAACGCTGATCAATGTGATCCCCGGCGGAGGAACTAAGGGCAGGCGGCAAGCCAAGTGGCTCTCGAGGCGCATCTCGCGCCCGATCCGCTGGGCTTGTCCCGCTATGCCCTTCGCTCCGGAACCTCACCAGGCTTCGGTGAAAGGGAAGACGAAGGAAGAACAAATCTAAAATCGCCTTCGGCGGGTCGAGTGGCGACCTTTTAGCGACGACGACAGACGACCACGCGCGACCCGCAAGGAGGTCGTTTGACGGCTTGTATGCACGGGCACGGGACGACCTACGACAGCTTCTCCGACATCAGCGGGCGAGTGCGCTTGTCAGCGCATCGTAACGATATCATATCAATATGATGATATCGTGAGGTGGGCGATGGGGAATATGGCGATCCGCAATCTGCCGGACGATACGCATGACTGGCTGCGCCAGGAAGCGCGCCGGCATGGGCGCAGCGTGGAGGAGGAGGTGCGTTCCATCCTGATCCATGCCAATCGGGCGCGCCGAGGTCAGGGTTTTGGCGTTCATCTTGCCGCCCGATTCGAGGGCGTCCGTTCCGATATACCGTTCGCGGAGCGTGATCCCGCGCCCGCCACACCGATGGATCTTGAGGATTGATCATCCTCGATACCAACGTCATTTCCGAAGCGATGCGCGTCCGTCCTTCCGCCGCAATCATAGGCTGGCTCGACGATTGCGACCCGACGAGCCTCTACCTCACCGCCATCACTGTGCAGGAACTCACATTTGGCGTTGCGGCAATGCCCGAGGGAAAGCGAAGGGACGGCCTCTCGCGCGCCATCGAGGCTATCCTCACGGAAGATTTTGCCGGCCGCATCCTGCCCTACGACGAGGCCGCCGCCAGGCACTACGGGACGAGGCTTGGCGAGGCACGGCGGCGCGGTCTCGTGATCAGCGTGGCGGACGCGCAGATCGCGGCCATTGCGCTTTCCCGCGACGTGCCCGTGGCAACGCGGGATCACACCCCGTTCACGGCTCTGGGCGTGGAGGTGATCGACCCGTTCGTGGACTGATGCGAGCCAGTTCAGACCGAGGACACTTCATTGTTAACTTGTATAATTTCGCCTTTTCGCCCGGAACACTTAATCCGCAACGTGAATGTGCAACATCTGCCAGCCGGCAGCGAGCCTCATCTTCTGCCGCTGAGATAACCAAACAGTCGATCAGACGAGGGACGCGCCGCCGCACCGCTCAGACGAGGAGGAGCGCGATGTCTTCGAGACTCGCCCCGGCTGCCTCGAAGACGTGCTCGACCACGCCATCGCTGACTCGAAACACGCCCGGCGCGTCTTCGCTGACGCTGAGGACGTGCTCGGCGGCGATGGCGATCCGGTCGCCCTCCGTCGCGTCGAAATCGAGGATAGCATCGCCGTCGAGACCGCTGAAGCGCAGCCGGAACAGGTCGGCACCGCCGCCGCCGGTCATCTCGTCCGCCCCGTCGCCGCCGTTGAGCGTATCGGCACCCGCCCCGCCGAAGAGCCAGTCGGCGCCCGCCCCGCCGAGGAGCCGGTCGGCGCCGGCCATGCCACGCAGAAGATCGTCGCCCCGCTGACCCGACAGCATGTCGTCACCGCTGCCGCCGTTCAGCGTGTCGCCGGCGCCGCCGCCAACGATCGTGTCGTCGCCGCGCCCGCCGAAGCCGATGTCGGCGCCCGCCCCGAGCAGAATGGTGTCGGCGCCGCGCCCGCCATGGGCGAAGTCGGCCCCGCGCCCGCCGTCGATGCGGTCGCCGTCCGCCCCGCCGAACGCGATGTCCGACCCGTTGCCGCCGTTGAGGAAGTCCTGTCCGGCACGGCCGAAGAGCACGTCGTCGCCGTCGCTGCCGTGCAGCGCGTCGTTGCCGCCGCGCCCGTCGAAGCGATCATCGTCGGCGCCGCCGGCGAACGCATCGTCGCGCCGCGTGCCGACGGCGACGCCGCTCGCGGCCGTGGCGAAGATGAAATTCTCCGGCGTCAGCGGCTCAATCAGGTCGAAATTGAGGATCGCGCGAAGGGACTGACCGGAGCTTTCGTCGGTGTACTCGAAGGCATACGGCGCCAGAAGTTGGAGTTGGTCGAACGAGGTCACGCCGATCTGGCTCAGGTCGATGATATCGTCCTGCGCGAAGTCGGGGATCTCGATCGCGGAGATCTGGTTCGTCGGATCGAAGAACACGCCGAACGTATCGAGGCCGCCGCCGCCGTACATCGTCGTGTCGGAGGCCACCATGTAGAGGTGGTCGTCTTCGGCCGAGCCGGTGAGACTCGTCACATTGTAGGTCGAGCCGGACTGCAAGTTGACGAGCACGTCACCCGTCGCGTCGCCGCCGCTCAGCATCACCCGCCCCGGCTGCAGCATCACGCTGACGCCCTCGGTCGACGTCTGATAGGTGAGCCCCACGTTGCCCGCGCCGACGTCGAGATAGTCCGGCCCCGCCCCGCCGCCGATGACGGTCCCGTTGGCGGCACGGATCCAGTCGTTCAGCGGGCCACCGATGAACGTCTCGAAATCGGTCACGGTGTAGGTGTTGAGCGCGGTCGTGAAAGGCGGCGTCGGGCTGTCCGGCGCGACGTCGGTGCTGCCGGTGGGAACCGCGTCGACGATGATCGGCGTCGGCGCCGTGAGGTCAATTACCACCTGATAGGCGAGCGCGGGGGTTTTGCTTTCCTCGATCTGTGCGCCGTAGAAGAAGATCAGCGTGTCGCCCCCGGCGCCGCCGTTGAAGGTGCCGCCGCTCGCCCCGGTATAGACCGTGTCGTCGCCGCGCCCGGCGTCGACCGTCTCCGGCACAAGCTCGCCGTCTTCGATATCGGCGAGAAAGGTGTAGATGACGTCCGCGTCGTCCCCGCCGGACAACGTGTCTGAATAGGTCGTGCCGAAGATGAGATCGTTGCCGGCATAGCCCTCGATCAGCGTCGCCGCGTCTGCGGAGTCACTGAGGGTGAATTTCTGCGGGTCGACGAAGTGAGCGTTGCTCGTCAGCGCGTCGGAATAGGCCGATCCGAAGGTGATCGAGCCGTTCTCGCTGAACCCCGCCACGCTGCCGTCGGCGACGACGGGGCCGAGTGCCCCCCAGGCTGTCAGCTTGGTGCCGGCCGGGACGATCGGAGTCGACGAGGGCGCGGTATAGCCGCCCCCGGGCAGCAGCGACAGTACGTTCTGCGAGGTGAGCTGCTTGAGGCCCCCGTCGGCATTGATGACGGTTGAGCGGGAGAGCACGCTGCCGAGTAGACTTTGCGCGGTCGTGGTATCCGCCTGCTCGATGCCGAGCGAGGCGAGGAAGTCGGCCCCCAGCATCGCCTGCGCATAGACGTTGTCGTCGTCGTCCTCGAAGAGGATGCCCCAGCCGCTCGTGCCTGCCGCATTCTCGAAGAACTCGATCGTGCTGTTGAGCGTCACATTCTCATCGATCGGAACGAAGATCACGTCCTCGCTGGGGTCGAAGTCGGTCACGATCAAGACGTCGGGACCGCTGACCGGGGTCTCGCTCGCCTCGAGCGCGATGAGGAAGTCGATGAAGGATTCGATGGCCGCGCCGAGGATCAGGCCGAGGCCGCCGAGGGCGAAGCCGGCCGCGACGTTCGCGCCTTCGCCGAGGATCCCGCTCACGACGCTGCTGACCACCTGGCCGACCTCGTCGTTGGTGAGGTTCTGACCCCAGATGGACCAGAAGTCGGTGCCGCCGGCGGCCCCGTCGGTGTTGTAGCTGAGGAGGAAATTGTCCGCGCCGGACCCGCCGGTGACGACGTCGGTGTCGCCATAGCCGCGCGGACCCGCATCGATGACGTCGTTGCCGGGGCCGCCATAGATCGTGTCGCTGCCCCGATAGCCAAAAAGCTGATCGTCGCCCGGCACCGAGTCAGGCGTATCCTCGGCGAGAGCGTTGTCCGACGGGAGGTCTTCGCTGAATGTGATGGTGTTGAAGGAATCGCCGTGGATCAGATCGCCCTGCCGGCCGCCGTGGATCGTGTCGTCACCGACGCCGCCATAGGCGGCGAGCGTGATCTTCGGCAGATTGTCGAACCCGACATCGGGCACCTTGGTGATGAGATCCTCACCCGGTCCGGCGACGATGGTGATCGTGTAGTACGGCTCCGCGATCGGCATGTCGGGGTTGGGCGGCACATCGGGGAAGTTGACAGTATCGTCCCCCGCCCCGGTCGCGGCGTAGAGGATGTTCGCGTTCAGATTGAACGTGTCCGGGCTGGCGTATTCCTCGCCCAAGGGGACGTAGGCGACGAAGACGAGTTCATCTTGAAGCGGTTGAAACGCGAGGCCGACCGTGTAGATCGTGAAGGAATCGGCCCGCCACCACAGATAGTTGCCGTCGCTGGTGGATGCCGTGAAGTCGTCCAAGCCGACCGTCACTTCGGATGTCGCCAAGGCACCGTATCTCCGCTGGGGCGGAGTCGCGGCGACTGGCGAGCCGCCCGGTGAACCGCCGATAGACCGCGATGTGTTCGCTTTTGGCGAAAGTGCGGCGAAGTGTTAGCAGCGCGCGGCTTCAGCTCAAGTTAAATTATGGCGGGATTGAGATGCCGTTAACAGAAAGCCGGTGCGTTTTCGTCGTCGTAACCACCAAGTGCCGTCACGGCTCTCCGATGAAATCGGCTTTTAGCCCTTTGCCGGCGTTCAGCCTGAAGCGCATCGTTATTCGGGAACGCCTGCTTCGCGCAGCGCATCGATGACGAGCGCAAGCGACGTCTTGCTGCGGATCGGCAGGACGCGCTCATAGCGTGACGCGCTTGCTTCAGGATACGCTTCAAGGAGTTTTGCTGCGGCCGCCCTCGCGTCCTCCTTGCGGCCGAGAATTTTCAGCGCGACCGTTCGCACCCAGTGCGCCGAATCCAGCGTCGCATGGTGCGTCAGCACGCGGTTGACGAGGGCGAGCGCCATTTCCGGGTTGCCGGAAAAGAGATGGCCCGCCGCTGAGACGGTCAGCATCGCGTACGTGTTCGGGTCCTTTGGGCCAAGTGCCATCCCGCATTCGATGAGGCGCATCCCCTCCTCGGTCTCGTCGCCGAACACCAAGCCACACCCCGCCATCGAGGTGACGAAACCGGAGCCTGGATTGATCTCCACCGCACGATGCAGCGCGTCCATCCCCACAGGATAGTCCTGGCGCAGCATGACCAGCGCAAAGCCGCCCAGGACGACGGCCTTCGCGTCGTTGCCACCGACTTCCAGCGCCCGGCGCGCCCAGGCGACGGCCTGCGCGATGTCGTCGTCGCAGTATTGCGGCCAGAACCTTGTAACGCGTTGCACCAGGCACCATCCCGCATGGGCGAACGCGGCCGCGAACGCATCGTCGAGCGCCATGGCGCGCGTGAGAAGCCCCAGCGCGGTCAGGTTGTCGGCCTGCTTTATGGCGTAGACGTGCGGGAGTGCCTGCAAGTAGAGATCGTAGGCACCGACGTGCTCGGCCGGTTTGCGCCGTGCCTTCTCGATTTCCGAGGCCCGGATGGTGGGCTCCAGGGTCCCGACCACGCTCGCCGTGATCTCGTCCTGCAGGTCGAAGACATCGTCCAGCCGGCCATCGTATTTGTCCGCCCAGAGATGCGTTCCGGTCTCAGCGTCGATGAGCTGGCCGGTGATGCGGATGCGCTGACCCGCCTTGCGCACGCTCCCCTCCAGCACATAGCGCACGCCAAGCTCGCGGCCGACGCGCCGGATCTCCACGGCGCGGCCCTTGTAGGCGAAGGTGGAGTTGCGGGCGACGACGAAGAGTTCGTCGAACCGCGACAACGCGGTGATGATGTCTTCCACCATCCCGTCGACGAAATATTCCTGCTCCACGTCGTCGGACATGTTGGTGAACGGCAGGACCGCGATCGACGGCTTGTCGTGCCCCTGCATGTCGCGCCGCGTGGCGGCCCTCGCCTCGATTTCTCGCGCGCCGATTTGCGGGGGTACGCCGACTTCGACGCTGTAGATGTGGATCGGCTCGCCGATGTTCTTGAGCCGCGTCTGCCCAAGATCCGTCACGGCGACGTCAAGGCGCGTGCGCACGAAGCGATAGGCATCCTGCGACAGGCAGATGGCGCCGGGCGCCGCCAGCGCCTCCAGCCGCGCCGCGATGTTGACGCCATCGCCCATCAAGTCGCCGTCGCTCTGTTCGATGACATCGCCGAGATGGACGCCGATGCGCAGGTTGATCTGCCGATCGGCGTCCACGCCCGCGCTGCGCTCCAGCGCGCCATCCTGGATCGCCATCGCACAGCGCACCGCTTCCACGACGCTCTTGAACTCGAGCAGCGCCCCGTCACCCATCCACTTCACGAGGCGGCCTGCGTGCCGGGCGACGGCCGGCTCGATCACATGTTCCCGCAAAGCCGAGAACGCTGCGAGCGTGCCATCTTCATCGAGGCTCGTGAGGCGGCTGAAGCCGACCACGTCCAGCACGACGATCGCGGCAAGCTTTCGGTTTTCAGCCAAGCGGTCCCCCGGACGTCACAACCAGCGCGACATTCGCAGTTTGCCAACAATGACGGTTCAGGTGACGCTCTCGATCAGCTTCCAGAAACCGCTGCGATCGTTCGTGTGCGGAAACGGAACGTCCGGCACCGGCACGCCGAGAAACGCGCACAGCGGCGCCCACCCGTCTCTGACGTCGTGCACGAGAAGCCGCTCGGCCGGTATCGCTGCCTCGACGCTTTCGCAGTGCGCGATGAACGCCGCTTCCAGTTCGTCCAGACTGCCGTCCGGCGGGATACCGTTTTGCCGGATGAGCCGGCCCACCACAGCGAGCCAGTCGCGGAATTGCGGGGGCGGATCGTCGGTCTTGAAGGTGAGCTGGTGGATGGTTTCGCTGAAACTCTCCGCCCATGTTCGCGGATCACGCACGCCCAGAATGAACTTTGCGTCTGGGTAGGAGGCGTTGAGCTCCTGGTAAAATCGGGCGGTCGGCCAGTCCACGGCGCTGTTGTGGCCGTCATAGATTGCGGCCCAGTTTGGGTTTCCGTCGAGCGCTGCGTTCCAAAGCGGAATCTGGACAGAAAGGTTTTTGGCCACCTCTTCCATGTGAAAGCACGGTCCGAACCCCAGATCCTGGAGCGCTAGCCGAAGGGAATAAGTGCCGGTTCTGCCGAGCCCAGCGCCGATGACCTTCAGGCCCATTCAACGGTCCAGTTCTTCTTGCGCCGATCAACTTGCGCGCCGATCAACGGTTCATGACCGTATTCTATTCCAATTGTGCCATAAGTGAAACCATAAACGCGAAACAGGAAGATCCAGATTTGGAAGGCCGCTTCGTCTGCTGAGCCGACCTCCGCGTGGAACCAGCGCCAGAGACTGCTGGGGCTCCTGTGCCATCATTCGGGTCTGAGGAGTCGGCTATTAGTATTGTTTGTGTATCCGCCGCCTCCACGGCAGTGTTTGCGTAAAGGGATGTGGAGACGGTGGTCAGTTCGCGTAGAGCCAGCTGATCCGGATTCGTTAGAGAAGGCCAAGCTGCCGTCCAAAGAGTAACGTTCAGATCTGAATCCGCTCGACCTCATCGATGCTCACCTCGTCGGCCCGCCGATCATAGAGCTGCGTGGTCCGCGTCGACGCGTGGTTCACCACCTGTGCCGCCTTCTCGAGCGTCCCCTCGTTCTTGAGGTACGCAGTGATCCCGGTCGCCCGAAAGGTGTGGTTGCCGATCGGCGTCGCGATCCCAGCATGCCGCGCGCGCCGGCGGATCATCTCCCAGGCATTCGCCTGGGCGAGCGGCCGATCCGATAGCGTCTTGGTGTCCCGGTCGATCGTCCGGAATACGAGCCCCTTGCGGTCGTCCCAGAGCGTGCAGTCGTCGAGGTAGTCGTAGAGGTACGCCTCGAGGGCGTGATGGCAGGGCACCTCGTGCCGCTTGCCGCCCTTCCCGAACTATACGACAAATCCCTCAAAACTGCGCTTAGTGACGTCGTTGTCGGCGTTGATCGTGCATATCCAGCAATTGGAGATCGTTTCTGGTTTAGCCTCAGATGCCGAACTTGGCCGTTGCTTCGATCCAGATCCGTTGAACGATGTCGCCTGCGGGCTCTGCGCGAGCGAGTGCTGCGGACTGTCCCGCCCAGGCGGACATACCGTCGAGATCGTTCGCCTCGGCCGCGGTCGCCCGCATGGTGGCGGTCAGTGAACGCTGGATTGGAAATGGAGCCGGGGTGGGAGCTTCACATGCGCCAGCGGCCTCGACATAGCGCGTACGGAGCGAGCGCCCAAGTCGACCGGAGAAGGCCCGGGTCGTCGTGGTGTCTTCGGGCCGTGCGTGGGCGAGGGCATCGGCCCATGCGGATGGGATCGCAGCTTCCGGCGACCGCAAGAGGGCGGTCCCGACGATGACCGCCGAAGCGCCAAGGACAAGCGCGGACGCAACCCCACGACCGTCGGCGATGCCGCCGGCGGCAACGACTGGAACAGGGACCGCATCCACGATCGACGGGACGAGCGAGGAAAGCCCGACAAGCTGTATTTCGCCCTTTGCAGCGTCAAAAGCAGCTCGATGCCCCCCCGCCTCCATGCCCTGGGCGATGATGGCGTCGGCACCCGCCGCAGCCGCCTCTTCGGCCTCGAAAACCGTGGTGACAGTCGCCCACCAACGGATGCCGGCGTCCCGGAAGCGGGTGACGACATCTGGCGGATAGAGCCCCATAATGGACGAAACGACAGGCGGTCCGGCGGCGACGACAGCGTCGCACTGCGCTTCGAAGTCGGCCTGCGCATCGGACCAGGTTTCGGGCGGACGCGCGCCCCAGTCCTCAAGAGAGCGACGAACTTCCTGCTCATGGACGGGATCGCGCTTCGGCGGCGGATCGGGAACCCAAAGATTGAGCATAAAGGCGCCATTTCCAGACGCGCGCACCGTTTTGGCCCAACGATCGATACCGTCCGGCGTATCGCCCGTCATGCCGCCGGCGCCCATTCCCCCTGCGCGCGAAACAGCGGCCGCGAGCGCAGGGGGGCACGCCCCGGCCATCGGCGCCATCACGACAGGGAGCCGAAGCCCGTATGCCTCGCAGAAGGTTTTCGCTCTCGTCAGGGCGGGGATGGAGTGACGGGCCGACTGGCTCCATTCTATGGGTGTATCCATCTGCCGTGATCCCCTGTCTGCATGCGCCATCGATGGACCCGATTCTGGCATCGATGGAACCTGCCCGAAAGGGCATCGGTCATGGCCTCGTGCAGCTCATTCGAAGAGGCCGGATTTGGGCCTCTTGCCAATGGGGCGACAGACCCACTGCTGCGGCGCGCGCACTCAAGATCGCAGAATCGTTGGTTTATGGGAGGCCGCCGTCACCCGGATGAAGGCGAGCCGCCGGGTGGTCGCAGCGACCGACGGCGGAGGATCGTGGACCTGCTGTTCGGAGCCCTGTCCAACACGGCGCATGTTGTTCTTGGAGTCGCTAACCGGGCGCAAGCCGATCGAAACGGCGCGCCCGATCGCGCCGAGATGGACGTCTCGGACGTCCGACCGACGCCCCTGTCGCTTTGGCGCTGTGATGGGCACATGATGGCCGCACACAAGGAGACAATCGTGAGCGTAGCGTTCAAGAAGGAGGACAGCGCCGACAGTGCCTCGGAGACGGTGCTGCCTGACCGCCCGATCTCGCAGCATCCGAACCTCGTGACCGGTCATGGGCTAGCGGCACTGGAGCGACTGCTGGCCGAGGCGCGCGACACCGTCGACGCAGCGGCGTGCATCGAGGACATCAACGAGCGGCGCCGGCAGCAGGCGGTCCCGCTGCGCGACCTGCGCTATCTCGCCGAGCGCGTCCGCACCGCGCAGGTCGTGGACGCGCCAGCGTCGGCCGACACTGTGGTGTTCGGCAGCACCGTAACGTTCCGCCGCGACGACGGCCGCGTGCAGACGTATCGCATCGTCGGCGAGGACGAGGCAGACCCCAAGGCTGGAACAATTTCCTACGTCTCGCCGGTGGCGCGACGCCTCCTCGGCCGGGCGGTCGGAGACGTGGTAGACGCCGGCGGGCGCGAACTGGAGATCATCTCTATCGCCTGACCGTGGCGTCCGGAGGAAGACGCCGGGTAAAGCTCGGCCGACCTTGCCGCGCGCTGCAAACGCCTGTCTCCTGGTCCGAGGCGGTGCGACGGCGCCGGCCTGAGCGTTATGCGGAGCGGAGCGAAGGCCCCGCGCCACCGGTGACGGAGCGAGGCACGGGCAAGACAGCCGTCCTTCTCCCATCGAGACTCTGCGTTGGGGAGGAAGATTTGACCTTGATCGCCCTGCACTATCTCGCTGTTCTGGCCTGCGGCGTGCGAGTGATCCTGCGCCCTCACCGCGATCCGGGGGCGCGGGTGGCGTGGCTCGCGATCCTGCTGGCGCTGCCATTCGTCGGCATCCTGGCCTACATTCTCCTCGGCGAGACCAGCATCGGACGCCGACAGGCCGCACGCGTCGGACGGATCGCGGCGGCGCTCCCCGGCCCGGAGGAGGCATCCGGCTGGCCCGCAGCCGTGCCGGCGGAGACGATACCGCCCCCCTATGGTCAATTGTTCGACGTGGGACAGTCGATCAGCGGATACGCGCCTGTCGGCTTCAACCGCGCCGCGCTGATGGCGAATTCCGATGCCGCCATCGACCGAATGGTCGCTGACATCGACGCGGCCACTGATCATGTCCACCTGATGTTCTACATCTGGCTGCCCGACACCAACGGCACGAAGATGGCGGAGGCGCTGAAGCGTGCCGCAAGCCGCGGCGTGGCCTGCCGCGCGATGGTCGATGATCTGGGCTCGCGCGATCTCGTCCGCAGCCCGCTCTGGGCCAAGATGGGTGAAGCCGGCGTCAAGCTGGCCCGCGCGCTACCGATCGGCAACCCGTTCCTGCGGATGCTCAGCGGGCGGGTCGACCTGCGCAACCACCGCAAGATCCTCGTCATCGACAACGCCGTGACCTACTGCGGCAGCCAGAACTGCGCCGATCCGGCGTTCCTCCCCAAGGCGAAATATGCCCCCTGGGTCGACGCGGTGATGCGCTTCGAGGGGCCGGTCGTGCGGCAGAACCAGCACCTCTTCGCCAGCGACTGGATGGCGAACTTCGACGAGGACATCCGCGACGTGCTTCGCGCTCCGATGAACGTCCCCGGCTCCGGCTTCGCGGCGCAGGTCGTCGCCAGCGGGCCCACCCTGCGCCCATCGGCGATGCCGGAGATGTTCGCGAGCCTGATCTACGCGGCGGAGCGCGAGCTCGTCGTCACCACGCCCTACTATGTGCCCGAAGGCTCGATCCAGGCCGCGCTTTGCGCCGCCGCCAATCGCGGGGTCGCCGTGACCATGGTGCTGCCGGCGCGGAACGACGATTTCGCCGTCGGCGCGACCAGCCGGTCCTACTACCAGGATCTGTTGAGCGCGGGCGTGCGGATCTTCGAGTACCAACCGGGCCTATTGCACACCAAGTCGATGGCGGTGGACGGCGTCCTCACCCTCATCGGTTCCGCCAACATGGACCGTCGCAGCTTCGACCTGAACTACGAGAACAACATCCTGTTCTTCGACCCCGCGCTGACCGCCGAGATGCGCGCCCGCCAGGACGCTTACATCGCGGACAGCCGGGCGGTGACGCTCGACGACGTTGACGCCTGGACATGGCGCCAACGGCTCTGGAACAACGCTCTTGCGACGCTCAGTCCCGTGCTCTGAGCGAGGCGGGGCTTCAAAAGTGCGAGCGAAAATCGATCAGCTCGAGAGCCGTCGCGGTCATCACACCGACGACGCACAGCCGAAATCAACGAGGGGCGGTTCACACCGTTTGTTCCGCAGTTATCCGAGTAGACAAGCGTGAGACGCTGCTTTTGGAACAACACACGCGGCCAATCTCTCGAAAGGCATCGCTGCCTGTTCGCGATGGCGAATTTCCGCCAGCCATGAACCCTCAAAACAATATGGTGACTGGGTAGTAGTTGATGATAAAAATGGCGAGATGATCGCGGCAAACGATCGAAATGACCCAAATTATAACCCACCAGAGCCTAAAGAAGGTCAATAAATTGATAACTAAAGAAGATGTCCAGGATGGATTAAGGGGAAAAGGAACTAGGTTCCTGACCGTCGATGAATTGACTGATAGCATTAGCTATATTAATAGCCAAAATTTGATTGTCCAATCAATGGAATCTCGTTTAATTTCCGGAACAAAAAAAACTCTCCTACTGGATTGCAGTATACTTGGTCTTGATATTGGATACGATGGCGACGTGAAACCCGAAGGTTCTTTAGAATTATTGTTGAGAAAAATTGAAGTTGCTCGTAAGATGGACGGTGAAGTCCATTTTCAAGTTTGGTTCGATCGACCCGAGCCATGAGATGGCAGGGCGGGCGAACGAATATAATACTAAATCGGATTAACGCCAGCTCGCGCAGCCCAGCAGGCTTATGTCATACACTCGTTAACGAGATCGGCCTTGGCTGATTCTATTGCCTGCATGCGATGGCAAGGAGCGGGATGGCAAGGAGCGGGATGGCAAGGAGCGGGATGGCAAGGTGCGACCTGACGGACAAGGAATGGGTTCAATTCCGGCGACCTCGCACCCTGTGAGGGATGCTGATCGGATATGCCAGAGTCCGACCCCGTCCCAAAACCTTGATCGTCAGATCGGGGCACTCCGGTCCGCCGGCTGCGATACGACCTTCCGTGAGAAGGCGTCCGGTAAGGCGGTGAAGAACCGGCCACAGCTCGAGCGCGCCATTGATGCCCTCGGCACCGGCGACATCGTCATCGTCGCCGAATGGGATCGGGCGACCCGCTCGATGATGGACGGCATCAACATCATGCAGCGCATTGCCGAACGCGGCGCCGCCATCAAGATGCTCGGTAAGCGCCACCTGAGGCCGTTCAGGCGGGTAGCGGGGCCATGGCATCAGGTCGTCGAGCTTTCGGTTAGGCCATCCGGCGGCGATGCGCTCGAGGGTTCGCGTGAGCCAGGCGCGCGGGTCTATGCCGTTGAGCTTGGCGGTCGTGAGCAGCGTGGCGAGGGTGGCCCAGGTTCGCCCGCCGCCGTCGGACCCCGGCTGACGTTGCCCCCGAAGTGTCCCCGCTCATAGCTGGACTCTGTTCGTGTTGTGGTCCTGTCGGGACCGGGTTGCAAACTCGTTTGGGGTGAGGCCGCCCAGGCTCGTGTGCGGCCGGTCGTGATTGTAGTCGGCCCGCCACGCCTCGATGAGGACGCGAGCGGCCGGCAGGCTGCGGAAGAGGTGCTCGTTGAGGCACTCGTCACGGAACCGGCCATTCAGGCTCTCGACGAAGCCGTTCTGCATCGGCTTGCCGGGGGCGATGTAGTGCCACTCGACGCCGCGGTCCTCCTGCCATTCCAGGATCGCGCGCGTTGTCACCGACGACCATCAGCGCCTTGCCGCGCCGGGCGATGAGGCCGTCGAGCTCGCGCGCGACCCGAGAACCCGACAAGGACGTGTCGACCACCAGCGCCAGACATTCGCGGGTGAAGTCGTCGACCACGACCAGCACCGGGAAGCGACGCCCGTCACCGAGTTGATCGGAGACGAAGTCGAGGCTCCAGCGCTGGTTCGGCCCCTTGCGGCAACGTCATTGGTGCACGCGTTCCTATGGCGCGTTTGCGGCCGCCGGGGCGTCGCACGGTCAGCCGCTCCTCCCGGTACAGGCGGAACAGCTTCTTGTGGTTCACCTCGATCCCCTCGCGCCGCAGCAGGATGTGCAGCCGCCGATAGCCGAACCGGCGTCGCTCGTTCGCCAGCGTCTTCAGCCGCTCGCGCATCGCCGCGTCGTCCGGCCGCTGCGACTTATAGCGGTAGGTCCTGGGATGCATCCCGATCAGCGCACAGGCACGCCGCTGGGAATATCCTTTCTTTTCAATAGCCCAGCTCACGAAGCCTCCTCGCGCGCCGGGCGTCAGAAGTTTTTTCCCAGAGCGTCCCGCAGCGTCGCCACATCGAGCATCTGCTCGGCGAGAAGCTTCTTGAGGCGGGCGTCCTCATCCTCCAGCGCCTTCAGCCGCTTGGCGTCCGAGACCTCCATCCCGCCGTAGCGCTTGCGCCACGTGTAGAACGTTGCATCGCTGATCCCGTGCTTGCGGCACAGCTCCGCCACGCCGATCCCCGCCGCGTGCTCCTTCAGCACCGCGATGATCTCAACCTCACTGAAGCGGCTCTTCTTCATCTCCGTCTCCCTCCGACGGAGTCCAGTTCAGACCGAGGACACTTCAGGGGGCAACGTCATCACCATCTGCTCGTCCGTGAACCTCGACTTGCGCATCCTTCCCTCCATCCCGGAGGGCAGTCTCTCAACAAATCCTTGGTCCGAAATTACCGGGGCAGGTCGGGTCGCCGCGTGCGGCGGCTCTTGCGCTAGGCGGACGATCTCAGCCACACGATCGGCGGGGAGCGGTGCAATCCCGGGCGGACGCCTTGTCATAAGCAAGACCGTCGACGCCCTCGCGCATGAAACGCTCCTGCCAGCGCCAGACGCAGCGGACCTGGCCGTCTCGGCGACGATCGCGCTTGTGCCCGCGCCGTTACCGCTGAGAAGAATGATCCGAGCCCGCCAGACGTGTTTCTGGGGGCTCTCCGGATCGGCGACGATCACTTCAAGCCGCTTGGCGGCGCGAGCTGGGACTGCAAATGAGATGTCTGGGCGCATCCCACAGACTCGCACCAAACCCGCCGCGACGGAATCGCGCAACGGAAATATTCCGTTGCGAACAATCCACTAGGGTAACTCCAATCATCACCGTATTACGTTGCGCCTGAGCAACAGGAACTCAAAAAATTTTGCCGCTGCGAAATCAATTGCACCACTTAACCTTCGCGTCACCTGCTCATCATGCATCCCTATCGCAGATATAAAATGCGACTCACGTTTTTAACCGGTCGCTAGAAACATTTTGCGGAAGGCGACGTCGCGATGATTGCACGCTGTTACGGGCAGGCTTTGGCAGCCGCGCTGTTGGGAACTACTGCCCTCACCATACCTGTCTGGGCCGGTTGCAGCACGAGCGGTGGCATCACCACATGCACCGGCGATGTCTCGGACGTATTCGCCGAGGGCAACAGGCTGGTGGTGCAGGATCTCACCGCCGATATCACTGGCGGCGCGCAGGTCCAGTCGGACGGCTCGGATGCGGACCCGTCCAGCAACGGCGATCCGGGCGGCGACGCCAGCGACGTCTCGGCGAGCTTCGATGGACAGGGCTTCGGCATCACCTCCCCGTCCTTCGACGCCGTCGGCCTTGGTGCACGCTCGTACGGCGGTTTAGCCGCGAGCGGCGACCACGACACCAAATTCGCGACCAACGCCCACGCCGATCCGGGCGGACGCGGTGGCGATGGTGGCACCGCCAGCATCACCTTCTATTCCGGAACAGTCAACTACGCGAACCAGTCCGGCAGCACCTGGCTCGTCGTTGCCGAAAGCGCCGGCGGATCCGGGGGCGCGGGCGGCGAGGCGAAGGTTGATACCACTGGTGCATCGTACGGCGGGGACGGCGGCGTCAGCGGCCGCGGCGGGGCTGCCACCGTCTCGATCATCGCGGGCAAGTTCAGCCTCGTGTCGGACGCGCCGGAGGACAGCTTCGTGCTCTTCGCCCTCTCGCAAGGCGGGCGCACGGGAGGCGACGGCGGGGAAGGTCGTTCGGAAGTCGGCGGAAACGCGCACGGGGGCGACGGCGGCGTCAACGACCACGCCGGAATGGCTGCGGTCTCCATCGTCAGCGCCACGATCACCATGGAGGGAGAGGGTACGGCCGTTGCGGCTCACTCTATCGGGCAGGACGGCCCGGCGGGTGGCTTCGGCCACGCCAGCGGTGGCGCGGCCTATGGCGGCGCCGGCGGTTTCGGCGGCAACGGCGGCGCGGCGAGCGTCTATCTCGGATACCCCGGTTCCGAGGGCGTAGAGATCACCACGGAGGGCGCGGGTGCCATCGACGTGCTGAGCCAGGGTGGCGATAGCGGCCCCGGAGGGAACGGCAACACGGAAGCGGGCGACGCCCACGGCGGCGCCGCCACGCTTGCCGGTAGTGCGGGCAGCGCCACTCTCACGATCGAGACCCCGGAGGTGACGATCATCACCCTCGGGGCCGTCGCGATCCACGTCGCATCCATCGGCGGCAACGGCGGCGCGGGCGGCGAAGCCACGTCCGAAGATGCCGGCACGGAAGCCTTCGGCGGCGACGGCTTCTTCGGCGGCGAGGCCGGTGCCGTCACCATCACGTCGAACGGCGGCGGGCCGATCATGGTCTCCACCGGGACCGGCGGCTCGCACAACCATGCGGTCTTCGCCGAGAGCCGGGGTGGTCAGGGCGGCAATGGCGGCAACGCCACCGCCAGCTTCATCGGCGACGCGCAAGGCGGCAACGGCGGAGGCGGCGCCAGGAGCGGAACCGTGACTGTCGACCTGTGGGCCAACGTGACCACCCGGACGGACCAGAGCCAGGGTGTGTTTGCGCGCAGCTACGGCGGCGCCGGCGGCAGTGGTGGCAATGCGGACGCGTCCATCGGGTCGGGCAACGGCGGTGCGGGAGCGGGTGCGGCGCCTGGCGGCAACGTGAGCGTGTCCTTCATAGGCTCCGTCGCGACAAAGGGCGACGAGGCGAACGCCCTGCTGGCACAAAGCGTCGGCGGGTTTGCCGGTGACGGCGGCAACGGCAGCGGTATCGGGGGCTTCGGCGCGGGCAGCCAGAGCGCGGGGAACGGCGGCGTTGTCACCGTGAACGCGGAGGGCGTCACCATCACCACCGGCGGCACCGCGGCCTATGGCGTGCAGGCGCTCTCGGTGGGCGGCGGCGGCGGCCGGGGCGGCAAGGGTGACGGGCTGATTTCTCTCGGCGGTTCCGGTTCGGCCGGGGGCTCCGCCGGCAATGTGACGGTCAGCCTCGATGCCGACAGTTCGATCACCACCAGTGGCCTGCAGGGCGTCGGACTGCACGCGGCGGGCGTCGGCGGCGGCGGCGGCGACGGTGGCGGCTCGGCCGGCATCCTCTCGCTCGGCGGCAGCGGCGGCAAGGGTGGCTCCGGCTCGCGGGTGACCATCACCAACGACGGCACGATCGGCACCACGGGCGACTACGCGATGGGCATCTATGCGCTCAGCCTCGGCGGTGGCGGCGGCTCGGCGCATTCCACCGTCGGGATCGAGGCGATCGGCGGCTCCGGCGGCGGCGGTGGCGCCGGCGGTCCGCTGACCATCGCCAACAGCAGCGTCATCACGACCGCCGGGGATGGCTCCACCGCCGTATTCGGGCAGAGCATCGGCGGCGGCGGCGGGAACGGCTCCAGCGCCACCAGCGGCGGCATCGGCTTCTCGCAGGCCATCGGCGGTCAGGGCGGGAGCGGCAACTTCGCCAACTCCGTCACCTATACCGACACCGGCGCGGCCGGGCGGACGATCGCCACCAAGGGCGACCAGTCGCGCGGCATCTTCCTCCAGAGTGTCGGCGGCGGTGGCGGCAACGGCGGCAACTCGGTCTCCGTCTCGGGAGGCGCCCCGGTCAACGTCGCGCTCGGTTTCAGCGGCGGCGGCGGCAGCGGCGGCAACTCGAACTGGGTGCAGATCATCAACGGCAAGGCGGACATCGCCACCGAGGGCGATCATTCGGCCGCGATCCACCTGCAGACCGTCGGCGGCGGCGGCGGCAACGCGGGGTCCGATTTCAGCTTCACCGGTCCCGCGGTCGTCGATTTCGCCGTTGGCGTCGGCGCGAGCGGCAGCGGCGGCGGCAACGCCGGCACGGTCTGGATGCAGCAGGCCGGCGCGCTCTCCACCGCCGGCGACTACTCGCCCGGCTTGTTGGCGCAGACCATCGGCGGCGGCGGCGGCAACGGTGGCAACACGGTTTCGGGCAACCTCGCCGGCGGCCTCTCCTTCGCTCCCTCGATCGGTGGCAGCGCGGGCGCGGGCGGCAACAGCGGCAATATCAACATCAGCGGCGGCAACGGCGTCGTTACCTTGGGCGAGAATTCACCGGGCATCTCGGCGCAGGCCATCGGTGGCGGCGGCGGGCACGGCGGCGCCACCGTCGCGGCGAGCGGGATCAGCGAAGTCTCGGTGAACGTATCCGTCGGCGGCAGCGGCGGCTCGGGCGGCACCGGCGGCCAGGTGAAGCTCGACTGGGCCGAGGAGATCGCGACCAGCGGACCCAACTCCGCCGCGGTCTTGGCGCAGAGCATCGGCGGCGGCGGCGGCAGCTCCGGCACCACAGTGTCCGGCGCGCTCAGCTCACGCTTTTCCGCACAGGTCGCGGTCGGCGGTAGCGGCGGCTCGGGCGGAACTGCTGGCGCCGTGAACGTGGCGCTCACCGGCGGGACGAAGACCGGCGGCGACGTGTCGCCCGGTGTGCTGGCGCAGTCCGTCGGCGGTGGCGGCGGCCACGCCGGGATCACGCTGGCCGGCACCGCGATTTCCAACATGTCGGCCAACGTCTCCGTCGGTGGCAGCGGCGGCGGCGGCGGCAACGCGGGAACGGTCACCGTCATCGCCAACGGCGCCACGACCACGGGCAATGCCTCCGTGGGGTTGGGGGCGATGAGCGTCGGCGGCGGCGGTGGTTCGGCGCACTTCACCGGCGCCTTCAGCGGCGAATCCACCGACACCGCCAATGTCTCCGTCGGCGGCAAGGGTGGCGCCGCCGGCGACGGCGCGGCGGTCTCCGTGACCTCGAGCGGCGTGGTGCAGACCGCAGGCCACAACTCCACCGGCATCATGGCGATGAGCGTCGGCGGCGGTGGTGGCAACGGGAGCTGGACCGTCGCCGGCTCGCTCGATGGCACCATTCCCATCAACGTCGCGGTCGGCGGCGACGGCGGCACGGCGGGTTCCGGCGCCGGCGTCACCGTGGCGACGAGCGGCGGCTCCATCACCACGGCGGGCACGCACTCCGAAGGGATTTTAGCGGCAAGCATCGGCAATTCGGGCGGCAACTCCGGCCACACCCTGTCCGGCGCGGCCGTCAGCGGCGGGGACGGCGGCGTGTCCGTGGGCGGCAAGGGCGGCGCGGGCGGCAAGGCCGGCACGGTGGAGGTGACGAACGAGGCGACCGTCACCACGGGCGGCGCGTTCGCCAACGCCATCGTGGCGCATTCGGTCGCCGGCGGCGGTGGCAGCGCAAAGGGCTCCATCGACGGCTCTGCGCTGTCGATGGGCGACGTCGCCGTCACCATCGGCGGCTCGGGCGGCTCGGGCGGCGACGCGGGCGACGTCACGGTGACGAACGGCAAAGCGGCGACGCTGACGACGGCGGGCTACCACGCCGCCGGCATCCTCGCCCAATCTCTCGGCGGCTCGGGCGGCAACGGCGGCTTCGCGGCCGAAGCGAGCTTTACGGGCGGCAAGGTTTCGGGCGAGGCCGGGGTCACCATCGGCGGCTCCGGCGGAAGCGGCGGCACGGCCGGCACCGTCACAGTCGTGCAGGGGGCAGACATCGCCACCTCGGACTTCGCGGCGGCCGGCATCGTCGCCCAGTCCGTCGGCGGCTCCGGCGGCAACGGCGGCAACGTCTACACAGGCAACATGTCCCTCTCGAAGGACGCCTCGGCCACCGTCAACGTGGACGTCGGCGGCACGGGGGGCGCCGGGGCGCTGTCGGACACCGTCTCGGTCACGAACAACGGCAACATCACCACCGACGGCTATCTGGCCGAGGGCATCCTGGCCCAGTCGATCGGCGGCAACGGCGGCCGGGGCGGCTCTGCCTACGCGGTGCTGCTGACGGTGAACAAGGGCGATTCGGCCAATATCGGCGTCACCGTGGGCGGCTCCGGCGGCGCGGGCCAGCACAGCTCGACCGTCAGCGTCGACAACACCGGCACCGTCACCACCAAGAAGGGCGGCTCGACCGGCATCGTCGCCATGAGCGTCGGCGGCGGCGGCGGCAGCGGCGGCAACGCCGCCAACCTCAACATCGAGCCCCTTCCCAGCAGCAGTGGCGAGGACCCCAGCATCGGCGCCACCGTCCAGGTGGCGGTGGGCGGTTCCGGCGGCGTCGGCGGCAACGGCGAGGCGGTCACGGTCGCCAGCACCGGCAAGGTCGGCACGGAGGGCGACGCCTCCCACGGCATCCACGCTATGAGCATCGGCGGCGGTGGCGGGACAGGCGGCACCGCGTCGGCAACGTCGATCAGTTTCGACGGGGTGTGCGCCGCATTGTCGGGCGGGGCCGGCTACGGCTGCAAGGCGGACGACGAGAGCGGCGTTACGGACGTCAGCGCCTCGCTCACGGTCGCGATTGGCGGCAGCGGCGGCGCGGCGGGCAACGCCGGCAACGTCATCATTGAGAACGACGGCGACATCGTCACCACCGGCACGCTGAGCCACGGCATCGTCGCGCAATCGGTCGGCGGCGGTGGCGGCAGCGGCGGTAGCGGCGGCCTCGGGATCGAGGCGTGGACCACCAACTCGGCGGCGAACTCCATCAACAACCTGCCGGGCAATTTCTCCTTCATTCCGAGCTTTGACGACGTGTCGGCGGCGATTGGCGGGACGGGTGGGGCATCCGGTTCCGGTGGCAAGATCACCGTCGGCGGGACGGGCGCGATCGCGACAGAGGGCGACCACTCCTTCGGTATCCACGCCCAGTCCATCGGCGGCGGCGGCGGCAAAGGCGGGGCGGGCATCAGCGATCTGTTTTCCCAACTCACCGTCGGCGGGCGCGGCGGCGGCGGCGACGGCGGCGCGATCACCGTGACCACCGGGGCGATCACGACCACCGGCGTGCGCGCCCATGGCATCATCGCCCAATCGGTCGGCGGTTCGGGCGGCATCGCGGGCATCAGCGGCGTCATCGGCAATGCCGACATCCAGAGCTTCGCGGGTGGCGCGGGCGACGGGGGCAACAGCGGCGCCGTCACGATCACCACGAACGGCGCCATCAACGTGTCCGGCCAGAGCGCCCACGGCATCTTCGCGCAAAGCTCGGTCGGCCGGCTCGGCTCGGCGGACGTCAGCGGCGACGTGACCATCAACATCAACGCCGACATCACGGCGTCCGGCACCAGCGGTCGCGCGATCCTGGCGCAAACCGAAGGCGGCTCCGGCGCCGATACCGGGACCATCGCGATCACGATCGCCGAGGGGGCGACGGTGTCGACGGCTGCGAGCGGGGCCGAGACGATCGGCCTCTTCGATGGACACAAGAACACGATCGTCAACGACGGCACTCTCCGCCACGCCGGGACGGCGGCCGACGACTACGTCATCCGCACCAACGGCGCCAAACTCTCCATCATAAACAACGGGACGATAGAGGGCTCCATCCTTGGCGAGGGCACCAGCTCGGTTGGCCAGGCGGTCCGCGTGACCAATGCGGCCGGGGCAACGTTCGGCCTCGGCGGCACCATCCATCTCGGACCCGGCGGTACATTCACGAGCACAGGGACGATCTCGGCGGGAACGGTGGGTACGATCGGGAACTCGGTGATCTTTGGGACGCTGACCCAGAACGCCGGCGGGACGATGAATGTCGATTTCGATTTCGGCGGCGGCAATGACCTCATCACCGCGCTGGGCGGCGAACAAACCTCCGTCGCAGGAGCGGTGTTGCCAAATCCGGTGGGTACGCTGCCGGCCAGCGGCACGCGCGGCAGCTTCGTCTTCCTCGATGCGCGAACGGGCATCGTATCGAACAGCCTCACCGTCGCGGACACCGCGACCGTCGATTACAGCCTGTCGCAGAGCGCAGCATCAGGCGGCGGCGAGGAGATCAGCCTCGGCTACCTCGTCGACTACACGCCCTGGAACGGCACACGCCAGACGCAGGCGAAGGTGACCGACACGACCCGCGAAATCATCACTGCCAACCACACCAGTTTCGGCGACTACGTCGACGGCCTTGTGCAAGTGCGCAGCAACGAGATCGCGCTCGGCAGTGACAACTACGCCTTCGTCGACGACCTCGTCTTCTACCTGCTCAACGTCGAACAAGTTTCCGATCTCGTCGACGTCTATGACCGTTACGCGCCCGGCGAAATATTCGCGCCTGCCGATGCGGCGTTGTTCTCGTCGCTCCGCTTTGCCGACAAGCTCAACAGCTGCCCGGCGGTCGACGCCGCCGGAACCGCGGTGTTCACCGAGGAAGGCTCCTGTGCGTGGGCTGAGATATCGGGCACTGCCCGACGTCGCAGTCGCGACGGCCTGTCGATCAACTACAATGAGAACGTCTACGGCATCTCCGGCGGTGCCCAGGCCGAATTTGCCGACAACAAGTTCGCCGGCTTTGCCATCGGCTATGAGCACTCGGACCTGTCGAACGGCCGCGTCTCCGGAGACGGCGACCGCTTCCAGGTGGGCACCGTACTCAAGATGGAATTCGGCGCGACTACGCTGTCGGGTTCAGTTTCGGGCGGCTTCAGCAGCTTCGATCTATCCCGGGACGTGATCACGCCGGCGGGCCTTGTCCGGGCTCACGGCGATCCGAGTACCGCCTGGGTCACCGGACATGCGCGCCTCGCCCACGTGTTCGATGTCACCGACACCGTCCACCTCAAGCCATGGTTCGACCTCGGCGTCGAGCGGGTCTGGCAGGACGGCTATACGGAGACCGGCGCCGGTCCCTACGGTCTGCAAGTCGGCGGTTTCGACGACACCTTCCTCACGCTCAATCCGATGCTCGAGCTCGGTGCGACGTTCAACGCCTGGGGTATGGCGACGGAGGCAAACATCAGTGCCGGTGCGCTCGCCATCCTCGGCGCCACAAATCGGTCCACCAATGTCCGCCTTGCCGGTCTCGGCGGCAATGGGCCGAGCTTCACCGTGGCCGACGAAACCGACCAGCTGTTCGCCGATATCGGCGTTGCGATCGAGGCACAGGTTCACCAGCGGGCGACGATCGAGGCAAATTTCGACACGTTGCTCAACAGCAACCAGCAAGAGTATGTCGGCTCCGCGAGGATCAATATATTTTTCTGACGCCGCTATTCTATCTCCGAGCGTTCCATAACCTCCCATTATACACTCGTCGCTTGTAACAGCCAGTTAGTAATGTCTCACCTCAGCAAATTAGAGATGTCCCACCGACGACCCCTCCCTGGTGGATTCGGGGTCGAGATGGTGGCGGA